>DAOUTW010000082.1 GCA_030668485.1 Candidatus Zixiibacteriota bacterium
AAATATACACCCGGGGCTGTCGATCTAAGAATTTTGTGGGTGGCAGACGTCCCGTCTGCCCCAGCGTTTACTATGGCAATTAGTTGAGCTCATCCGCGCGACAGCATAATCCGGCCCCTGCCGGCTTTGCCACCAAAATCGACATAGAACCACTGTAGATTCCGAAACCATCCTGTTAAGTGAACCTGAACAAGAAAGGTATATCTATGAAACAAATTACCCTGAGAACCAATCCAAATATGACCCAAAGGAGGAGAAACCGGGGGATATGCAAAAATGAGCAAACAAAGCCAAATAATCGTTGTGCGGCAACGACATCGCTTTTTTACCAAAGCCATTCAAAGCCATTATAAGCCATTTTTCTGGCTCAAAAAGGGTGTTTTGGGTCATATTTGGTATCATATTGGGGGCCATATTATGGTCATCTGCGCGACAGCCAAAAACCGGCTTTTGCCGGTCATCCGTGCGCCTGTCCCCCTGTCAGACTGCAATTTCAAAACCCCTTGGTCGTCTGTCCTTCATTATCTATATTAGGGGATCAGGCACCGCAGACAGAATCATCTTCGTAGGATAGGATAATACGCCATGTTCGGTTTCAAACGCAGACGACGCCAAAAGCTACGCAACCAGCCCTTTCCGCCCGATTGGATTGCAGTTATGAAACGCAATGTGCCGTATTATTGCCGACTGACCTCCAGCGAGCAGAAGGAACTTCAGGGACATACTCTGGTCTTCCTCAATGAGAAGAAGTTCGAAGGATGTGGCGGGCTTGATATCACCGATGAAATTCGGGTTACTATCGCCGCTCAGGCATGTATACTTCTGTTGCATCGCGAAACCGATTATTTCCCCCTGCTGACCTCAATTCTTGTTTATCCCCGTCAATATTTCACCGCCTCGAAAAACCACCTGCCCGGCGGGGTAGTGCATGAGGATATCGAGGGACGTCTGGGTGAATCATGGTATCGCGGTCCGGTGGTTTTGTCCTGGGATGACATCCTAAGCGGCTCCGCCGATCCATACGACGGCTACAACGTCGTCTTTCACGAGTTTGCACATCAGTTGGATAGCGAATCGGGAGCGACCGAAGGGTCGCCGGTACTGCCTCATCCGTCGATGTACACAGCCTGGGCTCGTATTTTAGGTCAGGAATACAAAAAACTCCTGAATGATCTTCAGCGCAATCATCAAAATCTCATCGACACCTATGGAGCGGAAAACCCCGCCGAGTTTTTTGCTGTGGTCACAGAGCTGTTTTTTGAGAAACCTGTCGCATTGAAACGACGCCATCGGGCATTGTATGATCAACTGGCGGCCTTTTATCGTCAAGATCCCGCCAGTCGGATTACCAAAGACGAAAATAAATCCGGGAGTTAATCTATGAATAGTCGATGTTCACATTACAAAGGAGCCGGGTGTGGCGAACAACAATAATACACCGACAGCGGAAAGCGTGGTTACCCTGAGGGAAATTACCGCCGAGACGGTTCGGGTTATTTGTAAACTTTCGGTCGATGAAAATCAGAAGGGCTTTGTCGCGCCTAATGCGGTGTCAATCGCACAGGCTTACTTTACCAAGCAAGCCTGGTTCCGCGCTATTTATGCCGACGAGACTCCGGTCGGGTTCGTGATGCTTCATGATTATCCGGAAAAGGCGGAATATTTTCTCTGGCGACTCATGATCGATGCTCGCTATCAGGGGATGGCCTTCGGCTACCGGGCGATGGAATCGTTGATCGCGCATGTCAGAACGCGTCCGAATGCTACCGTGCTTATGACCAGTGTCGTTCCGGCCGCCGGTGGCCCACAGCCCTTTTATGAAAAACTTGGATTTGCCCTTACCGGCGAAATCGATGACGGCGAAGCAGTTATGCGTCTGCTACTGACATAGTATCTCGGCACAGAGCACCCTTCTTCCCCAAAGTCCAGATCGTACCGTTTTGGTCCGCCCAATTTTATAATCATTATATAATTATTTGTTGACAACTGTTTTTTGATTCCATATCATAAATTAAATGAAATAGCGAGGCATCGCATTTTATTACAACATCATGGAAGGAAATACGTTCGGCGAAGCGGTCTGCTTTGCCGAGCCAATCATAAACCCAAAAACCAATTTCCAAGGAGGAAGAGATGAGAAAGTTATTTATTCTCATGGCAGGGATTGCCGTTATCTTCATGTTCGCCCCGACCACGGCGTCTGCCGAATGTGGCCTGTGCGGCGATGCCAACGGTGATGGCCAGGTAGATATTTCCGATCTCGTGGCTATGATCGACTATTTTATAGAATTCGAGTGGCCTGAATGCCCCGCCGCCATGAATGTCGATTGCATAGATGGCGTCCTTTGGATGTATGATGTCACTTACATGATCGACTATATGTTCAATGGCGGCCCGGCGCCCTGCGATTGCGAGTAACTGTTCTGCTAAACTAATTCAAAAGGCCCACCTGAAACAGGCGGGCCTTTTTTTGCGTCAGGAACGACCGGCCCGGACAAGGCCGGACTGTTTCCCGGCGTATTTCATTACTTCATACCTCGACTGCAATCTTTACGGGATATTGCAATTGGGTGGACAAGCCCAAAAACATCCGCCGTACCAGCCCTGGCCTCCGATCGGTCTTTCGCAAACGCAATCAAGGCCGATCCATCCGCCGTATCCGGTATCGCCGCATGCATTGGTATACCAGCAGCACATATACTGCGGCACCGGATCGGCATCCTTGGCGCCGACCGCCATCGTCATGGCAAAAACAAAGGTGAAAAGAAACAACATCATTAACATCCCGACAGAATAACGTTTCATAACAAACTCCTCTCCCTTGGATTGTTTAACTACTTTTCCATTAGTTGAAATGCCCTGATCGGAAATTAATATAATATTGTTTATTGCCATAACTCAAGAATAATTTTCAACTATTTCGAAGAAATTCGTCATAATATTATTATTTTATATTTATAATTATTTTCTTGACAGCTTTTCCAGCAATGTCTAAATTACAAATAAGGAATGATCGGCATCATTCTCTTTGATCATAGTAAGGGAATTAAAAAGCGGCCGAAGTGCGGTCGCCTTATGGTTAATAACCAATTCTTTCTTAAACGTCCAAGGAGGGAATCATGAAACTAAGAATCGTTCTGGTATTCGGCTTTATCGCGCTGTTCGGGGTATCGATGGCGTATGGCTATTGTGACGGCGTTTGCGGCGATGTCACCGGCGACGGTCAGGTCGACATATCCGATTTGGTCGCATTCGTAGATTGTTATGCCAATTACACCTATCCGCCGCCCCAGCACTGCCTGGAGTATAACTGGGCCTGCGGGGATGTGAACAACGACGGTGGTACGACCATGCAGGACATGTATATTCTCATCGACTATATGTTCAACGGCGGGTCGCTCGACTGCGGCAATTAATGCTTGTGTGACATTTTAGAGATAAGAGGCCCACCTCTTTCAGGTAGGCCTCTTTGACAACCGGTCGCCCGGCAACAGGCAGACGCATACACCGTCATTTCAGCCGGAGGCCGTCTCGTATCGACCATAGCCGTCGTCCCTCAGATCAGCCGGCAAAAGCAGGAACAAAGGGTTGACAGACACAGCACGATATGCTATGACTTAAGTAGACTATCACCGGGGCATCGTTTTAATACAACAGAATCAGTTCCAGCGGGATCCGGGATACCGCCCGGTATATCCGGTCTGTGGAATATATTATAACTCTTTTGTCCAAGGAGGAAGGTATGAAGAAATTCTTGGTTCTCATGGCGGGAACCGCCGTTATCTTTCTGTTCGCTCCCGGCACTGCTTCGGCCGAATGCGGCATGTGCGGCGATTTGAACGGCGATGGCGAGGTGAATGTTTTCGATATGACGGCCCTTATCGACTGGTTTACCTATCCGAATCCGGTCGTACCGGCCTGCCCATACGCCGGCGATGTAAATTGTGATGGCATCGTCAACGTAAACTATGCAGATGTCTACAATCCCAATTGGGATTTGGGTTATCTCATTCAGTACTTATTCATGGGCGGCCCCCCGCCATGTGATACTGATGATGATGGCAACCCCGATTGCGATCCCTGCAATTGAGACCTTGTTCGAATGTTTTTGGCGCGGTGAATGACGGCATTTGTCGCGCCATGATATGCGATCCACACCGTTCGGAGGCTATATCTTCGGCCTCGGCATGATCTTGAGAAACAGTAAAATGATAACTATAGCCGGGAGGCATCTTATTACAAAAACATTTTGGAAAATGAATATGTATACGGTTGTACCTGACCGCTTGTGACTATTTAACCTTTTAATTTTTTAACGTCCAAGGAGGAAGGTATGAAGAAATTATTGGTTCTTCTGGCAGGAACGGCATTAATTTTCATTGCCGCCACCGGCTCGGCCTCGGCCGAATGCGATCTGTGCGGCGATGTCAATGGCGATGGCTTCGTCGACATAGACGACGTCGTCGCCCTGATCAATTGGATGTTTCCGCCGGAATGGCCACCGGTCACCCCGGAATGTCCCAATGCCGGTGATGTCAATTGCGATACCGGTGTGACAACTGCCGATATTGATTATCTGATGGATTACATTTTCAGCAGCGGTCCACCTCCATGCGATACCGATGACGACGGTAATCCGGAATGCGATTATTACCCGTAATTCCTGTGGTTGCCGATTCTTCAACATCAAAAGGCCCGCCTGGCAACAAGCGGGCCTTTATTTTTCTTAAATAACTCTGTGCCAACCGCTAATTCTTATTCCCACCAGGGATAGATATTCCTCGCTACGCAAAAACTGCTGCCTATCGCCGAAGTCAAATCGAGTGTCACCACCAGCGGCTCTTCGCCCGCCCGAAGATACATACCATTGAACTGGAGTACATACACCCCAGGTATCAGCCCGGTAATCTCGTAATCGACATCATACAGACACAAGCAATCGCAGCCGCCTCCGTCGAGAACCTCGCTTTCGGTAATTGTCACCGTATTGCTGTCAAAGGCGAAATCAGCCTGCGTGCTGAGAATACAGCAGTTAAAACAGGTGTTGGCATGCGTGACCGTCAACGTGTTCTGGCCATCGTATTCATAGAACAGGCAATCCTGATTGGGCGGCAACGTATCGGCCGGGTTGTCGCGCAGATATTTGCAGCCGGAATAGCCGATTGTACTGCCGTTAGGCGGAGGCGGCTCCTCCCAGGGATACCCAAGACGCGGGACGCAATACGCCCCGGCCGGTTCAGCGACCAGATCGATGGTGAATTCAAGCGGTTCATCGTTTTCGGCGAGATACGGTTCGATGACGCGAATAAGATATTCACCCGGTTCGAGATAGTTGATCTGCATTTCCAAATCGAACAGACACAGGCAAAAGCACATGCCGTTTATCTCCGATTCCTCTATCAAAATGGTGTCGCCGACCACTTGAATATCCACGACAATTTGTTCCGGACAACAGTTGAACCCCGCGTTGATATGGTTAAGCTTCAGAATACCGCCTTCATACTGGTACACCATGCAATCGACATCAGGCGGATATCCGCTTTTCCAGAACACCTTACAGCCGGTATATTCGTTGAGTAACCACGGCGGCAGGCAATCCGGCGGCGGGCCGCCTCTGAAAACCCACTGAATCAAATACACCGCGTCACCCACGTTGACAACCCCGTCACCATTGACATCACCGTCACATAAAAATTGCGGCGGCGGACCGCCATTGAAGACAAAGCTAATGATATAGACAACATCTCCGACGTTTATCATCTCATCGCTGTTGGCGTCGCCACAAGTCGCGGCCTGACCCGAATTTACCATTAATAAAAAGCCGAAAAGAAATAAAATAATCGACATGGCGATTCCGGTCGGCCATGCCCTCGTCAGCTGCAGTCCCTTAACCTGACTCGAATTTGACATAACCAATCTCCTTTTGCCTCGCCCCTTGCCGGAAGATTAGGGCAAGCGCAGGTTTAACCCTTGGAATATTCTAATAATCAACCTTCGGGAGTTGTGGATGCTTACCCGCCTAGAAGACAGGGCATATCAACCCCCAGATAACCGTTAAAATTATGAGCATTGTCGATGAAGTAGTCTATAAATAAATTACGCAGCTGCCGGAAAAATGTCAACAGTTATTTATCAGGCGTTATTATCGAGGAAATTTATTTCTATCGATAAACAGACCGTTTTCCAGGACCGGAACAGAATCATAGATATTCAGGCGAGCGCAGTGTTTTACATCCTCCTCAAAACCGCAATCTCGCAACTCCACTCCGCTGGGGCAATCCCATATAATTCCTGAAAAATTGTCGCGTGATTTCAGAAACGCTGCCTCGCATACCATAGCATCGGGTGATTTCTCGAATGGGATACCGGATATAATCGCTCCCGCTCCCAGAAAATCCTCAACGGCGAAACGGATCGGTCCATCGCCACCCGGTTCCTTTTCTCTTTCACCACAGGCAATTACCGTCACGGCCAGATCGGAATCGTTCATAATTTTCGATACTTCCCCTGCCACCGCCTCGGCATTGAGTAACCCGCCGCAGAATATATATGACGCCTGACCGGCGTAGCGACTGCAAGTGGCGCCATTGGGCGAAGCCACCGCTACATTGGCTCCGGCCACTGTTGGAGAATATGTCAGGGGTGATAGTGAGAACCGGCCCTTTTCAGGCACTTCCTGCCTCCGTACCGCCGCCTCACCTCCGATTTGTCGCGCCAGGACATTTATGTCATCTTTTTCGGTGCAGGGAAAGATTGAAATACCATTGTGCAACGCGGTGGCCACCAGTGATGAGAAACTCAGGACATCGACGATCACTATAATATCGCCACGTTCGGCAGCCCGCCGTGCCCCCCGGCGGCCCCAGTCAATCCGGCAGCGGTGCTTTCGATCGGCGATGTCCTGAAAATCGGTCAACAAGTGTCCTTGATTTTATATGTACGAATTATGCGGTATCGGCCGTTCTCCGAACGATCTCAGCAGCAGCGGGCCGGTTATCAGTAATCCGACAGCACTGGCAGTTCCCGGGAAATAACCTCCGGCATAAATGGCTGCCGATATATGTGCCAGTCCGTTGAGGGTTTCAACAATGGCGACAATGCGAGCCAGCTTCCAAGCTGATCGGTTTCTTCGGAAAACGAGGATGCATACGATGGATAAAAAGATGAGAAATATCACATTCAGGAGTGCGAAAGTTCCTTCTCGCATACTCAACACGGGAAAGAAGTCCAAAATATTATGAATTTTGACGGTAGCAATCGGAAGCCAGTCATACAGATGTGTCAGGTATTCTTCGATGCTGTGCGCGGTTTGAAAGAAGACCAGAATGGCAAACAGGATTGGAGTTTTTATACTCGTCAAAACGTCAACCCTCCCGGCCGGATTTTTAGAAAACAGAGAACTTGAAATACTTCCGGGGATTCTCCTCGATATCGGCGACCAGATTATTAATCCGCACCATCAGATTACGCATCTCTTCATACAATTCGGCATCATTTACCAGGGCGCCGGCAGAACCCTGACCCCGGTCGATTTTTGCCAGGATCGAATCGAGACTTCCGGCCGAGCCGGCCATGTTTTGATAAAGTTCATCATCGTTAACTAGACGCCCCAGGCTGCCGTCGCCATTGTCCATTTTGCCGGTGATGCTTTCGGCATTTTCAAGAGTAGTACCCAATTTCTCCAATATTTTGGTTTGATTGCGCTGAATCTCGGCGAGGACTTCTGTGGTTTGATCCAGGACGGCTACAAGGTTGCCGTAAAGCAATGTGTCGGCGATCATCTTTCCGGCCGTCCCCTCGCCATCGGCAATTTTTTGCGACACCGATTGCAGATTGGCCAGCAGCGTATCGACCGAACTGATCATTCCCGGCGCCTTCCGATTCATAATCTCCAGGCCCGATTCACCTTTGACTTTCAACTCGGCTCCCGATTCGACAATCGGCAAGCCCGGTGTCCCAGGGAATATTTCAATGTATTTATCTCCCAGCAATCCGATTGTGCCGAGTTGCACTTCGGAATCGGCGGTAATAAACTCCCATACCGATTCCTTGATATTAAGTCTGACCTCGAGGCGCCGTTGCACACCCTGGTTGGTGAACTTAATCGACTTGACCGTTCCGACTTCGATGCCGCTGAGGCGAATCGAAGCTCCTTTGAGGAGACCGTTGACGCTTTCAAAATAAACAACCAGATAGTCTTTGGGCGCAAAAATAGAGACTCCGCCCCCGCTGAAGGAACTGTAGAGAATGGCGGCAATAGCAATTGATATCACAATACCAATCTTCATATTGCCCCATTTGATTTTTCCCGTTCGTTTCATAACCATATCTCACTATACTATTTTCTTATTAACGACTTCAACGATTGATTTTTTAAAAGGTGCCAGAAAATCGCTCATTTCAGACGAATCGCAATCCCGCAACTGATCGATATTACCGTCAAAAACCACTAGTCCCTTGCGGATAACAATGTACTTACTGGTTAGTTTCAGAGCATCGGCTATTTGATGCGTTACGATGATCACAGAAATATTTTTTACCTCGCGCAACTTGATCATCAAGTTTAAAACGTTTTCCGTCGCCTGCGGATCGAGCCCGGTCGTCGGTTCGTCAAATAACATTAATCTCGGATTGGTCGACAACAAGGCCCGTGCGACGGCTACCCGTCGCCGCATTCCGCCCGACAATTCTTCCGGAAGCGTGTCGATGATGTCCGGATCGAGGTCGACAAAATGAAGCATCTCTCTCACTTCGTCCTCAATCTCGCTTCCTTTTTTATCGGAATATTCTAACAAATAGAAGCCGACATTTTCACCGACCGTCATAGAATCGAAAAGAGCTCCATCCTGGAAAACCATCGCGATTTGCTTGCGGATCTTCTGCATGTCCCTGAGTTTCATTCCACAGATATTGAGTCCATCGATAAAAATTTTACCCGACCAGGGGCAATCAAGTCCCAGAATTAGGCGCAAAATGGTCGATTTTCCCGAACCGGAGGGCCCCATGATGACCCGGCTTTCCCCGTCAGGGATATCAAAACTGACACCATCGAGGACCTTGTGGTCGTTATATCCGAAACTGATATTTTCGAATTTGATCATAGAGATCCTTTCAGGAGCGACCACACCACTCGAGTAAGGACAAAATTAACGATTAAAATCACTACCGAAGAGATCATAACCGATTCGTTGGTCGATCGGCCGACTCCCTTGGTGCCGCCGGAAGTGGTGAAGCCCTTGTAGCAGGAAATAAAAGCTATGACATAGGCAAACACAACCGGTTTGAGTACTCCCATAAAAATATTTCCAAAGGTCAGGCGATCGAGAACCATTGAGAAATAAGTGGCCGAGGTGATATTAGCGACAACTATCGCGATGAACCATCCGCCTAGAATGGCAATAATATCGCATATTATCGTCAGTACCGGAACCATAACCATCAGTGCAATCAATCGGGGTGCGGCCAGTTTTCGGATCGGGTCGATTCCGAAGGCTACCATGGCATCGAGCTGATGCGATGATTTCATTGATCCGATTTCGGCCGTAATCCCGGCAGCCACCCGTGCCGCGACCATCAGGCCGGTCAGGATCGGTCCGATTTCCCGAATGATGGAGATAGCCATAATGCGGCCGAGGTAAAATTTGGACCCCATTTCGGCCATCTCATTATTGAGTTGCAGGGCCATCCCCTGGCCGACGAAAATCCCGGTCAGGACAACCAGAAAAAGAGAACCGACACCAACCAGATATAACTGCTCCATTGTTTCCGATACATAGATCGGACGACCGAACATAGACAGAAACATCTTAACCGAAAAACGGGTCAGTTGGTCTATTTCGTAGATAAATCTTTTAAAACGCCCGTATAAAACACTCTTCATAATTTCATTCCATAATCAAGTCGCCTCTATTCTATCGCGAATCAATTAGGCTGTCAAGGCATTAATATAGAATTAACGCCAATAAACGTTGACACCGCTTCGTTATTTAATATGTTCTACATCGTGGAGAGAAAAATGACTCATAGAGGACATGGAATTGCGCTATTTTCCGGCGGACTGGACTCCGCCCTGGCGGTTCTGCTGATATTGCAGCAGAATATCAAAGTCACGGCTCTGACCTTTTTGACCCATTTCGGCTGCGATATAAGCGATAAATCGAGTTGCTCGCAAGACCCGACCAATGTCGCCAACAAATTCGGTTTCGAGGCCAAAATGCTTCACCTCGGCGAGAAATTCATTGATATCGTAAAAAATCCACCGCACGGATACGGCAAAAACATGAACCCCTGTATCGATTGCCGGATTCTGATGCTCCACGAAGCGAAACAGTTTATGGAAATTGTCGGGGCCGATTTCATTTTTACCGGAGAGGTTCTGGGACAGCGGCCGATGTCACAGCACCGGGGCCAGATGAACCTGGTCAAACGTGAATCGGGATTGGGAGACAAACTGGTGCGTCCCTTGTCAGGCCGCCTGTTGGACCCGACAGCCCCGGAAAAAAGCGGTCTTCTGGACCGCAATCTGCTGGAAAATATCTCGGGACGTTCCCGCAAAAGGCAAATGGAGTTGGCCGAAAAGTTTGGTCTCGAGGATTATCCTACCCCGGCATCGGGCTGCCTGCTAACCGATGTCGGTTATTCCCGGCGCCTCCGCGATCTACTGGCGCATACGGAAAATATCGATTTTAATGACCTCAATCTGCTCAAAATCGGTCGTCATTTCCGTCCGGATGCTGCCACCAAAATCATCGTTGGCCGCAACGAGGCGGAAAACGATAAAATTATGCAATACGTCAACAATGGGAATTGGATTTTCGAAGCCAACGATGTCGGCTCTCCGCTGACAATTCTCCAGGGCGATCAGACCAAAGAGAACATCCTGCTTGCAGCCGCCATAACTGCCCGTTACAGCGACGGCAAGTACCAGAAAGAGGTCGAGGTCACTTATTCCCACGGTGATGATTCAGAAACGATTGTAGTCGCCCCTCAGAAAGAAGAATTCCTCTCCAAAATTCGCATCTGATCATTTTATCAAAAAATTAGGCCGGGCTTGTGGCCCGGCCTTGCGTGTTAAACATGAGGAATCTATATAAAGAAGGAACTGTGTTCTTAAGTTGAGCCCCTATCTTGTTACGTGACAGGGGCCCTCCTCTCCAATAATCTGATACAAACGATCAGTGACTAAGTGATCGCTCTTTCCCCGCATCAGACACCAATATGTAGATCAAAGAGTGTGCCACGTGAGATATAAAAAAAATAAAAATTCATATTGCCTGACAACAGGTTACAATCTACTGTATACGATGCATGAAAACCGCTCGCATATTATGCGATTATTGTTCGCATAACGGTTAAATAGGCAGTAGCGACTCGCAGTATCTGCGACAAGAAGAGAGCCCCTCATCCTTCGATAAGGGGCTCTAATGTGCTTTTAATACTGTGCGACGTGGTTCTTAATAAGTGAAAACTTACTTCAGAAGCAGCATCTTCTTCGTTTCGGAAAATTGTTCGGTCTTAATCCGATAGAAGTAAACACCGCTAGCCACCGATTCTCCCGCCTGATCCTTGCCGTCCCAAATAACTTCATGGGAACCGGCTTCGCTGTGTCCGTTTACCAGATCGTTGACGTGCTGACCGAGGACATTGAAGACCGAAATCTTCACATCGCCGGCGGCCGGCATATCATAGGCGACCCTGGTGGTGGGATTAAACGGGTTAGGCGAATTCTGATGGAGGGCGAACTTTGTGGGCATCGCAGTCGGGTTGGAATAATATACCTGACCCGCCTCCACCTCAGGATTTACGCTCTTGACCTCTGGACGACCATTCGAATAGTCGTTGTAATAATAGGTCAGAGAGTGATTGGGAAATTCCATTTCGACGGGGTTGATTTCCACACTGGTGACACCGGGGTCCAGCTTGAAATGCAGTTCGGCAACTGCACCGGAGCCGGCAGTCATATCGGGCTTCTCACCGGTGACCATTGAAATCAAGCCAATAACGATAGTCCTTTTATCATTGTCGATATTGGCGATTTTGACCTCAAAGGTCTTCACACGGTCGGTAAAGAGCACCTTGTCGAGATAGGCGCCTTCCGAGAAGCTCAGCGGAATATCAAGAGCCGCCAAGTCGTGGGTGTTTGTCACGTCCACGGGTACAATTAAGACATCCTCTGTCGACGTCGGAGCCGCTTTGGCGGTGACAAACTTGTCGGACTCCGCGGCCATTACAGCCGGTACGAGGAAAAGTACGAGGATGGATGTGACGAGCAGTTTATGCTTCATCAATCATCACCCCTTCCGTTTTAGGTTTTTTACTACGGCTGTCGGTGTCACGTACTCCTTGTGTGCCGCACAGCCATTTACATTACAAAAAACATTTTACATTACGACGGATTAGGTGAGGCTGAGATGGTTTCCTATATAAAGATACTATATAGGACTGGTTTTGTCAATTCTATTATGCCTCAAGGAGAAATAATCGGGAAAAGCCAAGGGCGGAAGGTTGGCGGAGACCTCGGACGTCTCTCGCTGGCCGCCTTTGATATACTTTTCCGTCAATCATTATTTCATCCTCCTATCCGTTTTACAACCGAATGCGATAAAGTTCCACTTTTTTTTGGTCCCGGAAGAAAATTTTCGATCTTTCTTCGCACAGGAATCGCATTCGAATTGCCTCATGCGACTCCCTTCTCGGCTGCGGTAATCTGTTGTTTCTTTTAGATATAACAACTTTATTGCCTCCCGGTTCCTATTATATCTGTTGCATTTAGGGGTGCGAATCTGTCAAACAAACACTATTAATGGCACCATTTTCTGACTCAGGATTGCCCGGCATAAAGCATTTGGGGAACTTCCTGGAATAATATTACCCGCAACCGGTAGAAAACCATAAATACCCGCCGGGATCATCGCACTCTCCCATGCTGTCCCCTTCTTGCCCAACCTTTTGGCTTGACATAAATTCAGCATCTTCTTAGCTTGATGTAACTTAAACGAGAAATTCGATTTCAGGCAATTCTTACAAGGAGGTTTTGTGGCTCGGCAAGAAGATCCTCCCGTTACAAATAACAATTCCAACAAGTTTGAGCCGTATGTCAAGGCCACCGAAAGCGTAGCCGAAGTTACCATCAAGGCCCTCATTCTGGGGGCGATCATTTCGGTCGTATTCGGAGTAGCCAACGCATACCTGGCGCTCAAATTCGGCATGACCGTATCGGCCTCGATTCCGGCGGCGGTGATGTCGATGGCGGTTCTTCGCCTTCTGTTCCGACGCGATAACGTGACCGTCCTGGAAAATAATATTGTCCAGACCGTCGGATCGGCCGGTGAATCGCTGGCGGCAGGCATCACCTTCACCATCCCGGCTTTCTTCATCTGGGCAGCCAACAGCGATATGATCGCTATGGGGTATGTGCATGAAGTCAGCAAAACGCAGATATTCTGGATGGCGATGCTGGGTGGATCGCTCGGTATCCTGCTGATGATACCGCTGCGTAAATACCTGGTCGAAAAGGAACATGGCAAACTGAAATTCCCTGAGGGAACCGCTTGTGCCGAAATCATCGCAGCCGGTGATGTCGGCGGTTCAAAGGCCAAAATGGTCTTTATGGGACTGGGACTCGGCGCCCTCTATAAGACACTGATGGTGATCGCCCGCCTCTGGAAAGAATCACCGGGTTATGATTTCAAAGGGATCCTCAAAGGCGGCACGATCGGAATCGACGCCGCTCCCGCCTTGCTCGGTGTCGGTTATATTATCGGTCCTCGCATTGCCAGTCTGATGATGGCCGGGGCAGTAATCGGGTATCTGGGAATCGGGCCGTTACTGGCATTTATTGGAGAACAAATCCCCGGGCTGATTATCTCGCCCGGCACTATTCCTCTAAGCGATATGGATCCGGCCCAGTTAAGGAATTTCTATATCAAATATCTTGGCGTCGGCGCCGTCGCTTTCGGTGGCACGATTTCTCTTATGAAATCAATTCCGACTATTTTTCACTCGTTCAAGTCCGGTTTTGCCCAGTTGCTTCCAAAGAAATCGGCTGCCAAAGACGATACCCCCCGCACCGATCGCGACCTGCCGATGTCGGTCGTGTTAATCGGGTCGGTCTTGATCGTCACCGCCATCTGGCTGCTGCCGGGAACCGAACTTCATTTCCTAGGGGCCCTGCTTGCGGTAATTTTTGGATTTTTCTTTGTCGTCGTTTCCGCACGAATTGTCGGTATCGTCGGGTCGTCCTCCAACCCGGTTTCGGGAATGACCATCTTTACCTTGCTGGTCACCTGTTTGATTCTTCTTAAGTTCGGCATTACCGGCGTCAGCGGAATGATAACGGCGATGTCGGTCGGTGCGGTAGTTTGTATCGCGGTTTGCATGTCTGGCGATATTGCCCAGGATTTGAAAACCGGCTATCTGCTGGGGGCAACCCCGAAACGACAACAGTTGACCGAATTTATAGGGCTCCTTTTCCCGGCCCTGGCAATGGGATTTACTCTCTATCTTCTCGGCGACGTTTTTGGCTGGGTCGAATCTGCCGCGCATCCCAAACCGCTTCTGGCGCCGCAAGCCAACGTCATGGCGACTATCGTACAGGGTGTTATCGGCGGTAATATCCCCTGGACCCCGATCTTCGTCGGAGCGATGATTGCGTTGGGAATCGAACTGCTGGGAATCAATTCTCTTCCGGTAGCGATCGGATTATACCTCCCGCTCTCGCTTTCGTCGCCCATCATGCTGGGCGGAATTGTTGCGATGCTTATCAAGAAAACGACCCGCGACAAAGCGCTTTACAAGCTGCGTCAGGAAGGTGGAATTCTATTCGGTTCCGGACTTGTCGCCGGCGGCGGCCTCATCGGTGTTGTCTCGGCCGGATTGATTGCCGGAATTCCAGCTTTCAAGGTATTCTACGATAGTTATGAATCAACGTCATTCATCTTCGGAGGTTTCGGAGAATACCTTTCGCTGATCATGATTTTCGGTCTGGCTTTTGTTGTCTTCTTCGCAGCCCGATCGTTCGCAAAACAGTCATAGTAGGCTCATGAAAACAAAACTGAGTCATAAACAATGGGCCATCCTGATTTTCGGGGTGGCCTTTATTATCCGGCTGATCTATCTTCTGCAGATCAAGTCGAACCCGTTTTTCCTATCTCCGATGGTCGACGAACTGTGGAATATCCGCTGGGCCACCGAGATAATCGAAAAAAGTTTCTGGGGCACCGAAATTTATTTCCGGGGACCGCTATACCCCTACCTCCTGGCCCTGGTGCTTAAGATTACCGGTTCCGACTATTTCTGGACGCGGTTGATCCAGATGGTAATAGCCTCGGCATCGGTATCGCTCGCCTATCTGCTGGGAAGAGAATTTTTCTCCGAAAAGGTCGCTCGTTTAAGCTCGATATTCTATACCGTTTACGGCACATTGATATTTTACGAAGCGATGTTTCTTATCCCGGTTATCTTCATTTTCCTCAATCTGCTCGGACTTCTGGTGCTGGCCCGCAATCGGGACAATCCCGGCAAAGGGCCGTATTTTATGGCCGGATTGATATTCGGCCTCTCAGCCATTGCCCGGCCGAATGTGCTATTGGTTCTGCCTTTCCTCGCGCTCTGGGCCTTCTTCCGGTTTCGGAAAAAGATCGAAGTCCGTTCCATCATCATTTTGTTGGTGGTCTTCTTCACTGCCGTTGCCATACCGATTATACCGGTAACGGTTCGCAACTATATCGTCGCCGATGATTTTGTGCCGATTTCATCGCAGGGCGGTATCAATATCTACCTCGGAAATAATCCTTCGGCCGAAGGGCTGACGATGATGTTGCCTGAGATTGTTCTCGATGCCAGTATCCCCTGGACGAAATTCATCCCGACGACAACCGAGTACGCCGAGAAAGAGGTCGGGCACTCGTTGAAACCTTCCGAGGCCTCGGCCTTCTGGACCAACAAAGCCAAACGGTTTATTTTTGAAAATCCGGGACATTTTATCGGCCTGACATATAGGAAGCTGGTGTATTTCTTCTCCGGATTTGAAAACTCGGACCAGCATGATATCTATGATTTCAGACAGTATTCGACGCTGATCTCAGTCCTGATTTTCGATTACGGTCTCAAATTCCCCTTCGGGCTTTTCGGCCCTCTCGCTTTGGTCGGTCTCGGCTTATGCTATCGCCGACGGGCACATCTGGCGCCGCTATTGATTTTCTTCCTGGCCTATCTCCCCACGGTTATCCTTTTTCTCGTAACCGCGCGTCATCGCCTGACGGTAATCCCGATCATTCTGATGTTCTCCGCTTATGCGGTCATTTATTTCTGGGACAAAATCAGGCAGTCGGCTATCAAAACATCGATGATACCTCTTTCGATTCTTGTCTTTCTACTGGTTATGTGCAATATCAACTGGTTCGACATGGGACTGAAAAACGAGGCCCAGATTCATCAAAACCTGGCCTTGACTTATGCCCGTCAGGAAAAATTCGCCGACGCCATCAAAGAATACAACTTGGCAATCAAGGAAACGCCTGGGGTGCCGGCTCTTTATTTCGGGCTCGGCTCGGTCTATAAAAATATGGAACGTTTTCAGGAGGCGATTGAGCAGTTGACTATCACCATCTCACTTGACCCCGACTATACCGACGCCTTTATCAATCTGGGTACTTGTTATGAAGGGATCGGCGATATCGAGCGAGCCGAAATGTCCTATCGCCGCGCGTCAACCCTTGAACCGGACCGCGTACAACCGTATATCAGATTGGGCGACCTTTTCATGGCTGGTGAACAGTATCAGCAATCGGCCGAAAACTTTGTCCATGCCATCGATCTTGATCCTGAGAATCATGTCATCTACACCAAAATCGGCGTTCTATACGGCCGTGTCGGCGACACCGCCACCGCCTTTGAGTATTTCAGGAAATTTGTCGAACTCGATCCTGGATATGCCGCCGGATATTTGAACTGGGGCAATGTCTTGCTGATCAACGGCGATACGGCCGAAGCGGTGGTTAAATACAACACCGCCAAGCAATATGATCGCATGCTAATAGAACCGTATTACAATCTGGCGGTTCTGCAAATCAGACTGGGAGATCTGCGAGCGGCGCGCAAAAATGTCGACTCGCTGCTGTTGATCGATCCGGGTAATAAGAGAGGGCAGGACCTCAGGCAACGCCTGAGCAATTAATACTTCCGGCGACGTTCAATGACGTAATTGGAACCATCCAGAGATTTGGTATATTTCTTGAGATCGGCCAGCATGTGCGACATCTCCCCCACATGCTTGAACATTTTGCCCTTGTTGATAATAACCGCAATAGACAGCGTCATAATTCCATAAGTCTCTTCTTCGCCACGGCGGTTTTGGGTGATGATATAGCCTCGCTGGCGGTCGTCATCCTGGTATCGTTGCGGAATGAAGGTATCAAAGGTGTGGATAATACCCCCGCATATGGCTGGAACCAATTCGCCGGGGATGACAAAAATGAAATCATCGCCTCCGATATGCCCCACGAATCCCTCACGGCACAGATCGAATACGACATCCTTGATAATCCGTGACGTCAGCTTGATCACCCGGTCGCCATAATAGTAACCGTAGTAGTCGTTGAAGGCTTTAAAATTGTCGAGGTCGGCATAGCATACCGCGAATTGCTGATCCATCTCGATTTGACGATCGATCTCTTTTTCGATGATGGCCGGCCCCGGCAGACGACTGGAGGGGTTAACCGAGAGGTCCCGGAAAGCCCGCTGAATCAGCATCGATGTCTTGACCTCGGCAATATGCGGCGCCAGTGCATCGGTATAAAACTCCTCAGCGCCGTTTTCAAAAGCGGCGGTGAGGGTGGTATCGTCCGGTTCGGGATTGTATAAAACGGTCGGGGTGATCGCCAGATAAGTATGATTTTTAATCGTCCGCACCATATCCAGGGCATGCATGATCTCGTCGTTTTCCGAAGCTGAAACCCCGATAAAAATCAGATCAAGCATGAAACGTTGGGCCAGCGTCAGCAGTTCTTCGAGCGTCTGGAAATGATGCAGAGAGAGTTGATTCCGATCGACGATTCGCGACAGGTAATATTCGGCTTTGGCGCCGGAGACATGCGCGGCGACATGGAGCATTATTCGCTTCCGTCCAGAAGAGCCCGTGGGTGAAACTGACGATGAATCTCCAGCAGATACTCGCGATTGAGATGAGTGTAAATCTGTGTCGTGTTGATGCTGGCATGACCCAGCAGTTCCTGGACTACCCGCAGGTCCGCCCCCCCCTCCAGCAGATGGGTGGCAAATGAATGGCGAAAGGTGTGTGGCGTTACCTTCTTGCGGATCCCCGCCTTCATTATGTAACCGTGTATCAGCTTCCACATTCCGGATCGGCTGAATCCCTTTCCCTGTTGCGTGATAAATAACCTGTTGCTCTCCTGTTTTTCCTTGGCCAGCAGCGGGCGAGACTTTTCAATATATCGGTCGATGGCTTCAATGGCATAACTGCCGAGCGGCACCAATCTTTCCCGGTTTCCCTTGCCGGTGACCATGATATAAGCTATCTCCGGCACATAAACCGAACGATCGAGACCGATCAGCTCCGAAATCCTCATACCGGAGGCATATAGCGTTTCCAAAATTGCGGCGTCGCGTAACTGCCGCTTATTATTTGTATCGGGAAGAGCCAGGATATTCTGCACCTCGCGAACCGAGAGAACCACAGGAAGACGACGGGTCAGGCGCGGGCCCTGTATCCCCTTGAAGGCAGCGCGCTTACCGAGATGGAAACGAAGCAGTTTTTTTATCGCCGACAGGCGCCGATTAACTGTGGCCGGGTTCAGGCCGAGTTCATAGAGAGCATTTAAATATCTGGTGATATCTTTACCGGAAATCGATTCGAGAGATTTGCCTCCGATAAAGGTCAGAAACCCCTCAAGGTCCCGGCGATACGCCTCCAGGGTGTTTTGGGCCAACCCCTCTTCCAGAGCCGCCGCCTTGAGAAAAAGGGTGAC
>DAOUTW010000110.1 GCA_030668485.1 Candidatus Zixiibacteriota bacterium
GATCGGCTTCACCTGCTTGTCGGCGCCAAGAGCCACCGTTGTCGTCACGAAGACGACGATTAATAAGGAGAGGAGGAACACTGCTGCAAGTTTCCTTACCATACCAATCTCCTTTCAATTGGTAAAAACGTATTGATGTTATTTTTTTACACTAAGCACAGTTGAAGTACACAAATCAGCAAATCCCCTATGCTACTTTCAATATAGACGACTTGATTTTTTTTTGCAACAGTTTTTATCCCCTAAACCCGGTTATTGTGCGATAATACAGCCTGATGCGATGACTCTCCTGCCTAATAGGCCGGTCTTTTCAAATGCCACCCACCGATGATCTACGGTACGGTTCTGGAATGAAGAGCCATATTCTCCATTTTCCACCGATCCTGGGGGTGTGAAACAATTTGCATGTCGGTTATTTTATGGGGAATTAGCCTGAAAAGATTATCCAGCCGATAAAAAGGGCCGATTTTTAAATCGGCCCCGGTTTGCTCCTGACACATTCCCAGCGACGCCGATGGAAATCGACGTCACCGGCAATTTTATTTGAGTAGCAACATTTTACGGCTTTGAATGAAGTCCCCGGCTTTGATTCGGTAGAAATAAATACCGCTGGCAACCTGTTTGCCCTGTTCATCATCGCCGTGCCATTCCTCACGGTACTCGCCCGCCTCCAGATCCTCAGAAATCAGCATTTTCACTCTCTGCCCGATAATATTGTACACTTCCAGTGTTACGAAGCGGCTTTCAGGCAAAGCGAAGTTGATGCTGGTGAACGGATTAAACGGATTCGGATAATTCTGATGGAGTGCGAAATCGATCGGCAGCGGCGACGGAGCCTCATTGGCCAGATAGATGGTCGTGCCGATAAACAACCTGGCTGAAGTGGTCGTCTCCGGCAGTTCTATCTTGCCATTTTCCTCCAAAGTGTACCCGGAGCCGTTATCGAGGATTAACAGTGCCTCCATCCCGTCGGGGAGATTGTCGATTCCGGAGGCGGTTATCACTCTTCCCGGCGCGAGGGTAATATCGAGATTCCAATCGGCGCCGTCGTTGAACGGCGCGCGATAATCGGCGCGCCTCAGTCGAGGGTCACCCTCTGGCAGTCGGAAGGCAAGCCGTGGTGCATCGGGAGCCGAGGGCGGTTCGGAAATATCGAAACCGTCATCGCCGAAACTGGCACCTTCTCGCACACCGATAAAATTACCATTGTCCGTCAATTCTCCGGCTTCCATCTGCAAATGCACGCTCCAATTGTCGGGCGCAATCGTTTCCGCGATGTGACGCAACGGTTTGGCAGACATCTTCGTGGCATCTTCCTGATACGGGAAAAGGATGCTCACCTCGGGCTTCTTGACAAAGACGAAGAAACCGTCCCATCCCGGTATTGATGAAGCAGTGCTATACTGATTACCGACATAAACATAGGCGAAATCTTCGACTACCGAAGTATCATGTCCCGGCACCATTGCATCCTGGTAGGTGAAGCGCACCGCCGGCCAGTCGACATCGAAGGCATACGGGTTGGCCACCTGATTCCATCCGGAATCGAGGGGTACCTCGTAATAATCGGTCGTATAGTCGAAGTTATTGGGCCGCATGGAATGAGATTCGGCTCCATATGAAGCCGGAGTGCGCATAATCAGCCAAAAACCACGTCCAGGTGTAACCCGTACTGTCATGGGGTATTCATTGACTTCCCCGGTACCGTTATTATAGCTCCCCAGCCGCCATGATGTCGGATCGGCCTCGCCGAAATCGTCACCAAAGACAGCCGCCGATGTGTTCATTCCGGTGAGATTGAGCGGAGCGCCGATAATGCGGTATTGGGTGGCAGGCAGCGCTCTCGGTCTTTGCGACTGAGCATTATTCATTTCGACGATGTAGATAAACGGTTCGCCGGATGAGCCGACCGAAACGGTGCTTCCATCGCCGGAATTGACCCTGAAATAGAATTCAAGACCGCGCACTCCTACACTGGCGGAGGGAATGGTATAAACCAGAGTATCTCCGGTTCCCGCCGTCATCGCAGTCGAGGCGAATGTCGTCGCACCCCCCAGACGGTAGTAACAAGTGCCTGTGACAGTTCCACTTCCGTTGGCATATCCGACTTTCAACAACTTATCGCCCGGTAGAACGATCTCTCCGGAAGATCCCGCAAATGTCGCCGCGAAAGCAGGTTCACCCGGCTGCCCGAAAGCGGCGGCGATTACACCACCCTGGACCAGAAAATTGGCCGAAGTTGCCACGCCGGTGCCGGTGAGAGGCACATTGCCGGTCATGGTGGTGCCTGAACCGCCGCTGGCGCCGCCTCCGCCGACACATGCCCCGGGAGCGACCACCTCAGCGCCGACCGTTCCGACCATAACGATCCCGATCCAGAAGACCGACATGACCGAAGCGGTACATATCATTTTTATAAGATTTTTCATATGTTTTTCTCCAACTGAGTCGCAGAGTTCATGCCTTTCCGGCCGGACCATGATTTACAGTCCGTTTGCCGGAGAGGGCATCTTTGCGTCCATTCGATATCTGGCATCTTTATTCCAGTCCCTGCGGGTGACCACTGTCCTCGATATTACCTGAGGCATCATCCGGTGTTTGGAGATTCTCTGATGCTGCGGGCAGATTGACACTGCCATATGCGGTCGGGAAATAGAAGGCAGTTATCTGCAGATCAAAATAACTATCATTATCCCCCGCCCCCGCCGATACGTTACAATTAGCGAAGAACTTGTAGGTTCCTGCGCTGGCAACATAAAAGGGGCGATGGGCATCAGTTGGAAACATGTAATATCTGGATGCCTGGGTCGGAGCCTCTCTTGGAACCGATACCTGAACAAAGCCATAGGCAGAATAATTAATATTATCCCTGACTGCTGACACCTGAAAATATATTTCATCAGTCGTGCCGGTTATATGATCGACGCAGATAGTCGTATTCGCCCAAACGTAAATGTATCCAGCCGCCGGAACCGTAATAGAAATCGAATCAATGGTAGTTGCTCCGGGGGGTGGCAGTGGATTGAAGGAATTTGCTGGTAGTGCCTCTTTGAAGGCCAGTCCTGGTTCATCGGCGATATCTGCACCATACAGACTGCCGTTGGAGACTTTGGCGCCGGTGACGGCATTGTTAGCCAGATCAACATTTGTCAGGGTCCCATCAACAACTTTATTTCCGGTAACTGAGTTTCCGGCCAGATCGGCATTGCCCACACCGCCGTCAGCTATCTTGGTGGTTGAGACGGCATTGGTCGCAATCTTGTTACTGGTTACCGCACTATTGGCAATATCAGCTTCACTAACGGCACCGTCCAAAATTTTGGTACCGGTTACGGCATTATTGGCAAGGTCACTATTGGTCACGGCACCGCTTGCTATTTTAGCGGTGGTGATGGCATTGTCGGCAATCTTGTTAGTATTGAATGAATATGGCGCGGCGGTCAGTACCTGTCTGGGGGTCATTTCGGCGTCGGCGCCGACTTTTATGCCCAGGTAACGCAGGCTGCCATCAAAAACGGTGGCGCCGAACGGTCCCAGTTGAACGGTAAAGATACCGTTGGCATCGGGGGTGAAGGTTAGTATCTGCAAAGACAGAGTAGTACCTCCCGAGGCGGCGGCATAGACCGCAAAGGTGACCGAAACTTCGGTAGTGATCGGCTCGCCGTCATCGGCGGCTAAGCGTCCCTGGTAGCTGATCGTACCCGGCGCCTGAGCCGCGGCCGGTGATACGGTGATCAACACTATCGCCAAGACCAGTAAGACTATGTTGAAATTTTTTCTAAGCATCCTGAATGCTCCTTTCAGCTATATTTTTATTCACATTTTTCGTCATGGGGTGTTGGGAAAATCCGGTAGAGTATCGTTAACGACACCACCACCACCACCATCATCACCGTCGTCACTACCACCTCCGGAGAGGATAACCACGGTCCCGGCAACGAGACCGACACCAAGTCCGATGGCCCACCACTTTTTATACCAAGGCTTATCTTCGCTAACGGTTGACTCGGTATAAACCGGTTTTTCTACTACCGGCTCGGCGATTACCTGCTCTTCGGTCGTTTCCTTATCGACCAGTACCTGGGCCTCATTCATCATTTCGCTGAATTCGCTGGAGTTGATGTCCAGTTCGCCGCGCCATTCGCGATAGGTGCGGAAAGCCTCCTTGAACTGATTGATGACCAGTATACGCTTTTCGTCTTCATTTTTAGACTTGGCGTAATAGACAGCGGCCAGCAAAACATGGGCGTCGGCCCGCTGTTCGGTAGTGATGGTTTCCAGTTTCAGGAAATCTTCGATTTCCAGCTCAGCGCATCCATAACTGAGCGATTTGAAACTGATCCGAGCATTCTCAATCGACGGATTAGCCTTATCATAGTGGCATTCCGGCGTCTGAGCCACAGATAACGATGGGATCATCGTCATCTGCAGAAAGCAGGTCAGCAGGATAATTCCTGTGACCCGGAAGGCGAACTTGCTTATTCGCATGAGACCTCCTTTATAATAATGTTATCTATTGTTCCGTCCAGTAGATTAAAAAACGAGCCATGGATACCTCTTCATCATCGGAAACTCCGACATTAAAAGACCCCGATTGGCCTTTCATGGTTTCGCGAAGCGCTGTTATGAAAGGAAATATGACACAGGAATCGATCTGTATTTCGCTTCCTGCCGCCGGCCCGATCGGTTTTATATTTATTTCGAAATACCACTCGCCGGTCTGCTGGGTGAGCCCCAGGTAGGGGAAATTGTATATCATCTGCCTGCGGCCATTGCGGGTCAATTCAAGTATACAATTATCATTTGGTGGAATAAGAGCAACCTGCAAGTCGAACGTGTCGGCGGCAATCGATTGCCGCGCGAGATCAATGGCCAGATCAACCGGGCCGTCCACCGCCTCAAGGGTTTCTCGGTAAATTGGGAAATCGGGGTGCATCACCGCAATCTCATAGCGTCCCGGATCGATTTCGAATCGCGATCCCGATTGGCGCGCGGTACCTCCGACAGTCAATGATGCGCTGTCGCTGGGGATTACCGCCACCATGACCTTTGAGATCGCCGGAGGTGGTGGTTCCGGATCAGGCTCGGGTTGCTTCACCGGAGGCTCTTCCTGAACCACCGGTTGTTGCTCGACTTCAACCGGCGGTTGCGACGGCGGCTGTTCCTCCTGAGTGACCGGAGGGGTTGTCTCTTCCACCGCTGTCGCGGCCACCTGTTCGCTTTCGGTACTGTCCTGATCGGGAGAAGATTGCCCTTCGGTTTCGGTATCTTCCGGCGTAATAGCTTCCTGTTGATCAGGTTCCGTAATTGGTGGGGGTGAAGCCGGCACTGAAGATGTGGTCTGGTTCCAGAAATCCGAGATATAGCCACGACCGAAGAATCCTGCGACAATCAGGACGGCGAGAAGACTGAGATAGACCGGCAGCCGAGATCGTTTGCCACTGCCGCCGTAAGCATTGGTGAGGTTTTTCATCTCCTCGGCCAGTTCCTGCGTCGATTTGTATCGATTGGTCGGATTCGGATGAGTTGCTTTTTTCAGAATACGGGTAAGCTCCGGCGAAAGGCGCTTGGCGGCTAAACCTCCCCATTCGCCGGCATTGGGATTGGTCGGATTGCGATAGGGGAGGCTGTTGGTGGCCATATTGAACAGGGTGATTCCGGTTTCGTAGATATCGCTCAGGAAGGGGTTGTAGTCTATTTCCCCGACCTGCCTTTCAGGGGCCGCAATCATCGGAGTCAGGGCGGTATAAGCGGTTTTGGTGGCATCGGTGCCCATTTCCTTGGCGATGCCGAAATCGATCAGAAAGACATTTTCGGCCTTATCGACGATGATATTACCGGGCTTGATATCCCGGTGGGCGATTTTTTTGGTATGAGCATATGCGATAGCATCGGTGATGGACCTTGCCACTTTGAGAAAAAGCAGTTCTGGAAGGGCGCCGGAATCTTTGAGAATAACCCCGCCGTCCTTGCCGTCAATAAATGCGACCACCACGGCGCCTTCTTCCGGAAGATAATCGATCACGCGGCAGATATTGGGATGATCGAGCATGCACAGGATTTTGGCTTCTTTATCGAATTTCTCACGGGCCTGAACCCTTTTGAAGAATTTTATAACAAGGCGCTGTTCCGACAGGTTTTCATTATAGCCCTCATAAACCTCGCCAAAACCGCCGCCGCCGAGATATTTCTTTACCTTGTATTTCCTTGCGATAACCCATCCGAGAATACCGAGCGGATCGAGATTGGCCTCGGGTGTCGAATCGTCCATCCGATGCGTGTCGTCGTTATCAGGCATCCGTGACTCCCGATAAGAGGTTGATCTGGCAAATTATGAATCCGGCCGAAGTCGGAACATCATTTTTACTTTAACTTTTTATGAACAACATGGAATTTTATGAAATGCCGGTATTGACATCAAGTTTTTTTTCATCGCTTTACAGGGAAAAATGTAAAACGGAAGGCCGGAAGCCAGTCGGTGAAGGCGAGAAATGGTTTGCCAAAAGGGGGGAGGATTAGCTTTATTATAGTAAGTCCAACTTTTTTGCGGAGGGAATCATGAATACTGGACGTAAACATCAATTATCAGCCTGCTATTTCATCCTTGGAATTGTTATTTTTGTGATAGGCACCACGAATCTGATCATGGCAGGCGAAATGTCTCCTGATCAGTGGCGGTCATTTAATGCCGATGCGACCGCCATGTTCGAAGAATTATCGGAGAAGGTAGCCTCCGGAGAAGAACTTCCTCTCAAATGCGCCACCCCGATTCTGAACGCTCTGATCTCCAGCCGACCCAAAGGGGTCGATTCAAAGATGCTGTTCGTCGAGCGCGAAGACACCATGACATATACTTACAGCACCAGCCATTTTCTGCTGCACTATACCGATAATGGCAGCAACCGGGTTTATCAGTATGACACTCAGACCATGGAGACGGGTGTTCCCGATTATATTTACCATGCGGGAATGATCTGCGATTCGGTCTGGGAGCATACCGTGGGCGATCTGGGCTTTACCCCGCCAATCTCGGATGGATATTACAACGGCGGCGGAGACGGATTGATGGATATCTATTTTATCGATTTCCCGGCCTATGGAGCGACGGTAAGCGATTCGATACAGGCGACAATTCCCATGACGATGACATGTTATATATTTATCGAAAACGATTATGAGGGCTTCCCCGGATATGAATCTAATCGCCTCAATGCTTTGCGGGTAACGATTGCCCATGAGTTTTTCCATACTGTTCAGTTCGCCATTGATGCCAGCGAACTGGAAGGTTCCTCACCCGATGTCAACCCGGCCTGGATCGAGATGTCGGCGGTATTCATGGAAGACGAATGTTACGACGAAGTGAATGATTACTTAAATTACCTGCGGTTTTTCTATGATGTTCCGCAATGGTCGATTCGCACCGGCACGGTCCTGGGATCGCCGACAATTAATTACTGGCGTAACCTGCATATGTATGGATCGGTCGTTTTCCCCATCTTCTTGGCCGAAAGGTACGGAAGCGTCATCATCAGGGATATCTGGGAGGGCTGCGGACAGGTTGCCGGTCCCAACTGGTGGCTGGCTGCCGACGATGCGATAAAAAGCAGATCGGGCGATACTTCGGATCTGCAGAACGAATTCCAGGAGTTTGCTCTCTGGAACCTGTTTACCAAACAACGCTTCAAACCGGGGTATTTTTCGGAGGCGATCGACTATGACACCGTCAACCTCGCGGCCCGGATAACCAGCTATCCGACGACCCTTAATCCTGTCGACAGTGTTTTGCCCGATAACCTCGGCGCCAACTATATCATGCTTGAGAATGTCGATATTATGACCATGGGCTTAGAAATCGAGTTCGAGCCGGAAACGGCGGATTCCTGGGGTATAACCCTGGTCGGTATGCAGAATGATATTGGTCAGCCGGTTATGGTTGAACATATCGATTATGATACCGTGACATCGCCGATCCAAATCCCGAACGCCTCTGAATTCGACCGAATAGCTTTGATCGTCTCGGTTCTGGGTGGCAATGCCTTGCAAGTTGGTTATCAGCTTACTATCACTTATGGCAACGATGTAAACGACAATGATAACCGGCCTCCCGATACGTATCAACTATTGCAGAACAGCCCCAATCCGTTCAACCCGGTGACGGCGATACGGTATTCAATCCCGCAGTACGGGCATGTCAGGATTGAAGTGGTCAATATTCTCGGGCAAAAAGTCAGGACGCTTGCAGATGAAACGGTACTCGCCGGTCATCACCTGGTCTATTGGGACGGCAAAAATGACCAGGGAGAAGAGATGCCGAGCGCGGTCTATTTCTATACGATCGAAACCGGAGTTTGGCAACAAAGCAAAATGATGTTGCTTTTGAGATGATTCGACTCAACCCATGACGCCATGCGACCGATATTATATGCAGGCTCAACAAATTATTGACTTGAAAGAAATTGCCGTGTACATTGAAAAAGTACAACGGCCTAATTTCATATGAGGTATAAAGCATGCCAGGTAAACCTGCAGCCCGTGTCGGTGATCAATGTGCTCACGGCGGAGTAATC
>DAOUTW010000009.1 GCA_030668485.1 Candidatus Zixiibacteriota bacterium
ACAGATGTCATGCGTTTTTATTTATTGTCTGGCTGTTAGCACTCGACGCCGTCGAGTGCTAACAAAAACGCTGGATATTAAGACTTTTATCATAACTGGTTTATAACAAAAGCGGGCCGAGCCCGTGAGGAGGATTGAAAGATGAAAATTACACCGTTAGCTGATCGGGTGCTGGTCAGGCCGAAGGACGCCCTCGAAGAGAAAAGCAGTGGTGGGATTATCATTCCCGATACTGCCAAGGAAAAACCGATGCAGGGCGAGATTTTGGAAGTCGGAACCGGTCGTCAGACCGAAGATGGGAAAGTTATCCCAATGACGGTTGCCAAGGGCAACAAAATTCTCTACGGAAAATACTCCGGGACCGAAATCAAGATCAATAATGAAGACGTGCTCATCATGCGCGAATCCGATGTTTTGGCAATTGTTGAAAACGGAAAGGGAAAATAAAAATGGCTAAGATTATAGAATATGATGCCAAGGCGCGCGATAAATTGCGCAGAGGTATCGACCAGTTGGCCAACGCCGTCAAGATTACCCTGGGACCGCGGGGCCGCAATGTCAGTCTTGACAAAAAGTTCGGTTCGCCGACCATCACCAAAGACGGCGTCACCGTCGCCAAGGAAATCGAACTCGAAGATAATTTCGAAAACATGGGCGCCCAGATGGTCAAGGAAGTCGCTTCCAAGACCTCCGATGTCGCCGGTGACGGCACAACCACCGCGACCGTTCTCGCCCAGTCTATTTATGCCGAAGGCATGAAGCATATCACCGCCGGCGCCAATGCTATGGCCGTCAAGCGCGGTATCGACAAATCTGTGAACGTTGTCGTCGATGAGATCAAGAAAATGTCCAAGCCGGTTTCCGGTAAGGAAGAGATCAGCCAGGTCGGCTCCATCTCGGCCAATAACGACAATTTCATCGGCGAAAAAATCGCCGAGGCGATGGAGAAGGTCGGCAAAGACGGCGTTATCACCATTGAAGAATCCAAGACCGCCGATACTTACATGGATGTCGTCGAGGGTATGCAGTTCGACCGCGGTTACCTCTCCCCCTACTTTGTCACCGATCCCGACAACATGCAAGCGGTTCTCGAAGACGCCCTCGTTCTTATCCACGACAAGAAGATCTCCAGCATGAAAGACCTTCTGCCGGTTCTGGAAAAAACCGCCCAATTGGGCAAGCCCCTCCTGATAATCGCCGAGGATATTGATGGCGAAGCTCTGGCCACCCTCGTGGTAAACAAACTCCGCAACACCATCAAAGTCTGTGCCGTCAAGGCTCCGGGCTTCGGTGATCGCCGCAAAGCGATGCTGGATGATATCGCCACTCTGACCAACGGCCAAGTGGTCTCCGAAGAGGTCGGCTTCAAGCTCGAAAACGCCGTCGTTTCCGATCTTGGCAGCGCCAAGAAGGTTACTGTCGACAAGGACAACACTACCATCGTCGAAGGCGGCGGTGAGACCGACAAGATCAAAGCTCGCATCGACCAGATCCGCAAGCAGATCGATGACACCTCTTCCGATTACGATCGTGAGAAGCTGCAGGAACGTCTGGCCAAGCTGGCCGGCGGTGTGGCCGTCATCAATGTCGGCGCTGCGACCGAGACCGAAATGAAGGAAAAGAAGGCTCGTGTTGAGGATGCTCTCAATGCTACCCGCGCTGCGGTCGAAGAAGGTATCGTCCCCGGCGGCGGTGTCGTTTTGCTGCGCGCGCAGGAAGCTCTCGGCAAGCTGGAATTGGACGGCGACGAAAAGATCGGCAAGCTGATTCTGACCCGTGCTCTCGAAGAGCCGATCCGCCAGATCGCTCACAACGCCGGTGTCGAGGCCTCGATCGTAGTGGCCAAGGTCCGCGAAAACGAGAGTGGTTCGTACGGGTACAACGCTCAGACCGACGTTTACGAAGACCTGGTTAAGGCCGGCGTGATCGACCCGACCAAGGTGGCTCGCACCGCTCTGGAAAATGCTTCTTCGATAGCCGGTTTGCTTCTGACCACCGACTGCATCATCTCCGACAAGCCTGAGAAGGATAAGGCTGGTCCGGCCATGCCCGATATGGGCGGCATGGGTGGCATGGGCGGCGGCATGGGCGGCATGTACTAAGCCGAATCCCATAGCCATCGCTGTTTGCAAATACAGCTTGGATTATACATCATTGGATATACATCAAGAAGGGATGGCCGGAAAGTCATCCCTTTTTTATTTCAATTTATGCCTCGGGGGATATATGCAGGTATTGGATGTTTTAAAAGAAGCTGGAAATCTTGCTCAGAAGTATAAAAATATGGAGCTTTATGAACAACTATTGACGGTACGTGAAGAACTTTCTGGATTGAGAGAAGAGTTAATCCAGTTGAAGGAAGAGAATAAGTCTCTAAAAGAAAGACTTGAACTACAGGCGAAAGTCGTATTTGAAAATGGTTTATATTGGATTAGGGGCGACCGGCTTGCAGAAGACAAAGATACGCCAATTTGCCCCAGATGCTGGGATGTTGATAATACCCTAATGCGGTTGAAGATATATAAGGATTCTTATGGCAAGGAGAGCGTTTTCTGCTACAATTGTAAGACTGAATATTACTTATGACTTTGTACCCCATCGACGGGTGCCCCGGACCTTGGTCCGGCTTTATAAGCCATGGGAAAGATTCAGTTGTCTCATAGTTATTAAAATAAGTAAATTTGGGGTAGGAGGAGGTAGGGTACATGAATGGTTTTGAATCTATCCTTAATATTGTTGACAAGCTTGGCAAATTTATCGGCAAAGAGTATAAAGGATTCTTGGGTGGTATTATATTATGTGTCTTTTTGTTTATTTTTTTCTGCTATCCGGATTTGCAGGATTACAATAACTTGGGAAAAAAACTTGGAGATTATAAAATTGTGAAAGGTGGAGAAAAAGATATTGCCATAGGTGAGTTGAAAATTAAATTTAACAATGTTATATACCACCGCTCAGAAAATGATTCTATTCTAGTCTATCCATCATTCTACTTCTGGAGTCCGACTATGAATAGATATGAGGATTCAAAGCATCGCTTTGATATCGGACAGAAAATATCTGTTGCATCAGACAAATTCTACTATAATATTAAGCTTGAAAAAATCGAAATGGAGGGCCGTGATACTATCGCTTTCTTTGTAGTATTTAGGAGCGATCTGCCTGAAATTGGAGATATCTCAAAACCATAATGTATAAAAATCACTTTGTATCCCACCCTCAGGCTGCGTAGCCTGGAACTCTGCTCCTGGTTTCAAATGCATGGCGGGTGGCCGCAATCTCTGATCGCGGTTTGCAAACCCAAATTCAGGTCATCCGCGCGACAGCATAAAACCGGCCTTGCCAGCCATCCACGCGACAGCCAAAAACAGGCTTCTGCCTGCAAAATCGACATAGGTCCTGCGTTGATTCCGGCCACCACTCTATTATTGAACCTGAATATTCAAGGAGTCTTACCTATGTACACAACCAAAAAGAAAGCCCCATCGAGAGGCGAAGAATGGAAAAACATTAAATATCAGAAACGAACCCTAAACTTTGTACCCCACCCTCAGGGTGGGCGAAGCAATTTTAGCCTGAGGCGACTGAGTCCTTAATCAAGATTCTCCCTGCCAAATATATTATATAAAAGAGACAAACATTTCAGGATCAAATAAAATTCCATCTTTCATGTGGGTGCAGTAAGTAAAAATATCCGTTTAGAGCGAAAAACGGGATTTATTATAACTGACAGTTATAATATACTAAGATTTAGCTTGACAAATCATTTATGGTGAGGTATTTTAACCATAGAGACGCTGAACCGTTCTTTGACAAGTGAATCTGAGCTTTTCAAATGCACTCCTTTTCCAGCTTCAATTAGGTATACGATGGCTCTGCTTTGATTAACTATTTACGGAGGAAACCATTGTTAGCTTCTTTGATCTACAATAGGGATTTGACGATCTTTTAGGAGTAAATGTGCTGCAATATTTTCTATCGGAAGTGATTTTCAATTCCGGCAAATATGGGAAATGCTAGAAATGTCAATTTCGGAATGTCAGTATTTTTTTGAAAGGAGGTCCTTAATGAAACCTTAACCAGTTTCAAGAAAGCTGTAACACTCCCTATCCCACGGAATCAATGAAGGGAGTCAAGAAGATGGAATGGAAAAGGGGAAAGAAGCCACCCTTTTTCTTACAGGAATCGGCCCTGAAAAGAAAATAAGCCATCGATCAGGGCGAATGAAGAAACTGGTATAAGGAGGATAGAAACAATGAAGAGTTCGGATTTTTATCAAATGGTTCGGCGTGGCAAAGAAGTAATTGATTCTTTAAGGCAGCAACAGAAAGGTCAAATAGCCCAACAGGAGTTGGATAGCCTTTATGAGATCTTTGAAAAGCTTGGTGAAATCAAGTCACACGGACCTCCAGCATTTTTTCAGGAATTAATGAGGGTGGTCTTCGAATTGGTAAAGCTAGCTTATAAGATTATAAATAGCTAAAACTCCTCAGGTCTGGAGCAAGCATGCACAGCATAGGAAAAACCATAAAATTGTTGCGCCAGTTCGCGGGTCTTCGCCAAGGAGAATTGGCAACCATGACGGACGTTTCTTCTAATTATATCTCCTTGGTTGAAAATCAAAAAAGGGAGCCAAGCCTCAAATTCCTGCAGAAAGCATCAGAAAAGCTTGACATACCAATCTCTGCTTTTTTTTGGAATGAGCTTGACGTCAACGGGACGACCGACCCGTAATTAAGGCGGATAGCAGAGAAAATTAACAGTCTATATTTGGACATGATAAGAAAAAAGCTATCCGCTTCCTCAATATAGGCTTCTTTGTCTCGATCTCGACAAGATGGAGTCAAAATCCATGACCCTCTCTTTATTGAGGGGGTCTTCCTTTTTTTGCCTATTGCCCCGTACGCTCGTCCGGGAAATATTTGTACCCCACCCTCAGGGTGGGCGAAGCGATTTTGGCCTGAGGCGTCAGCATTATTAGATAAGATAATCCCCTGCCACATTCGGCTCATATATGAATTACAAACATCTCAGGATCAAATTATAAACCCGCCTTTCAGGTGGGGTACAGGTTAGGTCATCCCCGGGAGCGCGGGGCTCCCGGGCTACTGTTCCCTACCATTGTTACCGTTTGATGCCGTATATCCCCTCATATTTATCGTACAAATAATCCAGCAATGGCTTGTGCGAGAGGGATTGGCCGGTTACCCGTTGGCATAAATCGGCGGCAAGATAGGTTGATCCTTTGGTGTGGATTTTGTCACCCAGCCAGCTAAACAGACCTCCAAATTTGCCGTGAGTGAAATCATCCAGCAGTCCCGGATTATCCTTTTGTGCCTGCATCCAGAATTGAGCCGAATACAGATTTCCCAGGGCATAAGTCGGGAAATATCCGAAGATCCCATGCGACCAATGCACATCCTGAAGACAGCCGTTGGCATCATTATCGATCTCGATACCGAGATAGTCTTTGAATCGGCGGTTCCACTCGCCGGGGATATCCTTAACCTTGACGTCACCGGCAATAATGGCTCGCTCCAGTTCGAAACGGAGCATCACATGGAGACAATAGGTCGCCTCGTCGGCTTCGACACGGATATATGATGGAGCAACCCAGTTCATGGCTTGGTAGAAATCATCGAGAGTAATTCCCGCCGTCTCTTCGCGGAATATTCGCTGTAATTGAGGGAAGAAATAGACCCAGAACTCCCTCGATCGGCCGACTATATTTTCCCACATACGCGACTGCGATTCATGAATGGCCAGAGAGGCGGTCTCATGCATCGGAGTACCCCAGTGTTCCTTGTTCGGTCGGGTCATGTCGTAGAGGGCATGGCCGGCCTCATGCATTCCACCGGTCAACCCTTCGGCAAAATCATTGCGGTAATATCGGGTGAGTATCCGTACATCCCAGGGTCCCATTTCATTGCAGGATGGATGAGCCGCCAGGTCGAATCGACCGGCCTCGAAATCATATCCCATCGCTGACGTGATCGCCTCGACAAATATTTTCTGTTTTTCGACATCGTAGGGTCGCTTGAGAATTTTGATATCCGGCTTTTTGGGGGCGTCTTTGATTTTGCCGACAAGTTCGACAAGCTCTGGCCGCAGGCCATTGAAGGCGGCCTCGAAATCAGCCACCTTGGCTCCGGGTTCAAAATCATCCACCAGCCCATCGTATGCCTCGGTTTCAAAGCCGATATAGTCGGCCTTTTGGCGGCACAGGTCGACTATATGCTGAAGGTACGGTTGAAAGATCGCGAAGTCCGATTTCTTGCGGGCCTCGGCCCAAACCTGAGAGGCCTTTGAGGTTGTGCGGGCAAAGTCCTGGACGAATTCGGTGGGGAGTTTGGTTTCGCGATCGTATAAACGACGCCATTCGCGCACATTGACTGCCGCCTCAGATTCATAATTCTTCATCAAATCTGAATTCTCAATTACCCCAATTTTATCGCCGATGCTCGGATCTGTAAACCATTTATGCGTCAATTGCGATATTTGCGCGAGTTGTTCGCCTCGATGGTCAGCGCCTTTTTTCGGAAGATACGCTTCCTGATCCCAATGGAGCACCCCGCCGGTCGACTGCAGCATTGAAATCTCGATCATCCGCTTCTTGAGTTCTGTGTAAGTCTCTTGTGCAGTCACTGTGTCCTCCTTTGACATGTATCTTGGTACGCAATTTTTCAACGCAGGTTTTGTGTTTAATCAACAGATCATCCTGGCGGGGTACAGTTTTTTCATGAATTTCCCTTTCAGGAATTGTTATATTGATCGATAATGGCACGGGAGAAATTATGGCTGATCAATATTTATATCTGCAGGAATATCTGACCCTCATCGACTGGCTTAATGATCGCTGGGGCGGGAAAATCACCCGGAGGTTCGAGGATCGATATAGCGGATCATCGAGGAAAGTAAATATCGGCGGAACGCTGTCCGGGATATCATCTGATCTCGACGACGACGAGGAAATCCGGGATGTTTATAGCCTTAAATGCTACCCCGTTTATCAGGCTTCAATTGAGGGATATCAGGTCGGGATGGCTTTGTCCGACAGTGATCTTCTTGATTTATCGTTTGCCTCTCCGATGAAATGGGCATTCAAGATCCGTCATGAGCACTGGGCCGACAAAATGTTCAAAAAACTCCGGCTCGACTATGAATTTCAATCCGGTGACGCCGCTTTCGACAAAAAGTATTATATCGAAACCAAAGATCCGGCCCATCGGAAGGTATTTCTGGAAGCCTCTTTGCGGGACTATGTTCAGAGGCTGGAGCCGTTTGAAAAACTGGTAGCCACAACATCCCGGATGGCGATAGCCAGAAAAATCGACAGTCCCGATCTCCTGAAGCCGTCGGCTATGAAGGAAATGTTGGATATCATGTTTCAAGCCGCCCGCTACCTAAAAAGGTAAAAATCCTTTCGGGAAAGGTTCCGAGCGCCTGAAGGTGTCCAACACCTGATAGATTCCTAATTAAGAAAAACTTGTTTGGGGCGTCAATTTTTCGTGCAAATTTGATTATGATAGATAATGAAAATCGATCAACAGCCGATAAATATAATAACAATATCATCTTTGCCATGTAGGATTTATTACATCAAATCCGGACACCTGGATAATCTTACAAATCTTGAGGACAAAATGCTAAAGGCGGTTTTAATCATTGCCGCGGTTATTCCTTTTATCATCGGTTGTGGCTCGCGTATCCATAGGGATGTGAAAACAGTCCCGAACCCGGACCTGTCGCAACTTCAACCCGGACCGGCGCCAGCCGGTGATCCTACGATTAACTCTGATCAGCATCCCAGAATAATATTTAGAAAAATGCCCAAATACCCCACCCTGGCACTGGCAAATGAGATTGAAGGTTTCGTCGTTATTCAGGCTTACATAAATAGACATGGGAAAGTAACCCAGGCCAGAGTGGAAAATTGTTCTGCGCTCGCTTTGGGATTTGAAGAAGCGGCGGTCAAGGCGGCCTATTTGTGCAAATACAAGCCCGCTCTGCGTCGCGGAAAACCGATCGGACTCTGGGTCGAATACCGGGTCGATTTCACTTTGCAATAAATAATTTCCCTTTCCAGGCTCATAACTTCAAAACATGGATAATTACAGCTCGGCACCGCCGGCCCGACTGCACATATGATTGACATGCTGGCCCAAAAACATTACATAAGATTCATCGATTAATATTTTCGTACCGGCAAATTAGATATCGGGGATCGATGGATGAAAATATCATTGCAGCAGGCCCGGCGGATAGCCATCAACGCTCAGCTTCTGGATGGCCGTACCAAAATACGCAGGGGCAAAGAAGGAGTCGCACAGACCATCGAAAAACTCGGCTATATTCAGATCGACACAATTTCTGTCATCGAACGAGCCCATAATCATACTCTCTGGACCCGGCGACCCGATTTTGCACCGAAAATGCTGCATGATCTTCAGACCGGAGATCGCCGAATTTTTGAATACTGGGGCCATGCGGCGTCATATCTGCCAATGACTGATTACCGTTTCTACCTGCCGCGAATGCGCGGTTTCCTGGAACCTCATCAAAAATGGGAAAAACAGCGGCTCGAAAAATACGGCCATATGATGAAGCCGGTATTGCAGCAGATTCGTGATGAAGGGCCGTTGTCATCAAAGGACTTTGCACCCCCTGCCAATGCCAAACGCGGCACCTGGTGGGATTGGCGGCCGGCCAAAGTCGCCCTGGAACTGCTTTTCTGGCGGGGCGAATTGATGATCACCGAGAGGCGAAATTTCCATCGTATCTATGATCTGACTGAGCGCGTCTTGCCTGAGGGGACCGACACGGGATTGCCGGATGATGATGAATTGGGACAGTTTCTGGTTCGCCGGGCGCTTTCGGCCTACGGCGTGGCACGGGCAAGCGAGATTCGGGAGCATATTCGCGGGACCGACAAGAAAATCATTATCAAAGCTCTGCACAATATGGTCAACGCCGGTGAGGTCACCGAAGTGTCCGTGGGCCGCCTGAAAAACAATGAATATTTTGGATTGACGGATCGTTTGGAAGCTTCTACGAGGCTTAGAAAAACCTCTCCCCGTCTGCATTTATTATCTCCGTTCGATAATCTTATTATTCAGCGGGAGCGAATAAAGCTCCTTTTTGAATTTGACTACACTATCGAATGTTATGTCCCGGCACCCAAACGAAAATTCGGTTATTTCGTTCTGCCGATATTGTGGGGCGAGGAGTTTGCCGGTCGTCTCGATCCTAAAGCCGACCGCAAGGCAAAAACTCTACTTATAAGAAACTTGGTACTGGAAGATGGCTTCTCCGATTATGATGCCTTCTTACCATCGCTGGCTGCAAAATTGTGGGACATGGCTCGGTTCAACGGTTGTAAAGAAATCAGGATCGAAAAGACATCTCCGGTAGTAATCAAAAAGGGGTTGAGTTCGCAGATCATTAGAGCGAGACCGTAGCACAGTTCTTGACAGTCTGTCTGTTTTCCGATAGATTGGCCGGTATACAAACGTGACCAGTATCGGGAGAGAACAGCATGACCTCACTCAAAGATAAAATCGTTTTCGTCACCGGGGCCTCGTCCGGAATCGGGCAGGCCTGCGCTTTGGCTTTCGCCCGCGAAGGAGCAAAGCTCTTACTCTGCGCCCGCCGCAAGGACAGGCTCAATAAACTGGCCGATGAAATCAGAGATACCTACCGCACCGAGTGCCACTTTTTCCAGCTTGATGTCCGCAACCAAAAGGATGTTGAAACGGCTCTGAACACTCTCCCCTCTCCGTGGAAGGACATCGACATTCTGGTCAACAACGCCGGCCTTAGCCGGGGATTGACCAAAGTTCATGATGGCCTCCTGACCGACTGGGAAGAAATGATCGATACCAATATCAAAGGGCTTTTGTATATCAGCCGGGTGGTGATTCCGGAGATGGTCGAGCGGCAGTCGGGACATATTGTCAATATCGGGTCTATCGCCGGGCACGAGGTTTATCCCGGCGGCAATGTTTACTGCGCCACCAAGCATGCGGTCGATGCCATCACTAAAGGAATGCAGATCGACCTGGTTGATACCCCGTTGCGGGTGAGTACGGTCGATCCCGGTATGGTAGATACTGAGTTTTCACTCGTCCGATTTCATGGCGATACTGAACGGGCCGGAGGAGTATATAAAGGATTGACGCCTTTGTCGGGGGATGATATCGCCGAGGCGGTGATATTTTGTGTCACCCGCCCGCCGCATGTCAGCATTAACCAGTTGCGCATAATGCCGACAGCCCAGGCTGCAGCGACAGTTGCACACAGAACCGAATAAATCGATTATGTAGATTTTGTACTTCAAACAGGCCCCTGCCTGCGGGCTTTTGCCCGTGCCGACAGCCCAGGCTGCGGCGAAGGTTGCGCATCGGAATGATTAATACTGCTGATTCTTCTTCGGGCCGAAACCGAATAGCTTCTTTGTATTTTGAATGGGTGCTATAAAGGCGTCCTTGATCGCATCGCGTGTCGGCGATTGACCGTAAGGACTGGGTGTAATCCCCATCTTTCGCAATTGGGAATTGAACCGGAACAACCGCGTCCGCCGATAGACGTCTTTCGAATAATAGGTAATACTAAACGATATCGAAATATCATCCTGAACCTGCAGCCAATGCGGCGCATTGACCGGCACAAATACTCCGTTTCCCGGCTCCATCATATAGCTGTACGCCTTGTCCTGATACCTTTCGTTGAATTCCAGCTTGCCGACGACTCCGAACCGGGCATAGAAATTTTCGATCTCCTCCTCCGATAGTAAGTCCCGATCATTGGCGTCGAAAACATAACATTGTTTTTTGCCCCTTATCTGGAGCAGGAAATTATGTTCCGGATCGAGATGATACGGCGTCAGCGAACCGGGTGAGGTCAAAAATATCCAGCCTTCGTATTGTTTGACTCCGGGGCTTATCGGCTGCGCCAGTGGAGCAACTTCATTGAGGCAGTCTTCGACCAATTGGCGATATTCCGGGTCTCTTTCGACATTTTTCAGTACCAGCCATGATTGCGCGCTTTTTATCTGACTGATGGTCTCCTCGGCGGTCAGGCCAGTGGGGGGAGCTTTTTTCTTATCCTCGTTAACGCCGACTTTGCCGGTATAATAATCGACTTTGTGTTCCGGCAATACTTTTAGGAGTTCCAGCAGGCGCTCAATTTTGAAAAGAGGATGATTGCACAGGTTATGCTTAACATAAAACGGCTTGTCGGGGTATTGGGCTTCAAACGCTTTGGTATCTATTATCAGTTTCTGGCTCATGGTCTCATCTCTAATAAGTTTGACCGGCGGCAAAACCGGCGGCGATTATGGGATCTCGATAATAAATGAATACGGTCAAAACGGCTGTTTTTCGGGCATTATTAATGATTTAGCGCAAAGTTTGGACAGGCATAAACCGTGTAATTTCAATGAAGATGGCCGGATGGCCATATAAAAAACTCTTTACAATACCTGTCGTTTTGGATAAATTAGAAGGCTTGATTGAAAAGGGCCATTGATTATGAAATTTGACCAGCTAAAAGACAATTTTTCCTGGACCGGTGTCGAGCAGGATATTCTCGAATTCTGGGAAAAGCAGGATATTTTCCATAAGTCACTACAGGTGACCGAAGGCAAAAAGCCGTTTATCTTCTTTGAGGGGCCTCCGACGGCCAACGGTAAACCGGGGACTCACCATGTTATCGGCCGGACCATCAAGGACCTGATGTGCCGCTATAAGACCATGCGCGGCTTCAGGGTCGACCGGAAGGGCGGATGGGACACACATGGGCTGCCGGTTGAGGTGGAAGTCGAAAAACGGCTGAAGCTGAAGAACAAGCAGGAGATCCAGGAGTACGGCATCGCTGAATTTAACCAGAAATGTCGCGAGTCGGTTTTTGCCTATAAAAAGGACTGGGATGATATCACCCGACGAATCGGATACTGGCTTGATCTCGATCAGCCCTATATAACTCTCGAAAATTACTATATCGAATCGGTCTGGAATATCCTTGAGAACCTCTTCAACCGTGACCTTATTTACCTGGGGCATAGAACCGTCCCATTTTGCCCGCGGTGTGAAACCGGCCTTTCGTCACATGAAGTTTCGCAGGCTTACAACGATGTCAGCGATCCCTCGGTTTTTGTGCGGATGAAGTCGGCGGACGACAGTTTCTCATATCTGGTCTGGACGACGACCCCCTGGACATTGCCCTCCAATGCCGCCATCTGCCTGCATCCCAATGCTTACTACATCCGCGTGAAATTCAACGGCGAGGAATTCGTGCTCGCCGAAGCGCTGGCCGATAAGGTCCTCGGCGGTGAGTTTGAAGTTATCGACCGCAAGCTGGGATCGGAGTATCTCAACTGCCGTTACCAGCCGCTGTTTGATATCTTCAATGAAGTGGCGGACAAGGCCTTCTATGCGATCAATGCCGAATTCGTCACCATGGAAGACGGAACCGGAATTGTCCATATCGCGCCCGGTTTCGGTGCTGACGACTATGAGATGGGGAAGCAATTCGGCCTTCCGATACTCCAGGCGATCCATGAAAACGGTCTGTTCAAAGACGATACCGGCTGGCTGGCGGGGAAATTCGTCAAGGATGCCGACCCGGAAATCATCAAGGATCTTGATAAGCGCGGGCTGCTGTTCAAAAGCGAGGTTTACACACACAGTTATCCCTTCTGTTGGCGCTGCGACTCGCCGCTGATTTATATCGCCCGTAAATCATGGTATATCAAAACCACCCAGTTCAAGGACAAGCTGCTGGAGTACAATAAGCAGATCAACTGGTATCCGCCCGAAATCGGATCCGGCCGTTTCGGTGAATGGCTGGAAAATAACGTCGACTGGGCTTTGTCCCGCGAACGGTTCTGGGGTACCCCCCTGCCGATCTGGATTTGCGAGGAATGCGGCGAGAAGAAGGCGATCGGATCCGTGGCCCAACTGAAGGAATGCGGTATCGATGTCCCCGATGATCTGGACCTGCACAAACCGCATATCGACGATATTAAATTAAAATGTCCGTCCTGTTCGGGATTGATGAACCGTGTTCCGGAAGTGATCGATGTCTGGTTCGATTCCGGCGCCATGCCGTTTGCACAATGGCATTATCCGTTCGAGCACAAGGAAGATTTTGATAAGGTTTTTCCGGCCGAATTTATCTCCGAGGCGGTCGACCAGACCCGTGGCTGGTTTTATTCTTTGCTGGCCATTTCAACTATGTATTACGACCAGCCCTGTTTCAAAAACTGCCTTGTCCTCGAGTTCGTAGTCGACAAAGAGGGCAAGAAAATGTCCAAACATGTCGGCAATGTCATCGATCCGTTTGAGATGGTCGATAAGTACGGAGCCGACGCCGTCCGGTGGTATATGATTTCGACCTCGCATCCGTGGATCGCTCTCAAATTCGATCCCCAGGGCGTGGAGATCGTGCAGCGGAAGTTTTTTGACACCTTCAAAAACTGTTATGCTTTCTGGGCCCTCTATGCCAATATCGACCAGGTCGCCGAGAAAGCGGCTCAAAACTCGCAGTCGGTCGGGGAATATCTGCGTTCCCGACGTGGTGAAGAAACACTGATCGACCGCTGGGTGAAATCCCGCTATAATTCGACCGTCGCTCAGGTAACCGAGGCGCTGGATAATTATAACCTTACTCGCGCCACCCGGCTGATCCAGGATTTCGTCATCGACGATTTATCGAATTGGTATATCCGGCTGAACCGTTCCCGCTTTTACGGTGGCGGCGACGATCCCGATAAAATGCTGGTTTATTCGTTATTGTACGATATCCTAATCGGTGTCTGCGCGATGATGGCACCGATCGCGCCTTTCTTCAGCGATTATATTTATCGCCAGCTTCTGGGTGAAAATAGCGATTCCTATCCGGAGTCGATTCACCTGACCGGCTTCCCCTCTTCCGACACCTCATTGGTTGATACCAAACTGGAAGAAGATATGGCGTTTGTCAAAAAGGTGGTGTCGCTGGCGCTGGCCGGCCGGAAGCGGAAAAACCTCAAAGTCAGGCAACCACTTTCACGTATAATCGTACAAAGCAAAGGCGGCGTTCCCTCGGCCGATGTCCAGGAAATTATCCTGAGGGAATTGAATATTAAGAAAATTGAGTTTGCGAACGGTACCGACAAATATGTATCATATGTGGTGAAGCTGGATTTTTCCAAGCTGGGTCCGAAATTCGGCAAGACTTTGGGACAAATATCCAAAGCGGCACAGGCTCTTTCACAGGATCAGATCAAGCAGTTTATGACTGAGGAGAGTTTGACATTCGAGGCTGATGGCCGCGAGGTTGTCCTCTCGGCGGATGAGGTCGAATTCATTCGTGGCGAAAAGGAAGGTTACGGAGTCGAAGTCGATGGTCAGATGATGATTGCTCTTGATACGTCTCTGACGCCCGAATTGATCGATGAGGGCTTTGCCCGAGAAGTAGTCAACAAAGTTCAGAATATGAGAAAATCATCGGGTTTTGAAGTAACCGACCGTATTAAGATCAAGCTGTTTGCCGATGAGCCTTTGTCCGGCGCGGTAGACAGATATGAAGCATACATTTGTGATGAAACTCTGGCCGATTCACTCAACAAGGCCGAATTGAGCCAGGCCGACGGCACTGACGCCACGGAATGGAAGATTAACGGCGAGAAGGCCGTCATATCGGTAGCGCGACAATAGCGAACCGGAGGTGCGCTTTGAGAAAAGCGGACATGAAAAGGTATGAGAAACTTTTGCTGGAGAAACGACGGGAAATCGTAGAGGGTATCGACAGTCTCCGTAAAGATACCACCAGCACCATCAAGGAATCGACCGGAGATCTGTCGTCCTACTCCTACCATATGGCCGATTTGGGAACCGATGCCCAGGAGCGTGAGAAGAAATTTCAACTGGCTTCCAAATCTCAGCGGTTTGTACACCACATTGATGAAGCATTGCGCCGGATTAAGGATGGGACCTACGGTAAATGCCACTCGTGTGGTAAAGATGTCAGCCGCGCCCGCTTGACAGCGGTACCCCATGCCCGATTATGTATCGAATGCAAGGAGAAGGAAGAAAAAACGAAGGCCCGTCGCAAGTGAAAGAAAAATCAGCCTGGCGATTATTGCCGTATTTCATTGTTGTCTTCGTCGCCGACCAGGTGACGAAGTATATTGCATTGTCGACTTTGACGATGGGTTTGCCGGTTTCTGTCATTGGCGAATACTGGCGATGGACTCTGACATTCAATCCCGGCGGCGCCTTCGGCATGCGGCTGGGCGGTACCACTTATTATCTTGTTTCATCACTGATCATCTTTGTGGTTCTCCTTTTTTATATCTGGCGTAATCGCCATATAAGTTTTCTGGCTATTCCTTTGACCATCGTTTCCGCGGGAGCTCTCGGCAATATTGTCGACCGCATCCGTTTCGGCGAGGTGGTTGATTTTATCGACTGGGAATTTTTCGATATAAATATCGGCTCATATTATATGGATCGCTGGCCAATATTCAATGTGGCCGACATGGCCGTCTCTTGCGGCATCACCGCTACGATTCTGCTTATTTTATATCACTCGCGAAAAAATCCAGACGGGACCGAAACGGCATCCGAAGAGTCAGAACCGAATCGGTTGCAGCAGCCATAGTATTAATTCGAATTATTTTCATGCCATTCTGCGAAGGCATGGAGGTAATCAGTCGATCACAAAATCCACTTTATATGCAATCCAAATCCCGATCGGCTGACCGTTTTGTATGGCCGCTTCATAGCGGCACATGTAAGCCGCCTTAATAGCGGCTTTCTCAAATCCCCATCCCGGCTGATTGCATCTGGCAGCAAGAGCTTTCCGCACCGCACCCTCGGAGTCGATAAAAGCCTGCATCAGTACAATTCCCTCGATTCCTCTTTCATACGCCCGAATCGGATATTTCGGGATCTCCTCGTATGTCCGAACCGGAAGTTGTTCTACTGGTACAAACTGATCCGGCGGGGGTATTTGATCGCCTGGGACAATATCAATGGTGGCATTGGTCGGGGCGCCCTTTCGATCGGTGCAACCCACCGCCATTATTATTACTACGGCCAATATTAAATATAGATATTTCATGTTTCCTTCCCTCATTATTTATCCGTTTCCGGTTCGACTGCCTCTGGCTGATCTTCCGGAACAGGTTCTTCAACTCCCGATTCCATTGTCAGCGATTTGTCAAGGGCGGTATAGAACCCGCGGTAGAAGCGAACATCGTGGACCGGGCCGGTATCTTTGACATTATATCCCTTCATCCGGCTCCCCTGGATACTCGTTCGCATATTCGTTTGGCTCTCGTCGATCGGTGTCAGGTTGATGCTGATCCGGTAATCATAATATTCCAGCTCGTCGGCCGTATCTGAATCGAGGAGGGCGTCGGCGATAATGATAGTCGTCGAGATATCAGTATCGTCATCATCGTCATGTTCCCGTTCCTCGTCCTGGCCCCGAGTGTCGTCGCTATTGCCCTTGCTGCGTGACTCATCATCTTCATCATCATCGTCATCAGAGACAGCCGCCGCGATAATGACAATGAGGCCGATGACAATAATGATACCGGTAACGATGAGCAGAACGATCGCCCAGGTCGGAAAATCATCATCGTCGCCCAGTTCGGAATCGGTGAAATTATCGCCCAGATTCCCCATAGATTTCTTACTGGCGGTGATCACTCCGGCCTCGGTGTCCAGCATCTCGACGGTGAAACCGAGATCCTGCAGAAGATTTACCGAGGCATCGAAGGCAGTGGTGAAGTCGGCTGCCACAGTACGAGTTTCCAGTTGGCGGATTTCATCGACATTCGGCGCTTTTTTCGAGGCGCATCCGGCCAGCACCAGGATCAGGTACACCCGCACCAGCAGTATCGGGATTTTCAACCAGAGTCGTTTCGGTTGTACAAATTCGGTCATAATACGACTCGCCCTTTTAAATTTTCAACAATAGAGGCTATAAATTGGCTCGGTGCAATTAATTACATAATAGTACACAATATCATTTTTGTCAAAGCAAATCGCCGCTTTTGACTTAAGCCCGGACAATTGTACGGTAGCGATTGCGACGATTTTCAAAGAGCCGGCCACCGAGTTCTTTGCTGCGCCATTCCTGATATTCCGAGAAATTCCCCTCAAACCAACGGACTTTGCTTTCGCCCTCGAACACCAGCAAATGCGTGCAGACGCGGTCGAGGAAGAAACGGTCATGGCTGATAACCATGACACAGCCGGAGAAATCGAGAATCGCTTCTTCGAGCATCCGCAAAGTGTTGACGTCGAGATCATTGGTCGGTTCATCGAGCATCAACAGATTGCCGCCGACTTTGAGGACTTTCGCCAGATGGCAGCGGTTGCGTTCGCCGCCGGATAATTCATTGGCCTTCTTCTGCTGGGAGGCGCCCTTGAATCCGAACAAAGCCAGGTATTGCCTGATCGGGATGGTTCTCTTGCCGATGATGATTTCTTCCGCTCCCTCGCCGACCTCTCCGATCAAACTTAGTTCATCATCGAGTGATTCCCGTTCCTGATCGACAAAAGCTATTTTCACGGATGATCCGGTTATCGCTTTGCCATCAATCGGTTTCAAATCGCCTTTGATCAATTTGAAGACTGTCGTCTTCCCGGTTCCGTTGGGGCCGAGTAATCCTACTACACCTGATCGCGGTACGGCAAAAGTCAGTTTGTCGAACAGCATACGGTCGTCATAGCCCATAGCGACATCGTTGAATTCAACTACCTGCGTTCCCAGTTCCGGGCCGGGGGCGATCTGAATCACTGCGCCGCCTTTTGATGCTTCAGTTTCACGGGCGACTAATTGCTCGTACTCCCTGACTCTGGCGCGGGCCATCTCATGACGATCGCCGCGGCTCATCTTGATCCAGTCGAGTTCTCGCTGCAACATTTGGCCGCGAGGCGAATCTTTTTTCTCATTCGCCGCCATTTTGGCCAGTTTCTGCTCCAGCCATGAGGTGTAGTTCCCTTCCCACGGGACGCCGTGACCGCCGTCGAGTTCGAGAATCCATTTGGTGACATTGTCGAGGAAATATCTATCATGAGTGACGATAATAACCGTGCCGGGGTATTCGCGTAGTTGTTCCTCCAGCCAGCTCACCGTTTCGGCATCGAGATGGTTGGTCGGCTCATCGAGCAACAGCAGATCCGGTTTCTCCAGCAGGACTTTGCACAGCGCTACCCGGCGTCTTTCTCCGCCGGAAAGAGTATTGATAGTCCGGTCGTCGTCGGGGAGGCATAAAGCATCTCCGGCCACAGCCAGGGCCTGGTCGAGGTTCCAGCCATCGACGGCGTCGATTTTATCCTGCAACACGCCCATCCGGTCCATCGCCTTTTGCATCTGATCGTCGTCCATCGGGTTGGCCATGCTTTCGGCCAATTGATTGTATTCATCGAGCAATGCCTTGGTTTCGCCAAAGGCCAATTCGATGGTCTGTCGCACGGTCAGGTCGGGGTCGAGGCGCGGTTCCTGTTCGACGATACCGGCGCGGAAGCCGGCGGTGATTTCGGCGTGTCCCTGGAATTCCTCATCGAGGCCGGCCATGATCCGCAGGACGGTGGTTTTGCCCGATCCGTTCTCGCCGACGATACCGATTTTGGCGCCGGGATAGAAGCTGAGGTTGATTTCCTTGAGAACCTGTTTTTGCCCGTAGAATTTGTTTACGCCGTACATATTGAAGATGTATTTCTCGCCCATGACCTTTTTCTCTCCCGAAAGGGGTTAAATATCCAGAGGCAATGATAACATAAGGCTGGCGCGCATGCAAGTGTTATGGTTTTACCGATCCCTCACCCCCGGCCCCTCTCCCCAGGGAGAGGGGAGCAGGCAAAAGCCTGTTCTATGCTGTCGCAAGGATGACCTGAAGCAGAGGTTGTTATTTGAGATCAGAGATCCTCGTCACCCTTCCCGGACCAAGGTCCGGGGCACCCGGCGGAGGCGGACAGGCGTGTAAATGACCCCCAAATGTTACCAAAAGGCCGTTTTTATGCACAAAAAAATGGCTTATAATGGCTTAGAATGGCTTTGAAAAAAGCTATGTTGTTGCCGCATAACGATGAAATGGCTTTGTTTCGTCATTATTGCATGTTTGCCGGGCTTTTCCTCCTTTGGGGGAGATTTCGATCTGTTTCTGAGGGTGATTTGTTTCATAGGTATACCTTTCTCTTTCAGGTTCACCTAATATGACGGCATCGGGATTAACAGCGATTCTATGTTGATTTTGCAGGCAAAAGGACCGCAGAAGCGGCATCCTTCCCGGACCAAGGTCCGGGGCACACCGGCCTAATCTACTTATCATCGCCAGATAAGAGACCTGCCATTTGCTGGAGATAGCATCTCATATTATCTCCGATTATTTCAATCTCTTTCGGAGTAAAAGAAATAATTTCTCCCATCGTCAAATCACTCATTATCGTTCTAGGTTTTGCTCCGGAAACTTGATTAATGAACCTTTCATTGATTTGACCACCACTGTGAACGATAACATGGCGTGCAGCTTGCGATAAAATGATATTGTTGACGATCTCATCTTTTGGCGGTGTTGTGCCCAAATTCCTGTCAAGAAATCGATGTATACTCTGCATATCTTGCCCACTTATGCTATTTTGATTTATATAGAAATCACCAATGGACATACCCGGCTGATCTCTTAAATCCCGTAACCTTTCCAGATTAATCTTAATGTCTTCCTTTCCGATTTTCCCGGGGTCGGGCGATTCTAGAACTGCATCGATGAATTCTCTGAGATGTTCTTTTACGGCGAATCCAAAATAAGAGACCAATAAAACAATACATTGGTTATACATGACTTGATATTTAAGTTTTAAAGACCCAGTGTTACGAACGTTTTTAAGAGATTGAATGGCATTCTCACCGGTTATCATTGGATTGTCTTTATGCTGCTTTATTAGTGCTTCCTTCCTTTTCTCGAGAATATCAATTGCCACATCTAGTATATATTGATCAAAAACAGCCAATTTCTTGACTGACTCAACATTAGTCATAAAAGAGTCTATTATACCCTGATATCGGTTATGATTATTTACACTCATATTCAGCCTCAAAAATAGAAGTTGTTGTCATTCACACCAATTCCCGGCACAAAGTCCGCAAGTTGTTTTTTATAACGGCAACCCAGATGATGCCCTCGATGCCTACCCTTGTGGTAGGGCCAATATAGATAGATTTATATATATTTGCAATCGGATTTGCATGTGATTTTGAATTATGTGGCAGCCATAAAAAAATGCCGCCTGCCGGTGGGGCGGCAGGCGGCTGGCGGAGAAGGTTTACAGCTCCATACGTGCTTTATACTGATGGATAAACTGATATGTTCCAGTTTGTATCAGTCCTGCTTGTGCATCCATGTTGGTGCAGCTTTTGTCTCTCAGGACAGGATATCTTCCCACCATAAATGGTGAGCCACCCGTCAACCACTAAATCGCCATAATGATGCCGAGATCGCCACGGCCGATAAATCGGCCTCGCGATGACGACGTTTGGACTTTTTCAACAGGCCCTAAATGGTGGGCCACCCGTGGTATTTTATGACTTATTCTATAACCCCATAAATGTCGTTTCCGCTTTTATAAACCATTCTAACTTGGCTGCCGGTCTAACCGGCTAGTGCCGGCCGTTGCCATTGCCGTTTCCATTGTCGGTGTCGATACGGCCATCCTTGAGACGTATCAAACGCTGGCACCGTTTAGCAATATTCGTGTCATGAGTAATCATTATCACCGTCCGGCCGTCGCGCCACAATTCCTCGAAGATATTGATAATCTCGCCGCCCGAGGCAGTATCGAGATTTCCAGTCGGTTCATCGGCCAAAATCAATTGCGGATTGTTGGCCAGGGCGCGAGCGATGGCAACGCGCTGCATTTCGCCGCCCGACATTTCGGTCGGCTTATTGGCCATTTTGTCGGCCAGCCCGACCTTGCCCAGCAATTCGGTTACTCTTCTTTTTCTTTCTTTGTGCTTCAGCCCGGCGTAGAGAATCGGTAATTCGACATTTTCATAGGCGGTGGCATACGGCAGGAGGTTGAAGGCCTGGAAGACGAATCCGACTCTTCGGTTGCGAATTTCGGCCAGTTGGTTGGAACTGAGGGTTTCGACCCGATTGCCTTCGAGCATATATTCGCCGCCCGTCGGAGTATCAAGGCAACCCATAAGGTTCATTAACGTCGATTTCCCCGACCCCGACGGGCCGACGATAGCGATAAATTCATTTTTGTCGACATCAAGGTCGATCCCTTTCAGCGCGTCGAAAGAAACGCTTCCTGTGTCGTAGGTTTTTTTGATGCTTTTCATTTCAATCATGATCGAACCTGCCTGCAAATGTGTTTACTCATAACGTAACGCCTCAGTTGGATTGATCGACGCCGCTTTCATAGCCGGAAACAGCCCGGCCATAAATCCGAGGATACCGAGTATGACGGTTACGGTGATTCCGATTTCGAGTGATACTGTCGGACGGCCCATAAAGTCTAAAACCTGCGATTCGATAGGCGCTATTTTGAACAGTTCGGTTAGGATATAGGCTGCCGCCATGCCGAACAATCCTCCCAGGAATGTAATCCCCAGCGCCTCGATGACGAATTGGGCCAGAATATATATTTTTCGGGCGCCAACAGCCATCTTGACGCCGATTTCGCGGGTGCGTTCCTTAATGGAGACATACATGATATTGGTCACACCGACGGCTGCAATCAGGAGAGTCAGACCACCGATAATGCCAAGAAAGAGCTGAATCCCGATCATGATATTACCGGTCACTTTGGCCGATTCCACGATATCCCATGTCGATAGAGCGCGATCATCCGTGGGATTGAATCTATATTTGGCGCCCATGACTTCGAAGACCCTCTTTTCGATTCCGGCCATATTGTCGAATTCCCGGGGCTTATAGATCATGTTATCGAGATAGGGGTCGCCGAAGATAGCAAAGAATGTAGTGAACGGGATGGCGATGACATCACTATCCTGGCCCTGATACGAGCCCATCTGTATTTTTGGCCTCATCACCCCGATAACTGTATAGGGGGTGTTGTTGAGGTAGATAGTTTCACCGACAACATCCTCAGGGGGGATATCGGGGCCAAAGAGCCTGTCCTTGGTATCATTGCCCAGAAAGGCGACTCGCCGCTTGAGGTCCATATCGAGTTGGTTGATCATGCGCCCGCCCATTTCCGGGATAAAATTGCGGATGGTCTCATACTGCGGATAAAGGCCGTTGACCCGTTCGCTGATAAGTTTTTTGCCATGCCGCACCTGCACGCCCCACCTGATATATTCGCCAACGACGACATCCAACTCCGGCATCCGTTTTTTTAGATAGTCAACATCTTCTGAATGGAGGTGAATTCGTCGGCCTTTGCCGAATCCCATGAACGGTTTCGATGTTTGTCCGCCCCAGAGGATTACGATACCGTCGCCCAGACCTTTACTATTCTTAGAAAACTGCTGCTTCATTCCCTCGCCGTATGCCAGCAGGAGCATAATCGACATGGTGCCCCAGAGGATTGCTACCAGCGTCAGGAGCATGCGTTTGCGCTGACGTTTGAAATCCCGGGAGAAAACACTGAATATAATTGACGGGTTCATAGGCTTCCCTAAAACAGTTTCAAGGCTTTTACAGGTTCAAGCCGGGCTGCCCTTCGGGCCGGGAAAAATCCGGCCAAAAAGGCGATGATGCCCAATATCGCGACAGCCCCCAGCGATTCTGAAAAGTGGACAATCGGCGTTCCCAATTCATCGGTCATGTTGAGCAGTGGGAAAAGCTTGATGATAATCAACGCTAATGCAAATCCGACCGCGCCGCCGATGAAGGTCAGCAGGATGGTTTCAAACATAAACTGGAACATAATAGTGGCCCGTTTGGCGCCCAGGGCCATCTTGATACCGATTTCCTTGGTTCTTTCCTCAAGAACAACGTTCATGATATTGGTGACTCCGATTCCACCGGTGATAAGAGTCAGGCACCCGATACCAACCAGGAAAAGTTTGAAGGCCATGAAGAAGGTGTAGAAAAACTTGAAGCCTTCGCTGGTGTCCCAGATCTGCAGGGCCTCGGTATCTTCCGGATCGAAATTGTATTTGGCCGCCAAATATCGATAAAAGCCGTCGATAACGCCCTTCATGGCTCCATCGTCGACAGCCTGGACGATGGTGTTGTTGGGGAAACGCTGTGAATACATGCTTTGGAAGGTCGTCGATGGTATATAGGCATTGCGCTTGTCGCGACCACCGTAACTGCTGTCCTGGCTTTTCGTAACCATGACACCAACGACGACAAAGGGCATTCCCCGGACCTGTAGCGATTGTCCGATAGGATCCTCTCCGGGGAACAGCTTTTCGGCCAGTTCGTCGCCGATAAAAATTGTTCGGCGTTTTTCATCCATATCGCGGGCATTTATAAAGCGTCCGCCATCCCTGGCGATGATGTTGCGCATCATCCCGAATTCCGGCCAGACTCCCGATACGTTGGCGACAAGATTATTCCTATGGGACTTGAGCATAACACTGTGTCCGGTGTATTCGGGCGAGATTCGGCGAATACCCGGCACCGATATCTTGATATTGGTGATATCTTCCTCAGTCAGCCTTACGCGGCGACCTCGTGGGAGGCCGTTCCAGGGTTTGGAGGTAACACCCGACCAGATAATGCTGATTTGCTCGCCGAGCCCTTTGAAAGATTTGACCTGATGTTCCTGGAGGCCTGTCCCGAAGGCCAGCAGCAGGATAACCGAAATGGTTCCCCACATGATGCCAAAGATGGTCATGAAGGTTCGCAGTTTCTGGTTGCGCAGATCACGGAAAAACTGCTTGAGTGAGACAAAGACAAGCATCTAAATCAGTCTCCCGTTATCTCTTTGGGTGGCCTTTCGACCAGCAAGTCACCTTCGGAGAGCCCCTCGGTTACCTCGATGTTGATACCGTCAGACAATCCTGTTTCTACAGCGATTTGAGTTACCAGACCGGCGGTATCCTGAATCTCGACATATAAAGAATCATTGGCGAACGTTATCAACCGTTCCGGGATCAACAGAATGTCTTCTTTCCTGGTGATTATAATATCGGCGTTGGCAGAATAGCCGGCGCGGAGATTGGCATTGCCGACATCGGTGAGGTCGATTTCGACGTCGAATACGGTCGAGCCTTCGTCCTTATGGGCCTTGGGAGAAATTTTGGTCAGGGTTCCTGTGACTGTATCTTTGGGAAGGGCACCGACTTTAAGTTCGACGATCATGCCGTGGCTGAGCTTGCCAACATCGATCTCATCGACGGTTCCTTTGAACATGAGGTCGGTCATATCGGCCAGAGCCATCAATTCGGTTCCGGCCTGGAAGCTGGTGAGTGGCACGACGGGGTCGCCGACGTTAACATTGCGGGCCAGGACGGTGCCATTGACGGGAGCTTTGATGACATTTTCAACCACACGGTTGGCAATTTTGGTTTGTCCTTTTTCAAGCAGAGCCAATTTTTCTTTGGCAAGGTTGAGGCGCAATTCCATCTCGTCGCATTTGGCCTTGGCGCTTTCGTATTCCTGGACGGCGATCAGTTTCTTCTCTTTGAGAGCTTGAGACCTGTCCATTTCGCGCTTGGCGTTTTCGTAGGTAACTTCGCTGATTTCCAGTTGTCGCTTGGTTTCGGCATATTCCAGGGGGGTGGGATCGGGAGCGATATCCATCAGGGGATCGCCAACACTGACTTTATCACCGATATCGGCATACAGCTTTTTGACAATTCCGGAAATTTTGGATTTGACGGCAATTTCATTGCGAGGGACGATGTTTCCGACCGCCAGGGCTTTGTCGATAATCGATCCCCTCTCGCAGGTGATAGTTTTAAAGCCGTCTTCTTTTTTGGCCGATCCGTTCATGGCAAAGAAAAGAACCGCCCCGACAATAATCACCAGAACCGAAATCAGCATAATCTTTTTGAACATCGTAAACTCCGCCGTTTCTAAAGATTCGAGTATTTTCCCATGCAGTGTAAATATACGACCTGCCATCGTTTTGGTTGCGTCAACTTTGGGCTTTATAACTTAGACAGGGATATCTGAGAAAAGGTTTCTCCATATATATGGAAATTTGAGTGGGGCTTGTGGTGTTATTTTCAAGGTGAAAATAAACGTGGGCGGGGCTACGAGACAACTTCCGTAACTGGATAATCGAAAACTTAACGATGTCAGTCACAATCTGATCATCAATTATAGCAAAAGGGGCCGGTGCTCCCAACCCCAATTTCTGCATTTTGTTGAGCCTTTGGCGAATTTACCTAATATAGTAGCCTCTTCAGCTTGACTGATCGAAACTGATCATTCAACAAACCAACCTCCATATTGCAATAAAATACAACAATGTATCTCACGAGGTCTGGAATTTCTGCCTCCGCAGATATGGGGCTATTTCTTATTGTGATATCGTAGGGATAGTTGTATATTATAAAATCATGCGGAATGGATACCCCAGTTCAAATGCAGACATCTAGAAATCCAACGCAAGAGGTTGGGCCAGAATACAAATTTATACGTTTGGGGAGGTTTATATGATGCGAGCAATAAAGTGCAATACGGATGCTTCAAAGTGTGTTGTTTCAGTCTTTATCATTTGTCTTTTCCATCTTGTTTTAATATCTGGATCATACGCCTCTGATTCAGATATAGTCGCAAATGCAAGCGCTTCAGATTCGAACTCAGAGCAAGCGGTACAAGTTTCTCAAGGATCTGCAAATCTAACGTCAAGAAGTCCACAGGATATTTCTTTCATAGAAGGTGTCAGTAATCTCTCCTCGACGGCATACCTATCAAAACCTGCAGAACTCACCATTCTAACCGCGTGTGTAGCTGTGGGTTTAGGTGGGGCCATTCTGGGAGGTTTAAAATATACGATATGTTCGTATCTGCCATTTCAAGATTTTGACTGGTATGAATTTGCTGCAGCCTGCATACTGGGAGCAGCGACCGCAATAGCGATTTTGATTCTAACAGCTTTCGGACCTACAGTTGTCGCGGCAGTCTTTGGATATGCGGCGGCAGATGAGGCTGGCTTAACGTCAGTGGTAGAATCTTGGATTGCTGGTAAGCTCAGAAGCGCCGTCTCAGGAATAACTGAAATTACATCCAATTTTCCCAATCTAAAGAACGCTATCGAATCAGTTGATGCAAACCTAGAAGATTCTATGAGGGACTTTGTGCAGGCTTTAGTCGACGCAAGCTCAGGAGAATATCAGGAACCCGATTTTGATTCGCGATGGATTGATTTCAGTACAGCTTCTCCGGAACTGTACGGAGTGACTTACTCTGTAGATGCTGCAGAATACAATTCTGCTTTTGAAACTAGTTGGCGACTTCTAACCCCCGGAGTTAGCCGAATTACTCTGAACTTCGATTTCTCTAAGGCACCTAGTAACGCGACGCTTCTGTTAACCCATCTTTCATCAGCTGAAGCAACTTGTCCCGGGGGTGGATATTCGCCAGTAGATATTTATATAAATGGCCATCTATTGGAAGATAATTATGATGTCGCAGAGCAACATTGCGGTTTTCATGGATTCAAAACAGATCGGTGGAATTTATCTGGCCACCTATTAACACAGAATACCGTGGTTATTGAATTAGAAGACGACCCTTGGGCGTGCTCACACTACTGGATCCAAAACATCACGATCTTTCCAGGCACACCATCTGAGGATGATGAAACCACGTTTTTTGTAAGTCCTTACTCTGGGGACAATGGATCAATAGAACCAAACGATCTTGTATGGGCATCTGAATGTGATGATATTGTCTTTACAGCAACCCCAGATGATGGATATAAAGTTCAAAGTTGGTTTTTCGATGGATTAGTTTATCAAGTAGGTGGAACTGTTTTCGAGATTGCTGATATACAGGCTTCTCATTCAATAAGCGTAACATTTGAACCAATCGATCCTGCCAGATCAATCACTGTTGTGTCACCAAATGGGGGTGAGTTATATGAGTATCAAGGAAGCTTGAATATTTCGTGGGATTCAGATGGGGGCATTGGTCAATACGTAAAGATCGAAGTGCTTGACAATGGGGTTCCCATAGAGACTATGGAGGAAGAGCCTAATATTGGATACAAAGAATACGACATGGGATCAAGTATTCAGGTAGGTACAGATTACCAGATAAAGGTTTCTTCAGTAAGCTACCCATCAATTTATGATATAAGCGATGCAAGCTTCGAAGTTGTGGATGAGATGCCTCCTCTACCAGATACACTTATCGTGAGTAATTATGATAGCCTCGTTCTGATTGGTTCTGACGGACAACATCCTAACAATGGTATCTATCTATTAACGAATAACATTGACGCAAACGGTGAGTCTTTCTATCCTCTATTGCTTTTTGATGGTGTACTTGAAGGGCAAGGATATGCAATCCAGGACCTTGAGTATGAGAACATGGCAGTCAATCTTGTCGGCCTCTTTTCGACTATTGATGATAGTGGTATTGTGAGAAATCTGATCATTGAAAGCCCTGACTTTAGAGGCAATCAGTACGTTGGTGCTATTGCGGGAAGAAATGAGGGTCTGATTGCAAACTGTAAGGTGATTTCTCCCCAAGGCTCAGAGGTAAGAGGAAATAACTATGTTGGTGGCATTACGGGAGAGAACTACGGAACAATCAAGTCGTGTGTAGTCGAACAAACCAATTCGGAATTGTCTGTATGGGCCGAATTGAGTGCCGCAGGAGGTATTGTTGGTTATAATCATGGGGCGAGCGCCATTATTCTAGATTGTGTTGCAGATTGCGGAATAACCGGTAAAGATGATTACACTGGAGGAGTTGCCGGCCGAAACGGGGCAACTATCAGGCGATGCTGCTATATTGGCCCCCATATTAATGGTAATGATTGGGGTAATGGAGGTGTTGTTGGCTGGAATGAAGGGGGAACTGTCCAAGAGTGTTATTATAACGGGAGTGCATTATCAGGAGAGATTTTCAATGGAGGTATTGTTGGTTGGTTTGAAGGCGGCCTGATAGAAGATTGCTATGCTGCGGGTCCTATTACTTTCTCACCAAAAGGTGGTTTGGTAGGTAGGTGTGGTGGGATTATTCGCAACAGCTTCTGGGATACGCAAGTAACTGTTTGTAGCGAAGCCTTTGTTGACGGTAGTTGTACCATTGACAATTCCCATGGCGAAACCACCGTAGAAATGATGAAGCAGGCTACTTACACTACCAAATACGGTACTAACTGGGATTTTACCAACACTTGGGCAATTCATGAAGATTATGATTATCCGAGACTTCGAGGAAATGGTGATAGGCTTCTACCACCAAGCAATACTACAGCCTCACAGGATCTCAGTAGTGGCGTACAAGTCTCCTGGTCTCATTCAACCTATGAGATATCCGATAGTACTCACAATGCTGTCTACAGAGTTTATCGCTCGGAAAGTGCCGATATTGGGGCTCTGAAGACTGAGTTGACATCAGAATGGCGAGTAGAAAGCGCTTTTCATGATAATAATGCCTCATATGGCGTTACCTATTACTATTGGATCAAGGCAGCCGCAGGATGTTTTGGTTCGCGTGAAAGCGAGTTTAGCGATGTAGCATCAGGTCAAAGAATCTTCTCCCCTCTTGATGCCCCCGCCGCAGTTTCGGCAAGCGAAGGGCTTCCTCTCACAGTTCTTGTTGAGTGGGATGCCGTAGCAAATGCTAATTACTATCGCGTATATAGATCTTTGGCATCAGATGTAGTCAAGACTGTCCTTGGAAATTGGGATTCTGAACTATCATATATAGATTACCCACCCTATCCAGATACAACTTATTCATACTGGGTTATTGCAGCCGTAGATAACGCAGGAGGGCGAGCTAGTAATTATGGTGGTCCGGATGATGGTTACTGTGTTGATCCCCCAACTGATGTTGGAGAGGATGATCAGCAATTATTGCCTCAAGTGTTCTCTGTTAGCCAGAATTACCCAAATCCATTTAATCCAACTACTAATATAGTATTCGAACTGCCGAGACGTTCACATGTAATGTTGACGATCTATAATGTTCTGGGGCAAACAGTAAATATTCTGGTGAATCGAGAGATGTCGGCGGGATACTACACTGTGGACTGGGATGGAAGAAGATCGAATGGGAGTCACGTTGCAACAGGTGTCTATTTATACCAATTGGTAGCTGACGACTACATTGATACGAAGACAATGATTCTATTAAAATAACGCAGTTCCTCGATATAGCAAATAAGGCAGGCTGTCTGCCTGCCTTATTCTTTTAGATAGCCAAAGTGGCCGCTTGCCTATCGATTTATACTAATGTCTTCCAACGAATTCCATTTATCAGCGAATAACCTGTCCTGACTTCAAACTCGAATTCCACAAAATATTGGGAGAGTGATATTGGGGCCTTCACTATCTATGCCATTATTTCACAACAGTATACAAACAAGGGGATATATTACATTACCATGCCAGGAGATGTTCGGCCAGGATTTTGAGGCCGATGCCGATCAGGATTATACCGCCGACCCATGCAATTCCGCCGCGCCATTTTAGGCCGATTCTGCGCCCGATCGACAGCCCGACTATGGTGAAAACCAATGCGACAATGCCTATGATTACTGAAGGATAAATTATTCCGACACCCAGCAGAGCCATTGACAATCCCATCGCGAGAGCATCGATCGAGGTAGCGATGGAGAGGATTATCAGAGACATTCCTTTGGTTGGGTCCTGAGTGGCATAATCTTCCGATTTCCCGGCTTCGCGGATCATCTTGACGCCGATATAAGACAGGAGGACGAAGGCGATCCAGTGATCGAAGCTTTCGATATAATGCCGCACAGTGGTCCCGGCAAGCCATCCCAGGATCGGCATGAGAAACTGGAAGAAACCGAAATGAAAACCAAGACGAAAATACTGGCGCCTGGAGATGGAACCATTACATGACAGGTGGAGGCCGACCGCCATGGCAACGGTGAAAGCATCCATAGCCAGGGCGATGGCGATGAGGAGAATTTCAATAAAAGTCATGCAACGCTATCCCGATAGACTTGGAATTCATTCGGAATATACGACTCAAATCGTTCTTCCCAAAGATTTTTCGACCTTTAACATTTTGATGTTGCCTTAAACCATGTAAGGCTGTACCATCGGCCTGTGACTGACAAGAAAACCATATGGGCCGGGCTGGCCGCCGGTCTTCTGGGACATATCCTGCAGGGGTTCGGAGCTTACCTCCTGTTCGACCGGTTTTATCTTGAGAATCCTGAGCTGGTGCGGGATTCCGGGATGATCGTGGCGGTTTATTATCTGGCGTTGAACCTGATTATCGGGCTGGTGATCGCTCACCTGGCGGTTTACCTGAGAAAGGTCTGGGACCAGGCGGACTGGATGGTCGGCATCAAGGCCGGATTTATTATATGGGCCGGATCATCGCCGGTATTTATCATCAAGCGCCAGATTATTCTCAAACTTTCCAACTGGCTTCTTCTTGAAATAGCGGCCGACCTCATAATCTATGTAATCATCGGAGCCGTGGCCGGTTTTCTGGCCGGGCGAGGGATTATCGAAAGAAAGGAAAAATCATGATTATTAGTACCACACCAACTATACAGGGTAAAGAGATTCGCGAGTACCTCGGAGTAGTCACTGGCGAAGCGATTATGGGCGCTAATATTTTCAAGGATTTGTTCGCCTCTATAACCGATATTGTCGGAGGACGTTCTGCCGCTTATGAGAAGGAATTGCAAAAAGCCCGGAATATTGCTCTTGAGGAGATGGAGGTCAAGGCAACCGAAATAGGCGGTACAGCCATTGTCGGGGTCGATCTCGATTATGAGGTAATCCGCGAGGGTATGCTGATGGTGGCAGTATCCGGAACGGCGGTAAGGCTCTAAGAAAAATAATTGTTCCGCAGGGGTGGAAACAGCCGGCAACTTTTTATCATTTTTTTGCATACTGCTCTTGCCGGTATCAACTCATATCCGTATCTTGTTGGCTGCCAAGGGATAATTAAGCAGAGATTAGCTTATTCCCCGGCATGCCCTTCGCTTATTAATTTATTGGGAATCCAGACTTTTAGGAGATAGTATGCTGAAGAGACCCAGTATTTATATCATTGCTGTAATTACGATGCTGATCTGTGCTTCCGGGCTTAAGGCCGGGTACTATTCCGATCAGTTGGAAGAATATATCGCCGGAAGAAATGCTGATGAATTCGTGCGGGTCTTAATTGTTCCGGTTTCGGATCACGACCCAGCGGCTCTGAAAAAATCTCTGGCGACCGATTATGAGACACGTGCCGATCGTCATCGAGCCGGTGTGGCTCGTTTAAAGGCGATTGCAGCGACCACTCAGGTCGAGATTAACAACCGCCTGGCCGATTTGGAGACACATTCTCAGGCCACAAATACAAAGGCCTTCTGGATCACCAATCTGATCGAGACCGAAATTACGGTTTCCGGGTTGCGGCAGTTGATTTCCGAACCGACTGTTGAGAAAATTGAGCTGTATCCGACCATCGTTTCGATCCCGGCTCCTGTCAGTACGCGAATGTCTGCATCTACCGCCGGGGTACAACCTAATTTAGAGGCTGTCAAGGCCGATTCGGCCTGGGCGGCCGGATATGATGGCCGCGGGCGGATAATTTGCAGCTTCGATACCGGCGTTGACGGCCTGCATCAGGCCCTGTATGATAATTATCGGGGGAATAAAGGATATTCAGCTTCCGAGTGCTGGTTTTCCCCGGTAGACAGTTCCGATTTTCCTCATTCGTTCCCAACGGCAGGATTGAAAGAATCTCACGGTACTCACACGACCGGCCTGATGGTCGGACATGATGACAATACCGGTGACACCATCGGGGTAGCCCCCGGGGCCGACTGGATCGCGGCGGTCGCTATTGATGTTCCCGGCGCCTCGATTTTTCAATCGTTCCAATGGGCTGTCGACCCGGACGGCGATCCCAATACCGTTTCCGATATTCCTGATGTAATAAATCATAGCTGGGGCGTGCCCGGAATCGGGTGTGCCGATATTTTCTGGGAAGTGATCGACAATTCCGAAGCGTTGGGAATAGTGAATATCTTCGCGGCCGGAAACGAAGGTTTATCGCCCTTTACGATTCGCAATCCGGCCAATCGGGCCGAGGATTCATTAACCAATTTTGCGGTCGGTGCTCTGAGTAATACGTTTGATACTATATGGTTTCAATCTTCGCAGGGGCCGTCCGACTGTGACAGTGTCTCTATAAAACCAAATGTCGTCGCTCCCGGGCAAACCCTTTTATCCTCGATGCCGGGTGGCGGTTATGGTTATGCTCAGGGAACCTCCGGAGCGGCGCCTCATGTTTCCGGTGCGGTCGCTATCCTTCGCCAGAAGAAGCCGGATGCCACAGTGGATGAGATCAAGACAGCCCTTTTAAATTCAGCTATCGATATGGGCGATCCGGGGGCCGACAATACTTATGGCTGGGGTCGGATCGATATCATGGAGGCCTTGCGACTGATTGATCCGATAGAGGCCCCATCGCTGCAAATAGCAAGTCTTCCCTACCCGGAGATAAATCCCGGTGATGCGGTCAGTCTTGACCTGGCGTTGAAAAATATTGGTGGTTCGGTTAACAACGTAATCGTGACTTTTCTGAATGTTGAAGAAGAGATAGCCGTTCTGACCGATGAAATAGTTTTTGGAACGATTGCTATGGGTGAAGTTCTCACCGGAACCGGCACTCTTGATCTTGTATTCGACTCGACGGTGGAATCGGGTCGTTTTTATTCGATGGATATGGTGCTGGAGGGCGACGGATATTCCGACACCAGACGATTGAATTTCTTTGTCGGGAGCAGGGGCGAAAGGACTTATTTTCATCATGACGCCGGCCGGGTGAAATTTACGATATCGAATTACGGCGCTTTCGGTTTTTACGGTTATTCCGCGGCAAGCGCTATGATCGGTTCTTTTATACCACTGGGATTCGATGGTTACCAGCTTGACCGCGACACCAATGACCTGTTCGAGGCGGCCCTGTTAATCGGCGTCGATAGCATGCATGTTTCCGACTGTGCCAAAAATATAGCCCAGGAGCCGGATAACGATTTTGCCATTTTGCCCGGAGGGTCGATAGTTTCCTACTCCCCCGGTGCAGATGCCGATCAGCAAACGGTCTCGAAATTTGACGACCGATATGCTGAGAACCCGATCGGCCTGACGGTGGAACAGAAAAGTTATGGCTGGGTGACCGATCCCGATAACACCTTTGTTATTTTGGAATATATAATAACCAATACGTCAGGAGCCGGTATTAACGGTGTCCGAGTCGGTCTATATATGGACTGGGATATTCGTTATTACAGTCAGAATCACGGCTCTTTTTTGCCGGATGATAATATCGGCTATATGTGCTGGAACAATGGCGATTCAGCCGATTTTCGCGGCGTCAAGGTGCTCAACAGCGAGGGCTTGACCAATCACCGGATCTACAATAATCCGACCGAAGTCTATTACAGCAATTTCACCGAGGCGCGCAAGTATCAGGGGCTGGCTGACAACGGTGCGGGTACCATGACGACCAATAGTGATTATTCTCACGTAACCGCCACCGGGCCGTTCAACATGGCGGTGAATAAATCGGACACCGCCACTTTTGCCATTATCGGCGGGTCCGACTGGGATTCGTTTATACTCTCGGGCGACCGCGCGGAGTTAAGATATAATGATATCCCGACCGATATCGACGATCAAATCGTCACTCGTCTACCTCGGACATTTGCACTGCACCAGAATTACCCCAATCCGTTCAATCCGGCAACGACGATATCGTTCGCCATCCCGAAAGCGGGACAGGTACGGGTTGAGATTTTCGATATCCTGGGACGGCGGGTCAGGACGATTGCCAACCAATATCTCTCGGCCGGGGAACATGCCCTGGAATGGAACGGACACGACGGGGATGATGAAGCGGTTGCCAGCGGCATATATTTCTACCGAGTGAGTTATAACGGCAACAGTATGACGCGCAAGATGGTTATGATGAAATAATAAACGTTCACGAAGCAAAAAGACATATTGGTTTGTCGCGGAATTCATTCTTGACTTATTATATATGCTGATATAGATTTAGGCTAATTCATCGATTCTATTTTGTAGTGCGAGGGTGGGGATTATGAATACTCGGAGAATTTTCGTACTGTCAATTTTGCTTTTGTCCGTTTATTGTCAAACTGTTCTGGCGGATAATTCATTATTGGGTAGCAAAGTCAAGATAGAACTTCAAAACGGCAATGGTTATTTCGGGAAACTGATAAGTACATCTCGCGATTCCATCGAACTGCTTAGGGGTGGACATGAGACATTGGATTTTGCAGTCGATGATATCCGGAAAGCATATCGACATAAACCTGCTACAACGACAGGTTTGACAGTAGGGGCTTTTACCGGTTTGATGGCGTCGCTTATCATTCACATTGCAAAAACCAATGATGGAAGTAAAAATTCAGTCTTATTTAATAATGGAACGGATAAAACGGTGTTGAATGACGCGTTAGATATCATTTTCATTACAGGTGGCTGTGCGGCGCTTGGTGCCGCCATCGGGGCGTCAATGTACACCTATCACCCCATAGAAGTCGAGAGCCTGTCGACATCGGCATCCAGCAGCAGTTCGAGAAATACAATGGAAACAGGTGTCAAAATCACCTTTCGTTTCTGATAACATCCGATCCAGGGTGAATAAAAATCAGATGGTTTTAGGGATGGTTATCGCCTGTTTTTTTCCCATGACTTATGATTCCAGGCATTAACACATAAGGATAACTTTATCAACATTTGAGGTTGACTACCGTGGCGCCCCATGAACCTCCGGAACCGCCTTCGTGGCGGAAGTTTTCGACGGCGGGATGTTTACTGAGGATGGAATGGACAATTTCGCGCTGAACGCCGATCCCCTTGCCGTGGATGATCCGCAGGGAATATATCTTTTTTTCGAGGCAAGCCTCGATGTAATCGACAACGACGTCTTTGACTTCCTTCGGCCTGAACTGATGGAGGTCTAAGGTGCCGTCGATCGGATATTCAATCGGTTGCTGGTTATCCTGTATCATATGGGAATGACAATGATTTGCCGGCAGGACGATTTCTCGCCCCGCCAGACATGATAATTCGTTCTATTCGGATGCTTCTGCGGCTTTGTCGCCGCCTTTGTCACCATCGCTTGATTTTTTGATTTTGTCCTTGAGGTTCATGATCTTGTTGACGACGCCGGGGATCGCTTCGACAATGGAGTCGATTTTCCCCGGTTTTGCCGGCAGGAGCGAGATACCGGTTTCATCCATAATGATAAAGCCGGCCGGTTCGACAATGCATCCGCCGCCGCCGCCGGCGCCATAACCGCCGACCGATTTTTCTTTTTCGCCCTCACCGCCGCCGGCGCCGAATCCGACGCTGATTTTGACGATCGGGACTACCGTTTTTCCACCCACGGTAACGGCTTCACCGATGATCGATTCGGCTGAGGCGATCTGTTTCAACTCGCCGACGATCCCGGTAATGACTTCCATGACATTATTAGCCATCACTTACCTCTTTTTAGAAAATTTATACTTTATTAATTCTTTTATCGGCAAATCACGCAATAAGCGCCATACTAAGGCGGCTACCCGGCCGTTTTTTATCGACAACACCAGATGTCCAGATACCCGGCTTGCTCCCGTACCGCCGGACGGAGCAAGATTAAAAACCCGTTGCATTCCCGGGAAGACGCCATTTATCGCCTTCCCCCAGCCAAAAGCCATTCCGGCCAAAGCGGGATTGGCGATCACCGGCTGCAGATCAAGTTGGCCTTCATTATATTGTACGCTGGCGATAAAGCGGGCGACGAAGATAATTCCCGCCCTGGCGATTTTGACCAAAGTTGAAAGAGGAAGCCTGGGACGTGATTTCTTTTTTAACTTTTTATCTTCCTGGGACAGAGCAACCTCTTTTTTCCTTTTTTCCTGCGAGGTCTTGCTTGATTTTTTGAACGAGTAAATCCAGCGGCCACAGAAGACCGAAAATTTTCTGTCCTCTCCGGTGAGTTTTAATCCACATCCGAGGACGGATACGGAGATGTTGAAGACGGCATTTTGAAAGGAAACCGACAGGCGTGTACGCGCCGAGAGGATCACTGCCAGGGCAGCGATTATTATACATGTCGCTATCAGAATATATATCATCATGACCACCGGAAACCTGAAACGGCTGCAATACCTCAACCAGTTACTATAGGTATCGGGAAACGACGGCGGTCATATAACCGTTTTTTTACGAGGAGAGTTTTTTTAATTGAGAGAAGTCAATTACTATCGCCGCCCTCCAATATTCCCTCATCTATATAATCGTCGTCGAATATATCTTCATCTTCGCCGTCGGTGACTTCTTCGTCCTCTTCTTCTTCTTCTTCATGTTCATCCGGATCATTTAGAATTTCTTCGCCGAGCGGAATTGACTCTCCCGTTTCCATGGCATCGGAACATTCCAGGGAACAGAAATTCATACCGTCCTTCTGGAATAAGGTGCCTTCTATATCCTCGCCGCAAAAATCGCAACGCATGAATAGTCCTCAAGTTGTAGAAAGCTTCAGCTTATCGTGTATCCAGCTCGAAATAAAGCAAGCCCGAAGGAAAAGCAAGCACTTTTGGGCACAAAAATTAATTTTTTGCATTCCCGGCTTTATCCCTACAGGACCTGATCTTCCCGAAGTTTTCCGAACAGTTTTTCGGCGATTTCCTCCGGGGTTTCGCCTTCGATTATTTCACCCTTCTGGGGCGGCGGCGGCGCGGTCGCCTTGATAGTTTTGGTCGGTGAAGCTGCGCCGACCGCTTTTATATCACCGCCCAGATCGGCAGCCGACCATTGCGTGATTGCCGCTTTCTTGGCAGCCATCTTTCCCTTAAGGGAAGGCAGCCGCGGTTCGTTGATTTCCTTCACAACCGACACTACCGCCGGAAGGGAGGTGGTGACACTATCATAGCCTTCTTCGGTGGTTCTCAAAAAGACCGCTTCGCTGTCGGTAACGCTTTCGGTTTTCTTGACGAACAGAATCTGGGGCCAGTCGAGATTGGCCGCGAGGGCTGCGGGGACCTGAGCCGAATCGTCATCGATCGCCTGCTTTCCCGCCAGAATGAGATTGACGTCACCGATTTTTCCAATGGCAGCGGTTAATATGCGGGCTATCGCCTGGGGATCGGAATTTTCGAAGGCGGGATCGGTTATCAGGATCGCTTCATCGACTCCGACCGACAGAGCCTGACGCAGAGCCGAAACGGCCCGTTCACTTCCGACGGTCACGGCTGTGACTTTGCCACCGACTTGTTCTTTTATTTTCAGACCTTCTTCGATAGCATATTCATCGAAGGGATTAACGATTCCGGGGCCGGATGGTAATGTTACGGCGCCAGCAGTTTCATCCACCCGAACCAGTTCAATTTCAGGGACCTGTTTGATAACAACCACAATATTCATTTATACCTCCTCCGTCGTTGTCAAGCTAAGAAACATTTTCAATTTAGTGCCCCAGCCGTCGTTGCCTTTCGGGGTCGCAGTCCAAATTTAATATGCCAAGGGGGTTCTGTCAAATGATGAATGATGATTTATTATTATTTCTCGGTACTTTTCAGTTTTTTCATCGCCTGGGCCGCGGCTTTTTGTTCGGCGTCTTTCTTGGACGTGCCGGTGCCTGATCCGATGTTTTCTCCATTACAGTAGACGACGACCATAAAGGTTTTATCATGGTCGGGCCCTTCCTCGCTGAGAACTTCATACCGGGGCATGCCGGCGCCGTTGGCCTGGAGCAGTTCCAGTAATTCGCCCTTATAATTTCTAAACGTTTTGTCAGCGGCGATTTCCTCGACATGAGACAGGATATGGCGATTCACAATCGGTCTTATCGACACCAGACCGCCGTCGAGAAAGATGGCGCCGATAACGGCTTCTAAGGCATCGGCGTTAATTGATGATCGTTTGCGGCCGCCGGCTTTTTCTTCCTCGGCCGAGAGGAGGATATAGTTCCCCAATCCGAGCGCCTCGGCAGTCCGGTAAAGGGTGGTTTCATTGACCAGCAACGATTTGAGTTTGGTCAGCCCCCCTTCGAGCTTTTTGGGGTACCTGGCGTAGAGAAATTCGGAGACAACCAGTCCCAACACCGAGTCTCCCAGAAATTCCAATCGCTCGTTTGATGGGAGCCATTCCTTCTCACCGGACTTGGCATAAGAACGATGCGTCAGAGCAACCCTGAGCAGATCGACATCATTAAAACGATAGTTGATGGCGCGCTGGAATTCCTGCAGAAGTATTTCGGTCCGGTCTGAGGAACCGGAACCGAAAACTGTTTTAACTGCCTTCCAGATTCCCATAATCAATCACGAAGAATGATGAGCGGCAAAAACCATACTGACATTATGGCCGCCGAATCCAAAGGAATTACTTATGGCGTAATTTATTTCCATTTCCCTGGCCTTATGCGGAACATAGTCGAGATCGCATTCCGGATCAGGATTGTCAAGATTGACAGTGGGATGAATGATCCCCTCCTTGATCGATTTTGCAGTAATCGCCCCTTCCGCGCCGCCTGCCGCACCCAGAAGATGGCCGGTCATCGATTTGGTCGAGTTGATCGCCAGCTTATAGGCAAGCTTGCCGAATATCGTTTTGAGAGCCTTGGTTTCAGCAAGATCCCCCAAACCGGTCGATGTGCCATGACTGTTGATATAAGCGATATCTTCCGGTCCGATTCCGGCATCCTTCAGAGCCTGGGCCATCGCTCTGGCCGCACCGCTGCCGTCCGGCAAGGGAGCAGTCATATGATAAGCGTCGCAGGTCATGCCACATCCGACAATCTCGGCATAAATGCGAGCCTGGCGAGCTTTGGCCGATTCGAGCGATTCCACCACCAGAATACCAGCGCCTTCACCCATGACAAAACCATCACGATCTTTGTCGAACGGTCGACTGGCTTTTTCCGGTTCGTCATTCCGTTTGGAAATCGCCCTGGCGGCACAAAAACCGGCCATCGATAACGGGGTTATGGCTGACTCCGCTCCACCGGTAATCATTATGTCGGCTTCACCGCGCTGGACAATTCTGAAGGAATCACAGATGGCATGAGCCGATGAGGCACAGGCCGAAACGGTGGCGTAGTTCGGTCCCCTGAATCCTAATCTCAGGGCGACCATCCCGGCCCCCATATCAATGATCATCATCGGAATAAAGAACGGCGAGACCCGTTTGGCCCCCCGGTTCAGCATGGTTGCATGCTGATCCTCGAAGGTTTGAATGCCGCCGATCCCCGATCCGGTGACAACCCCGCAGCGATCCAGATCCAGATCGTCCAGGTTCAGACCGGCATCATCGAATGCCATTTGCGATGCAACCACGCATAGCCGTTCGTTGGCATCCATCCGCCGGAGTGTTTTGGGATCGATGTACTGCTCCGGTTTAAAATCCTTGACCTGGGCGGCAATGGTCGTCGAAAGACCATCCGTCGAAAATGACGTGATAGTTTCGACACCTGATTTCCCGGTCAAGAGGTTTTTCCAGGTATCTTCAAAGTTCAATCCCAGAGGCGTCACCGCCCCCAGGCCGGTAATTACAACTCTAGTTTTCATACAGTAAAGAACTTCCTTGTTCTATTCCGTGACATGCCCTTTGATATAGGCAATGGCCTTCCCGACGGTCATGATATTTTCGGAATCCTTGTCGGAGATCTGGAGATTGAACTCATCTTCCAACGCCAAAACCAATTCCGCCTGATCCAGAGAATCGGCGCCCAAATCATCCACAAATGAAGCTTCTTCGGTAACTTGCTCAGTGGTCACATTCAGCTTGTCCATAACGATCTCTTTGACTCTAGCTTCAACAGACATTCCCTACTCCTTAATTAAATATATCTTACTTTTTAAATTTCGGTTTACATTACCATACCGCCATCCACCTGCAAAACCTGACCGGTGATGTAGTCGGCCTCGGGAGACGCCAAAAAGGCGACTGCCCCGGCGACATCAGCAGCGGTTCCTGGCCGCTTTAGGGGAATGACGTCTAAAAAAGCTTTTCGTGCCGCTTCCGGCAACTGTTCGGTCATCGGCGTTGCGATATAGCCCGGCGCGACGGCATTGACGGTGACCCCTCGCCCGGACAGTTCTTTGGCTACCGATTTGGTCAGTCCGATCAGACCGGCTTTGGACGCGGCATAATTCGCCTGTCCGGCGTTACCTATCAGTCCCACCACGGAACTGATATTGATAATTTTGCCCGACCTGGCTTTCATCATAATTCTCGAGGCGGCCTGGGTCACGAGAAAGGCACCCTTGAGATTGACCTCCATCACCATATCCCAACTGTCAGGCGTCTGGCGGATCAGGAGGGCGTCGCGAGTAATCCCGGCGTTGTTGACGAGGATGTCCAATGACCCGAACTTGTCGATGATCGCTTTCATCATCCGGCCGATGTCCTCGGACTTGGTGATATTACACGGTATACCGAGGACGGGATACCCTTTTTCGGCCAGCTCTCCGGCCGTTTGTTCGGCCAGTTCGCCCAGGACGTCGGAGATTATAAGGTTGGCTCCCAGGGAGCCGAGTTTTTCTGCTATGGCCCGTCCGATACCGCGGGCGGAACCGGTCACCAGCGCCGTTTTACCTTCCAATGGTTTCATCATTTTCCTTCCTGTCCGGGCACCGCCTCCGACAGAATTTCCGCATCAGTCAGGGTATCGATATTGAATGCCGGGATTGCTTTCATCTCCCTTTTGGCGAGGCCGGTCAGTACTTTGCCGGGACCGATTTCCACTACGGCTGATGCACCCTCGGAGGCGAAAAAGGCCATCGTATCGCGCCAGCGCACCGGGGCCGTTATTTGTTGCACGAGCAGTTTCCTGATCTCAGCGGCGGCTGTTACCGGACGGGCGGTGACATTGGCGACCACCGGCGGATCGGCATCTTTAATCGCGATGCCATCGAGGCACTCGGCCATTCCTTCCGTGGCCGAGGCCATGAGGGGCGAGTGAAAGGCACCGCCGACCTCAAGCATTAGAGCCCGTTTGGCGCCAGCCTCTTTGGCCAGTCGGCAAGCCTCTTCGACCGCCTGATGTTCCCCTGATATGGCGACCTGAAGTGATGAATTTATATTGGCCCGGGTAACAATTCCTTTTGCGGAAGCCTGTTCGCAGACGGCATCCAGTTTTTCATCCGCCAATGCGAGAATCGCCGCCATCGTGCCGGGATTTTCGACACATGCTTTTTCCATCAGTTTGGCTCTTGTACAAACGGAGGTTATGGCATCTTCGGGTGTCAGTGATCCACTGCTTACCAGCGCCACATATTCTCCCAGGCTATGACCGGCAGCATATTTATGCGGCGGCAATTGTCGGCCGAGGATTTCCAGAAGACCCAGCGAATGGATAAGTATCGCAGGCTGGGTGAAGATAGTCTGCTTCAGCTTTTCAGCCGGTCCTTCGACAGAGATTCGGGCCAGATCATCGCCGAGCAGATCCGAAGCCTGGTTATAGTAGGCCCTGACTCGCTCCGACCTTTCATGAAGTTCACGCCCCATACCGACATATTGAGAGGCCTGCCCCGGAAATATATAAATCAGTTTATTCACTCCCTACCAGCGGATTGCCGCCGCTCCCCATGTTAAGCCTCCGCCAAAAGCAACGATGACGATATTGCTGCCTTTTTTAATTCGTCCCTCTTTTACCGCCTGATCGAGCGCCAACGGCACCGAGGCAGCCGAGGTGTTTCCGTATTTTTCAATATTGAGATAAACTTTTTCCCAAGGCACTCCCACCCTTTTGGCCGTGGCCTGAATGATTCGAATGTTGGCCTGATGAGGGACCAGGAGATCGATTGAATCCGGGGTAAAGCCGGCTTCTTTGGCGACACGGGCCGCGGCGTCGCCCATATAGCGGACAGCGTGTTTGAACACTTCGTTGCCATGCATGACAATGCAAGTATCCTGTTTACGGAAATCACCGTTCTGGCCATAGGGGGTATGGGTACCGCCGGCCTCGATATACAGCAGGCGGTCGAGGTTTCCGTCCGATTTGAGATAGGTCGAGAGAATTCCGCTTTCGTCGTCGGAGGCGGTCAGGATGGCGGCTCCGGCGGCGTCGCCGAAGAGAACACAGGTATTGCGATCGTCGTAATTGGTGATAGAGCTCAGTTTTTCGGCACCGAAGACAAGAATATTTTTATAAGTTCCGGTCGCGATGTAAGCCTGCGCAACGGAAAGACCATGAATGAAACCGGCACACGCCGCCACGATATCCATAGTAGCGGAATTGGAAGCGCCGAGCTTTTTCTGAATCATGCATGACAATGACGGCAACCGGTAATCGGGCGTCACTGTTCCTGCGATGATCATATCGATATCGGTTTCCTTAAGGCCGGCCATATCAAGGGCGCTTTTGGCGGCCTCGACACACATATCGGAGGTATCTTCGTCATCGGCTGCAATATGTCGTTCAATGATTCCCGTTCGACTGATGATCCACTCATCCGAGGTGTCGACTATTTTTTCCAGATCGCTGTTGGTGAGCACTCTTTCCGGAGTGTACGACCCAATCCCGATGATTTTTGCTCTTGTCATTCCCTTGATTTCACCTACGTTTAATTATTCGTGTCACGCTGCACAGTCCCGTTCATCTTGAAATCGACCGGCGAATCCCCATTATGACCGGCCATAAGAACAGCCTCTATCTTTTCGTTAACCTGATGGGTAACCATCTCCCGCGCTACCGAAAGGGCCTTGTGGATGGCTTTGCTCGATGATCCGCCATGACAGATAATGCAAATACCATTAATACCCAGAAGAGGCGCACCGCCGACCTCGGTATAATCAAAGGTGTTACGCAGCCTGCGGAGGAAAGGATACATCAAGATTGCCCCGAATCGGGAAAAGATGTTAGAGGTTATCTGGCGTCTGATGGAATTGGTCAGAAAACCTTCCACCGATTCGGCAAACTTAAGGACCACATTACCGACGAAACCATCGGTAATGACGACATCGGCTTTGGCCATCAAAATATCGCGACCCTCAATATTGCCGATAAAATTCAAGGCCTGATTTTTTTCCAGAAGGGCATGCGTTTCCAGAATCAAATCGTTTCCCTTGCTGCGTTCCTCGCCAATCGACATCAGTCCGATACGCGGACGGTTGATTCCAAACATATGACTGGAGACAATTGATCCCATAATGCCAAATTGGTACAGGTTCAGCGGTTTGCAGTCGGAATTGGCGCCGACATCGAGAACCACCGCCGGCCGCCGTTCCAGAGTGGGGAAAAAGGATGCAATGGCCGGTCGTTTGACCTCCCGCAGGCGCCCGAGGTTGAGCATAGCGGTTCCCATCACAGCCCCGGTATTGCCCGGCGAGATAACGGCATCCACTTCCCGCAGCTTGTGCAGGCGAACCGCCTCGGCAATTGAGGTATCCCGCCTTCTGACCGCCTCTGACGGAGAATCGGTCATGGAAACCTCACCGTCGGCGTGATGGATATCAATATTCCCGGGCAGATCGCGATGTTTTTTCAACTCGGCTGAAATCACATCGCTACGTCCGACCAGAATGATCTTACATGCCAGCCCGAATTCCCGGGCGGCCTCAATTCCGCCGCTGACGATTAGACCGGGACCGGAGTCGGTCCCCATGACATCAAGAGCCAATGCCAATTGCTTTTTGTCAGTCATTGTCAATGCTATTGCTCAAAAGCTCACTTTGAGGCAATTACCTCCACATCTTTGTAGAAGCCACAGTTGGGGCAGATATGATGCGCCATTTTCGGTTGATGACACTGATTGCAATCGACAACTGTCGGAGCCTGCAGTTTCCAGTGAGTACGGCGCTTGCGTCCTCGGGCTCGAGAGTGTCTTCTTTTCGGTACCGCCATGGTGTCTCCTTAACTGTTCGCAAAAGGTAACTTTATTTTTGCAGATCGCGGAGTCCGTCCCAACGGGAATCGGTTTCCTCCACTTTGCATTCACATTGGCTTTTATTCCGATTCAAACCGCAGATAGGGCATAGTCCCCGGCATTCTTCTTTGCAGATCGGCTTGAGCGGCAAGGTCAGCACCAGTGCTTCGCACACCGGTGCGGTGATATCGACTTCTGTAGTACCGGCCGGGACAATTAGTTCGTTCTCCGGCAATTCGTCGAGATTCACATTCCTGTCGTCGCTAACCTCATGAATCGAAAAATCTATTTCGCCCTCAAGGGTTGTACGATACTGTTCGAGACAACGAACGCACTCTATATCAACGTCACAGACGGCCATACCGGTACAGAAGAAGATATGATCGCCTTGCATTATATTGAGTTCCACCCGCGCCTCACCAATGGTGGTTACCCCATCAGCCAACAATTTCAACTGCGAGGCATCTTCCTTAATCACCAAACGTGCCGGAAGTTCCCTAAGAGTGTTTAGATCCAGTATCATAGCCTTTCAAATTAAATAATTAGCGATAGTCTGTCAAGCAAATTCTCAGCGTCAAATCCATTGTTCCCCAATAAGTTACAGAGCCCCATCGGTGTTCGGTGGGGCCTTTGGGCTCCAGCCTGTCAATTCTAGTCAATTGTCACGATTAATCCCAGCGTGATCAGGTACAATTGTTTCACTTAACAATGGCAGGAGAGCCAATTTTGTTCCCGGATTAATCGAAACAAAAGGTGGGGTGAGTCGGAATGGCCATTGAAGTATTTGAGAATTATGCCGGGCGATTTCCGGTCACCGGGCAATAAAAAGACCGGGAAATTTCTTTTCCCGGTCTTGAATAGTCTGTGCACGATTATGCCCCGGTTATTCAATATCCTCCGATATTTCAAAATTCTCGGAGTGGAAAATCAGGATATCTTCAAGCAGGTCGTACATGAGATAATCGGCGGTTCCGGGAAGACTGCCATTACCACCGAAAGTTCTAACTTCGTAATTGGTATCGCCTTTCCCGCCGAGGTAGGCAATAAAGGCATCCATCTGCTCACCATAATAGAATTTGGCATCGGCCGAATTTTCCGACTTGATCAGGAGCTTTTTCATGTCGTCGAAATGCGCGGCATTGCCGTTGGCATCGGCGAGATAAAGATCCTCGATATTGTGCCTCATCCATTCATCCCAAATTACGGGATTGGGAAGCCCAAACGAATCGAAGGGCATATGCACCTGATGCATCGGCAGGTACGATTTCATATCGTCGGTCAGGGAATCGAGCGGGGTAAAAGCCCATGTCAACTGGGGGTCGCCTCCGCTTATGAAAACCGAATCGATCTGTATAACATCCTCGAAATCCAGACCTGGCCCGGAGTAATGAGGCGAGAAGGCCGCAGCCACGGAAACCATCAGCGATAATTCCGGATTGGCCAGCGAGGTATCGACGGTATAAATCGTATCAGTCCGGGTTTCGGTTTCGACGATTTGGGTCCATTCACCCGGATAGACTTCGTCGAGGAGAGTTTTGAATCCGCCGGCACCGGTGCCGTCAAAATCGAGAGGAGCATTGATGGCCGAGACGGAACCAAACATGTCGGTTTCGATCGACAGCATAAAGGCTCCATAACCGCCCATGCCGACGCCGGAGATGGCGCGTGCCTTGGGATCATCGATAGTGGGATATATGGCGTCGATTCTCGGTATTTTGGCAAGGCTGTTGAAAGTCCATTCTCCCCGGTAAGGCTGATAAGTGGCGGTATAGGTACCCTGGGGATCGATGAAGGGATCGACTGGAATTTCTTCATCATAAATCAGGGCCGATAAATACCTGCCCTGCTGAGTGGAGTTGGTATAGAATGAACCGCCCAATTGTGACCGGCCATCGATGGAGACGATAATCATTGGCTGAATCTTACCTTCGGCGATCAGACGATCAGCGACATTGGCCAAACTGTGTTCGAAGTAATAGCGTTCATCACCGCGGAACGGCGAGAGTAAATACAGGACCGGATACGGACGGCCGCCACCGCTACGCCCCTCATATCCCGGAGGTGTATACATTTGTGAAACCATGTAACCGGGGTCATGGGACGTGGAAAAGAAGATGGAGAAGAATTGCCAGGCGTTGAGCCACTCGGAATACCCTTGCGAGGAAACCTCGGGCCGAGTCGGGTTATCCGGTGTCTTGTCAGTACATCCGGCGAGGAAAAAAGCACTCAGCGCAAAAACCAGAATTATCAATACAATTCGTGAACTCATCGTCATCCTCCATTAAAACCGGATGGTAAACTGTAATATAGATTCAAAGGCCGATCCGCTGTACGTGCCGGCCATATTATCCGTGATTCCGTCGGCACCACCGCTGGCATCGATATCGGTATTGCCACTTTCCATCGACTCCGGATATGCGGTATAACCGGTGGTGAGGTCGAGGATAAGATTTTCAAACACCAGACCGAGGCCGACATTAAAGCTGTGCTTCAAACCGGGATCGAAAAAGGCCGGATTCAGCGTACCCTGTTCAAAGGGCGACTGATCGGCCATGTATCCGGCCCGCAGCCGAACCACATCCGAGTACCGATACTGCATCCCAATCGAACCTTTGAGAGTATTTTTCCAGTCGACCGGGACATTCATATCCTGAGTCATCCAGTCATTCATCACCGCATTGGGAGTAATCGAATCGTTCTTGAAATCGTAATTGAAGAAATATCCTTCAAAGTCCGACCAGAGAGTATATTCAAGGTCTCCGGCCAGAAGCAGGCGGTCATTGACCTGGAAAGCCACGCCGGCGCCCAGTTGGGCCGGTAGAGTGAATTCGGTCTCAAAATCGGCTACTGCCATATATCTGGCCCCGGACGAAAGGATATAATCAATCGAGTCGCGGTTCAAATCACTACGAGTATTATAGGACGGGATATCCGGCATGTAATAGTAGAGATACGTTTCACCATCTACGGTCACCGTCGAGTTCATCGCATAGCTCAGACCGAGATTCAGTTTTGGAGTTGCCTTATAAAGCAAGCCAACTCGCAGATTAGGCGAAAACCCTTTGCCCGTTGAATTCTGCCATTCGGTAATCAAGTCATTGGGACGTCCAGCTATCTGGCTGTGGACTGCTGAATTCTCGTCCAGTGGATTGGGACGCAGGAAAAAGCCGCCATAGGTAAGATCGCTTTTCATCACTCCTGCAGAGATGCCGAAACTGAGTTGATCTTCCAATAATTCAATGGCCGATACGAGATTAATGGCTACCGCGTCGAAGTTATGTTCGATTTGCTGCCCAGGTAAGGTAGCCTCATTGTTGAGGGGATGAAAAACCTGCCAGGCTAGGTTTTGATCGAATGGTTGAAATATCGCCAAACCGGCCACAATATCCTGGCCTCCCACCGGTAATTTGAAGTATCCGCCCAAAGTTGGATTGGTCAAGACTTCATACCGATTATAAATTTCACCCTCGTAAAAACCAACATCGTAGCCACCATAATTGATATCCGGCGTGAACTTTAACTGATGATTACTGATGACTTCGTTGAAGGTTATTTGATTTTCGGTGGTATAAAAAAGTCCGGCCGGATTATAATAAGCCGCCGACCAGTCATCGGCGATAGCGCGAAAGGCTCCACCCATCGCTTTCGCCTTGGCGCCAACACTTGAGATACTCATCCCGCCGCCCCACGCGGGCAGGACCAGACACCATGTGCACAATGCGCATAAGAAGATAGTGACCGTAGCTTTTTTCATCCTCATCTCCAACTCTATTGAAATCTCACCATTATCGGTTCGCTCTACTCCTCACCAAACGACTTTTTCACAATCATTCATTAGATAATGAAAAAATCGCAAAAACGAATGCGAAAGTTACAATATCCGCCCACTTTTGTCAAGCCTACGCTTTACTTTTTTAACCTCCTTACATTTGACTTCTGTAGGTAGACGCACGGATCGACGTTTTTTTTCAATGCGAGGGAAATATTTTCCCTTTCCGGAGCGAAATCTTTTCGGCTTAATCGCCTTCACACGCCGCAATCGCCCCTGATCGAACAGACCTATTGAATTGTGAGGCATAGAGTTAACGTGTTCAATAATTACTTGGCATCGTTGCTGCTTTCCCTTTAAAAAAACCATGGAAGGTTTGAAAAATGAAAAAATCCACTTGGATTGTGATTCTTATCATAGTTCTGGTCTATATCAACTGGCTTTCGGACGGCTTTGCCCAAACAAATCCCGACCAACTCCAGGCCTACCAAGAGTTACTCCGGATGAAGCAACAACAGACCGTCACTGAGCCGGGGCAATATCGCTCACCACCGATATATGATGGCGATGAGTTGCAGGTTAACGATTCTCTCTTGAACCTTCATCGCCTCAAGGCCTCCGACAGCGCTCAGGCATTGGCCACATTTGAAAATGCCGAAGCGATCTCGGATCGGCAACTGGCATTGCCACAGACCGACCGTATTCTCCGTTTCGGACATAACTTGTTTTCGAACGCTCATGTCGGCGAAATCAATAATCTCCTGATTCCTGACAATTATCTGCTCGGGCCGGGAGATAATATCATAATAAGCCTCTGGGGGCGGGTTCAACAGGAATGGAACCTTACGGTAGACCGCCAGGGTAAGGTTTTTATACCCAAAGTGGGTGAGATAACCGCCTGGGGAGTGACTCTGGGCGACTTCGAGGTGCGCCTCGACGCACGCTTGTCCAAAGTATATACCGGCTACGAACGTCGTGTGACACTGGGCAAGATACGTACTATTAAGGTTTTTATTTACGGCGAGGTGAAATCGCCCGGCGGGTATGCCGTATCGGCTTTGTCTACCCTTTTTAATGCCCTTTACATGGCCGGCGGGCCAACCGAGAACGGATCATTCCGCGGGATCAAATTGATTCGCGATCAAAAAACGACGCCGGTCGATTTGTATGATTTCCTGATCACCGGTGATAAAAGCGGCGATCTCCCGCTGTCATCCGGCGACGTAATTTTCGTTCCCCTGGCCGGTTTCCAGGCAACGGTGCGAGGCGAAGTCAGGCGTCCGGGAATATATGAACTGCTGGGACAGGAAAAAATTTCCGACTTGATCGATCTGGCCGGAGGCCCCACTGCCGAGGCTTATCTCGGGCGTCTCATGCTTGATCGCATCGGGGATGATGATTCCCGTAAGATTATCGATCTTGATTTCAGTAATACTGACCGGAAAGACATAGCGGTGTCTGACGGCGATGATTTATCGATTTTTTCGATATATAATATGCGTGAGAACATTGTCTGGATTAACGGAATGGTAAAGCATCCGGGAACGTTCGAACGCGCCGACGGCATGCATCTTTCCGATCTGATTGGAAAAGGTCAGTTATTACCGAACAATGTTTACCTGGATCGGGCCGATTTATACCGGCGCAATCGGGACGGTCGGATCGAGATAGTTGCTGTCAACCTCAAAGGACTACTGGTCGGTGAAACCGGAAGCGACCTGGAACTGGCCGATCTCGATTCCCTCTATATATACAACATTGATGAAGTCGAGCCGGACAGGTATGTGTACATCGACGGCATGGTGCAGCGCCCGGGGCGATATCCGCTATATAAGGGCCTGACCGTTTCCGATCTGATTTTTCTGGCCGGGAACCTTAGAAGCGAGGCCTATGTGCTACAGGCTGAACTGGCCCGAGTCGATTCCGCCGGTAACACCGATCTGATCGGTGTAGGTCTTGATCGTCTGGATAAGGGATATAACCCGAATCTCCAGGAAAATGACAGGCTTTTTATACGACGGATTCCCGGTTATCAACTGCATCGCATGGTCACGATTGAGGGCGAGGTTAATTTTCAGGGGCGCTATTCACTGACAAACAAAGATGAATCTTTGTGGGAGTTGATTGTCCGTGCCGGTGGTTTTTCCGGCAAGGCGTTTCCCGCCGGTACTATTTTTAGGCGCGGCGCCATTGTAGAAGATCTGCAGCGAATAGATATCAAGCATATTCTTGAGGGGTCTCAGCCTCTTCTGGCCGATTCAACCGGAACCCTGAGGCCGGTCCCCATACTCAGCCTGGAAAAAAACAATATGGACCGCATCATAATCGACATGGAAAAACTGATTGCGACCGATGGCATGGAGAGTGATTTCAAACTTCAGGCCGGCGACTACATTTATATCCCGGAGATTCCAACCGGAATATCGGTTCTGGGCGAGGTTTGCGCCAACGGGACGATAAAGTACCAGTCCGATAAGAAGGTCAAATATTATCTCGAACAGGCTGGAGGGTTGACCAAGAGGGCCAACAAGGATGAAATCAGACTGGTAAAGGCCAACGGCCGGGTATTTGCATCTGGCAAAGTCAAGGGGAAGAAAGTCGATCTGGGAGACGTTATTGTCGTCCCGACGGAGATAAAGAAAGAGAAAGATTGGCTCAAACTGGTATCGACCAGTCTTTCGATCCTAACCGGGGTAGCCACCTCGATTCTAATCATCGACCGACTGTAATTCCGGGAAGGGAAAAGCATAATGTTATCAGGAAAATCAATTCTGGTCACCGGCGGCACCGGATCATTCGGCAAAAAGTTCATTGCCGCCATACTGGAGCAGTACCCACAGGTCAAACGCCTGGTGGTATACTCGCGAGATGAACTCAAACAATTCGATATGAACCAGAGCTATCCAGCGTCTCAGTATCCGAGCCTGAGGTTTTTCATCGGCGATGTGCGCGACCGGGAACGTTTGCGCCGGGCGATGGAGGATATCGATATTGTCGTGCATGCCGCCGCCTTGAAACAGGTTCCGGCTGCGGAATATAATCCTTTCGAGGCGATCAAAACCAATATCATCGGTGCCCAGAATGTTATCGAGACCGCAATCGATCAGGGTGTCAAACGGGTTGTGGCACTCAGCACCGATAAGGCGGCAGCGCCGATAAATCTGTATGGAGCGACCAAGCTCTGTTCCGACAAGCTTTTTGTGTCGGCCAATAATTTCCGGGGTCGTCATGATATCAAGTTTTCGGTGGTCCGTTATGGCAATGTCCTGGGCAGCCGGGGAAGCGTCATTCCGTTTTTCATGAACAAGCGCCATGAGGGAGTTATTCCGATCACCGACAAACGGATGACTCGCTTTAATATAACGCTGGAGGAAGGTGTTAATATGGTTTTTCATGCCCTGACCCGTATGTGGGGCGGCGAAATCTATGTACCGAAGATTCCTAGTTATCGAATCATCGACGTGGCCGAGGCAATCGCGCCGGAATGTAAGAAAGAGTTTATCGGAATCCGCCCAGGTGAAAAACTACATGAAGAAATGATCACACAAACCGACGCCATCAACACTATCGAGTTTGACAAGTACTTCGTTATCCTTCCGTCAGTACCATTGTGGAATGTGAATAAATTCGCCGAGGCCTTCAACGGCCGGCCATGTCCCGATGGATTTCATTACTGTAGCGGCACCAACAGCGAATGGCTTTCGGTGGAACAGATCAGGCAATTGATTCGCACTCATGTGGACAGCAACTTTGGCGTCGATGAGACGCCCCCATCGAAGACTAGCCGACGGCTGACTTTTGTGCGCGGTCCGGAGAATGGCGAACTGAATCTCTCGCGGATGGGAGTGATTGAAAACGAGGATCGGGTTCAGGAAGTTTATGCGGGAACTGAAAAGTGAGGAACTATAAAATGCATGGAGAAAGCTTTCTTCCATACGGCAAGCAGAATGTGACCGAGGATGATATTCAGGCAGTGATCGAGGTCCTGAAATCCGAATGGCTGACCCAGGGACCGGCGGTCCCCGAATTCGAAGAATCGCTGGCCGACTGCCAGGGATCATTGCATGCGGTGGCCTGTTCCAGCGGAACCGCCGCCCTTCATCTGGCGATGCTGGCATTGGGGTTGAAGGAAGGTGACGCTGTCGTCACAACGCCCAATTCCTTTGTTGCCACAGCCAATTGTGCGCGTTATGTCGGAGCCAAAGTTATTTTCGCCGATATCAATCCGTCAACAGGTCTTATTGATCCCAAAAGCGTAGCTCGTTTGCTGGAAAAAGATACGGAGCGTAATATCAAGGCTATTATTCCGGTTCATTTTGCCGGACAGCCGGCCGATCTTCCGGCCATTCACGCTCTGGCCAAGCGGCACGGGGCCTGGGTTGTCGACGATGCCTGCCATGCGATCGGCGCCACCTATGAGAGCAACGGCCAGTCGTATCATGTAGGAGGCAATCCGCATAGCGACCTGACCGTTTTTTCATTTCATCCGGTCAAGCATATCGCCATGGGCGAAGGCGGGGCGGTCGTGACCGATCACGATGAACTGGCTGAGCGGTTGCGGCTTTTCCGCAATCATGGGATCGATCGATGCGATTTTATCAATACCGATATGGCCCTCTCCCCCGATGGGATTCCCAATCCCTGGTATTATGAGATGGGTGAGCTCGGCTTCAATTTTCGCCTGACCGATCTCCAGGCGACGCTGGGTTTATCGCAATTGAAGCGATTGGGGAATTCGTTGCAAAGGCGGCGAGAAATCGCCGAAACCTACCGGCGCCTGATTGCTCAAAAATTTATCCAGGATGAAGTTATTCCTCTTACGTTGAGGCCGGGTGTAAATCATGCTTATCATCTCTATGTCGTCCGGGTTGATTTCTCACGCTGTGGCGTTTCGCGGGCGGTAGTCATGAACCGGATGCGGGCCAACGGTGTCGGCACCCAGGTTCATTATATCCCGGTGCATCTCCAGCCCTATTATCGCCGTGTCAGCCCGACCGACCCCTGGGATATGCAGGGAACCGAAGCCTACTATTCGACCGCTTTAAGTCTGCCAATGTACCCGGAACTGACCGAGGCCGACATTGAGCGCGTGGTTAATGAACTGTCACAGGCTCTCAGGGTCCAGCCGGTTGAGACGGCTTCCGGGGAAAAAGTTAAAGAGGACAAACAGGTATCATGATTCTTGCTATTTTACAGGCTCGCGTTTCTTCAACGCGTCTTCCGGGAAAAATCCTCCGCCCGATTATGGGCGTTCCGATGCTGGAGCGTCATCTCGATCGGCTGCGCTCTGTACGAAACATCGATCGGCTGATAGTCGCCACCAGCGTGGAGAAAAGCGACCTGCCGGTCGCAGCCTTATGCCGTGAACTCGGCATCGATTGTTTCCGGGGCAGCCTCGACAATGTACTCGATCGCTTCTATCATGCGACCGAATCGTATAATCCCGATGTTATCGTCCGGCTGACCGGCGACTGTCCCCTGGCCGATCCCGGCGTTATCGACGGCGGAATCGATTATTTCCTAAAAAGCGACTATGATTATGTAAGCAACAGTCTCGAGCGGACATATCCGATCGGGCTCGATTTCGAAGTTTTTCGCTTCAAGTGCCTGCGGGAAGCGTGGCAGGAAGCCAGGCTGCCTTCCGAGTTGGAGCATGTTACGCCATTTATATACAACCGTCCCGAGCGATATAGCATCGGCCATTTCAGAAATGATGTCAACCAGTCCCATCACCGGTGGACGGTTGACGAACCGGAGGATTTTCGTTTTGTCACCGCTGTATACGATGCGCTCTATCCGCTAAATTCTCAATTCACGATGAGGGATATTCTGGATTTGCTGGCGAGTCGGCCCGAATTGACTGAGATAAACTATCATATCGTCCACGGGGCCGGTTATCAGAAATCTTTGTGTGAGGATGCACAATATAAGGCTGTAAAAGAGGCTGCTGAAAGCCAACCGGCATAAAAATTTTCATCTGCTGCAAGATCCACTTCCATGGTAAAGGGTCGGGAGTTTCTCCCGGCCTTTTTTATATGGGCGTTATTCCCGCCTGGAGTTCGGTATAAGCGAAATATTTTAATGGCGAGAAATAGTCACGGCTATTAAGTTTAATTGAGGAGAAGTATGTAAAAAATGAAAATAATGATCCGGACAGACTCGTCTTCGGTTATCGGTAGCGGTCACATGATGCGCAATCTGACTCTGGCCGCCGCGCTGCAGCAATCGGGGGCAAAGGTCATATTTGTCAGCCGCGATTTACCGGGCAACCTGTGTGATGAGGCGGAAAAGCATTTCCAGATCCACCGTATCAAGCATGGCGACGATGGCCCCAGTGGAGAAGATTTCCGCAGTACGATTGAAATCCTCCGGGCCGAGGCGCCGGTAGATTGGCTCATCGTCGATCATTATTCGCTCGACAAAACCTGGGAAAGCGGCATACGAAAGGAAGTCGGACATATCATGGTCATTGACGATCTGGCCAATCGCCCGCATGACTGCAATCTATTGCTGGATCAGAACCTGTATGCCGACTCCAAAAGTCGGTATAACGGTCTTGTCCCCGATCATTGTAAAAAACTACTCGGTCCCCAATATGCGCTGCTTCGCACCGAGTTCGCAACGGCTTGCAATAACCTTCGCCATCGTGACGGATCGATAAAAAGGATAATGATATCGATGGGGGGCGCCGATCCACACAATGTCACGGCTATGGTTTTGGAGGGGGTAAAATTGTGGAACCGTCACGATTTATTTGTCGACGTGGTGGTTGGAGCCGCTAACCCGCATATCGAAACAATCAGGGACTTATGTCTTAAGCTGCCGGTCTGCGATCTCCATCATCCAGCCAACAATATGGCGGCATTGATGACAGAGGCCGATTTATGTATCGGCGCCGCCGGATCGACCACATGGGAACGGTGTTGTTTGGGGCTTCCGACATTGTTCATAGCATCAGGCGATAACGAAATCGAAATCGCGGGATCGGCTGACAAGGCCGGTATTGGGAAGTACCAGGGGCGATACGATGAGGTTGACCCCGAAATGATCGCCGACGAATTGTCAAAGCTTGTCGCACAACCGAATCTGATAATTGAATGGAGTAACAATGCCGCCTCGTTAGTTGATGGTTGCGGGGCTGAACGTGTTTGCCGTGCGGTGATGGAACGACGCCGGGAGGAGGTTGGCTCATGAATATACTGATCCTGGGGCCAGAACGATCGGCGATCAAATCGTTCATATCCTCGATCGGCGATACTGTCCGGTTTACCGAAGACAAGCTCACCGCCAATAGTAAGCAGGTTGAGTGGTCCGATTTTTTAATCAGTTACGGATACCGGTATATTGTCAAAACCGACGTCCTCGACCTCTTCCCCCAAAAAGCGATAAACCTTCATATATCATACCTGCCGTGGAACCGGGGTGCCGATCCGAACCTGTGGAGTTTTCTTGATGATACCCCCAAAGGGGTTACCATTCATTATCTCGAAAAAGGACTTGACACAGGCGCTATTCTGGCCCAAAAAGAGATCGTACACCATCCCGATGACACTCTGCGAACCAGCTATGAACGACTGGCCGAAATTATCGAATTGCTTTTTATACAGGTTTGGCCCGATATCCGCGCCGGGCGGCAGAAAGCAATACCTCAGCCTCAGGGCGGAACCTCACACCGTCTGCGGGATAGCAAGGCATATGAGCAGTTGTTGACTCAGGCATGGGACACACCGGTTGCCGATCTGATCGGAATAGCGAAGACCACCAAAGCCGGGAGAGCAGTCATTAAGAAAAATGAAATTAAAGTCGGCGACCGCATCATTGGGCGCGATCATCCTCCCTTTATCATCGCCGAAATGTCTGGCAATCATAATCAATCGCTGGATAGAGCTCTGGAGATTGTCGAGGCGGCTGCCCGGGCCGGGGCGCATGCCCTCAAGATTCAGACCTATACCGCGGAAACGATGACGCTCGATATGGAAGGGAACGGTTTCTCGATTGACGATCCCGACAGCCTGTGGAACGGCACTACTTTGTATAAATTGTATCAACAGGCATATACGCCGTGGGAATGGCATCAACCGATTTTCGACCGCTGCCGTGAATTGGGGATCATCGGTTTCTCGACGCCATTCGATGATACCGCCGTCGATTTTCTGGAATCACTAAAAACACCGGCATACAAAATCGCATCATTTGAAAATACCGACTTGCCGCTGATTCGCAGAGTCGCCGCTACCGGCAAACCGATGATTATATCGACCGGAATGGCCACACAGGCGGAACTCGATGAAACAGTTCGAACCGTGCGGGAAGCCGGGTGTCATGATCTGGTGTTGCTCAAATGCACCAGCAGTTACCCGGCAACACCGGAGGAAAGTCATCTTCGTACTCTCCCCCACATGCGCGATCATTTTAATGTCGAGGTGGGGCTGTCCGATCATACACTCGGCATCGGCGCCGCCCTCGCCGGGATCTCTCTTGGTGCGACAGTAATCGAAAAACATTTCACCCTTTGCCGCGCAGATGGCGGAGTCGATTCCGCCTTTTCGCTCGAACCTGATGAGATGAAATCTCTGGTCGAAGAGAGCCTGCGCGGCTGGCAGGCACTGGGCGAAATCCGGTACGGGCAAACCAAAGGCGAGAAAAAATCGCTTCAGTTCAGGCGGAGTCTTTATGTAACCAGGGATATGGATGCAGGCGAGGAGTTTTCGAAAGATAATTTCCGCGCCATCCGGCCCGGTTTCGGGCTATCGCCCAAATATTATGAGACTTTCCTTGGAAAACGGGCAGGCAAAAACATTAAAAAGGGGACACCACTGAGTTGGGATCTGCTTTCTGATAAAGGCTGAGGCAGGCTCCGGGAATCCCGATGATTTTATTCAGCGGCAAAGACGGATCACAATCGGGCGCAGGCTACAAAAAATGCGCCTGGGGCGAAGATATCTCCCTTTACTATTCGACCGGTGAAACCGAATACGTTTTTGAGGATGATAAGTTCGTCATCCTGGTCGATACCGTCATCGATAAATCAAAGCTCGGAGTTTTTCTCGAACAGGTCAGGCAGTTGGTGCTTGACTATGAGTGCTGTCGGATTTCATCGGACCTGTTTGCCGGGGCTTATTTCTATATAATCATTGACAAGCTGAGTAAGAAATTGACAATTGCCCGGGATCGATCCGGGATAAAAACCGGCTACTTATGTTCCACGGAAAATTCTTTCTGCATCGGCAACCTTGTTCATGCGGTCGCCGATCATTGCCGGGTATCGTCTTTTAATGAAGATGCGATCTACCAGTTATTGTATCTGGATTATATCATGGATGGTTACACCATTTATGAAGAAGTTGATGAAATCAGGATTGGGCAGACGATATATTTCGACGGCGAGTTGCAAGTATCTTCCAGCGAGGATAGCGATTTCAAGTTCAGCCTCGAAGATAATAACCTTTCATTCGAGGACAATGTCGCCAAATTGCGAGAAAGTATCATGCTCGCGCATAAGAAACAGGTGTCCGGAGACAATGTTATTATGTTGTCAGGGGGGATTGATTCGGCAATCATTGCCGTGGCGCTCAGGGATACACAGGCCGGCGGATCGGTTAGGGCCGTATCTTATCGGGTCAAGGGAACGGATCAGGATGAGACGCCTTATGCGAAAGAGATCGCAGATCATCTGAATATAGATCATCTAATCATCGAGGTGGACCCGCTCGATGATGGCCGACTTCGAGAGTTTGAAAATACAATTTTATCCATGAATAATCCATATCTTGGGGTATGGATTTATGGTCAGTTCGATAATCCGACACCGATGAAAACTTATTTTGCCGGCCAGGATACGCGGCTGCATACTCCGGACCTGAACCTGATCGACCGCTTTACCTTCGCCTTGTTCCGACTGCGCCGCTTTGGGGTGATGAAAAAAGTGCTTGCCATCATTCACGCGATATTGTTACCGGCGAGATTGCTTCATATCGAGAGGTTGCCTTCACGGTATCTTCGGGGTTTTTCCCGGCTTTTGAACTGTTTCGATATCGAGACATATGTAGAAAAATGTTTCTTCAAACTCGACCTGAGTAGTATTGTCGCTGAGGGGATATCCCCGGATAAATTTGAGACCGTAAGAGAGTTTTTCCGCATCGATTATGATAAAATCAGGAATGTCCGGCAGTTGTATAATGAGATTGTCAGGCGAAAATGGCGAGAGCAGTATACCGATGATATCAGGTACCTTCAGGACATGACCCGGTTGAATAATACTTTTCTGGCGCTGCCGTTTTATGATCTCGATCATGCGGTTTATTCATCATCGATACCATTTAAGCAGGCTGCCCGTTTTATGGTGGGACGCAAACGGTTTTCTAATAAGCGGGTTCTGATAAGAAAATATATGCTCCGTTCAGCCTTCAAAGACCGGCTGACCGAGAGGGCATTCTATCGGCAAAAGGCGGTCTCGAATACTTTTCACCTGCTGTTCAACGGCGCCCTGGGAAGTAAAATCAGAGAGACCATCACCGGGGATTTGGGCAACCAGTATTCATTCATCAAGGATTATCGGCTGGAGAAGTTTATCAGCCGATTTCTCGGGAACGATAATTGGAGGATGGATGACGACAAGTACCTGTTGAAAATATATCATGTGGCGGCTTTGTGCATTTATTACAAAAAGATCATCGGGGACAACGGGCAACCTTCCGGTGACGAGGAAAAGAGTGTCGGGGAAAAAGGGGTTGATTCATGCCGGCCAGACTGACATTTATAAATCAGGCTAAACGGCAAGTGCGTAAAATGCTCCCGAAAAAGGTTATGCGCCGAGTCTATCGGAAGCAGGCATTGGATTATATAGCCGGCCTTCGACCCGACTATGATCCGGAAAAAAAGACCATTATTGCCATTAATCATTTGTTCGATCAGGACCTGCGGGCGCTGGAGTTAGCGAACAGACAGTACAATTTCATCATCCTGGATTTCGCCTCGCTTTTCAAGGGAGGCAAAGTTTATTTCTCGCGAGCGGTCAGGGATATCCGTGCCGCATATGACAGCGAGCCACTTGAAAACCGGATGCTTTTCCGTGATGAATGCCGCTTGATTTTTGATCATCTGGCGGCCCGTTTTGACCCGAAGCTGATTGTGACGGCAAATGATAACTTCTCATTTATTCGCGAGTTTATTCATGTCGCCAGGAAGCAGGGTGTCCCCACCCTTATTCTCGATAAGGAAGGGACCATTTCACCTCACTCGTTCGAAGCGGAAGCCAAACGGGCCCGTGAGTTCACGCCCTTTATCTCCGATCATGTTTTTGTTTGGAGCGAACGGCAGAAGGAATACTGGCGGAATCGGGAGGTGGCGCAGGATCGGATAACCGTTATCGGGCAGCCGCGTTCGGATCTGTTTTTTGCGACTATGGAAGATAAGGTGGCCGACCTGTTCGAATCGCGAAAGCCATTGATCACCATGTTTTCCTATTTTGACACCGCCTATATACCGGAGGAGGCCGTCCTGCAGGATGTGTCCTGGAAAGAGATGAGAGCGGAGACGCATGATCACTTCGGACAATTGGCTAAGTCTCATCCCGATTACAATTTCGTAATTAAATGTCATCCACAACAGCTCGATATTGATCTCCTGAGGAAAAAGTATCGAGTTCCGAACCTGAGGGTTATTGGCGGAGCTGAAGTTGCCAATGAGTTGATCCAACGATCGGAATTGATCATCGCATTTCAGACGACAGCGGTGATCGAGGCGATGTTTATGGATAAGCGGGTAATTTACACTTCATGGGACAAAAACTATAACGATCTAGCCGGTGATCTTATCCCCTTTCATGATGCGCCGGGGATAGTCATTGCCGATTCATTCGATCGATTTCGGGAAGTATGTAACCGCTTTTTCTCCGGTGATGAAAAGGCCTTCCTGTTTTCACAGGAAGAGAAGACCGCATGTGCCCGGTTTGTCGATCGCTATTTGTATAAACCGGACGGTCATGTCTGCGAGCGATTTTTCGAAGAGGTCGGCAGGTTCCTCGCATGAAGCGGCTGTTTAACAATACCCTGGCCACCCTCGGCGACTATTTCATCCTGGCCGTGCTCAATCTTCTGGCCACTCCCATTCTGATCAATAATTTTGGTGTCGAGGGATACGGCGCCTTCGTGTTTTTGAGCATTTTCAGCATCTATGGCGCTCTGTCGATTTTCGATCTCGGCATGGAGGGATCATTGATGAACTTTGTCCCTCGCATGCTGGACAACGGCGACGATAAACAGCTTCAGGATACTTTAACCATATCGTTGATTTATTATGCCGCTCTCGGCATTCTGCTGGGGATCGCTCTTTATTTCTCAGCCGGATTTATAGCCTCGCGTCTCCTCGACGACTCCGTCGTCTTGGGCCGGGATAAGGTGATGGCGTCAATTTCGATTATTTCCGGTATTATCGCCGTTCAGTTCCTGACGATTCCGTTCACCGCCATCCTTCAGGGGATGCGGCGATTTGTCTGCACTAAAGGACTCAGCATCGTCATGAACATTCTTCGCTATATCCTGATCGTCATCGCGGCGCTACAGTTTCACCGGATCGATATCGCTTTTTTAATCATCCTTGGTTTGACGGTAGTCCGGCTGAGTGTCTTGATTGTCATCTTTCTGTTTCGGCTGCCCCAATTTTGCGCGATGCGGGTGCGTGTAAATATTCCGCTTTTGCGCACTCTTTTCAATTACAGTTCGCTTCTGTTTATCAGCCGGATAATCGGGTTGATTTATAATCAGATCGACAAGTTATTGATCTGGCTATATCTGGCTGTCGCCAGCATGACTGTCTATGATGTCATTGCCCGACCGGCTATGCTCCTGCGGCTGATTTTGGGGGTGATCAACTCGGCGGTGATACCTGAAATCGCCGGCTTGCATGAAAAAAACGATGTCGCCGGAATCAGGGATCTTTATATTCGGCTGGTCCGATTTGCCTATATTTTGCTCCTGCCGATTCTGGCGGTTCTTTTCGTTTATATCGGCGATATGCTGCGGTTGTGGGTCGGGGATACGTTTGTTCCGCATGCCTACCTGGCAATGATCCTCCTGGCGGTTTATTTAATCCTGCCGATACCATCGATTGCCTCGACGGTGGTTGTCGGGTTGGAAAAGGTAAAGCAGACGATCTGGATACCGATAACCGCGACACTCATCAATCTGATTTTGAGCATTACACTTTTGCATTTTATCGGAATAGCGGGGCTACTGATCGCCACCCTTTGCGCCCAAACATTTGCCATGCCTTTTTACCTGAACCGGATGATGCGTTTTTTGGATTTCACAATCGGCGACATCGCGCCACCGCTGATTCGCACCGCATCGCTTGCCGCGGTAGCTTTCGGCGTTAATTTGTTCGCCCGGCAGATGCTGTCGGGTAATATCCCGGCCGCCATCGCTATTGCGGCGGTGACATTCGGGTTGAATTATTTTATCAGCTATAAATACCTCCTGTCCCCTGACGAAAGGTCTTTCCTGCTGGAAAGGATTTCTAAAATCAGATCCCGTCTGACTCCCGATGCTTTCAATCGATGAGAGTTATATCGCCTGCTTTTATGGTTGAAATAGGCATTCACATGATATAGTATTTCAGGGTAGAGCCGGTTTATTTTGAAAGGAACCGGAGGTTGCATATCCGGGGAGAAAGTGTGCGGTTTGATGATTAAACGGCTGATATTGATACTGGCGGCGATTACGCCTTTTAACCGGCTAAGGATATTTCTGTATCGAATGCTCCCGGGATATCTGATTTCTTATGATTCACGGATCGGTTGCTTCAACTATCTCGATGTCATCGTATGCGAAATCGACCGTGGCCATATCGGGCATTTGAATCTTATCCGTTGCCGGAAACTCCGAATGGCTCCGGGGAGCCGCCTGGTCAAACAAAATCATATCAAAAATCCCAATCAGGTGGTGATCGGCGAAAACAGTATTATCGGCACCCGGAATCGCTTTGTCGGCACCCGTGAGGGCCTTACTCCGTTCAAGGAACACGAAAATATAACGGTCGGTCACGATACGGTTATCACCGTCGGGCATCTTTTCGACTTGTCCGATACAATTACTATCGGAAATAATGTCACCTTCGGCGGCCGGGGAACCGAGGTCTGGACACATGGCTTCGATATCAAACATGTCAAAGTTCAGGCGCCGGTGAAGATTTCCAGTGATGTCTATGTCGGGTCAGGTTGTATTTTTATCCAGGGACTTGAAATATCCGCTGGTGTTTCAATCGGCGCCGGTACGGTTGTCGGCAAATCGATTACCGAACCCGGTTTCTACGTATCATCACATTTGCAGCGTAAATGCGATTCAGCCGATTATTCGAAAAGCGACAAAGTTATTACACATAAAAACGCACGGTTTATACGAAAATAAAATCGACCCTTCCTTGGCTGATGTAACGGTCTTTCCGAGATTTTATACTTGTCTTGAGAGTTATAATCCTTATCTTTTGATGCGACCGGGAGCGGTCTTTTTTTGAGGGAAAAAAACGAGGGGCTGATGCCAGGATGGCGACGTGAACCGGCAACTATCGCATAAGAATATCGTCTTTGTCTCACTATTCGGTCTAACCGAACTTTATTGGGAAATCGCACAGCAATTGCAGGCCGAAAATATTCGGATATTCTGGATTACCACCAATGAATTCTGGACCCGGTTTCTGGTCGTTAATGGCGTTTCGCGCGATAATATCTTGCAGTTGATTTATGATCCGTCCGATTTTCTGGATGAGGCGGCAAGTGCCGTTCTGAGAAAAGAAATTACCCGATGCGAGTCGACGTCCGATCTGTCGATCAACCAGGTGTTGTTGATGGATCGCTTTTTGGGCGAGAAACCGCGGGCCGATATCAACGAATACATCTATATATATTACAGCGAGATCAAACGGTTCTTGCAGGAAAAAAAGGTCAGCCGTGTTTTTGCCGAGCCGACCAACGCCAATGATCTGATCACCTACATGATCTGCCGGGAACTCGGTATCAGTTACATCTCGCCTCGTGATATGCGCTATCCGCCTAAACGACTGGTCTTTTTTGACGGGTACCAACAGGAAGAGATCTTACATCGCCCCGATAAGCCGGACGGGATCGACGGCTCGGAACTGATTGAGAAATTCGCCCAAAAGAAACCGACCCCTTACTATTTCGACAAACTCAACCGGATGAAAATTGTCTATCCCGGCAAGATCGCTCGTTCGGCAATCAAACGGATGAAATTGAAGCGGCTGGTCACCGGACGAAGCCTGACTCATTATGACGCTTGGGGGCGTATCAAGCTGACAACCGGACGAACTCGAAATTCTTTTTATATGAGGCATCTGTGCAGATACAGCCGGTTCGATTCCCTGCAAGGACGGCTGGCCTTTTTCGGCCTGCATGTTCAGCCGGAAAACTCAATTGACGTCCTCGGATCATATGTTAGTGATCAGTTGAAACTAATCAAGGATATCCGTCGAGCCTTGCCGTTCGATGTTACTCTGGTAATCAAGGAACATCCCAATTGCCTGGGGATGAGAAATCCGAAATTCTTTCGCGAATTAAGGAAAATCCCGAATGTGAAGCTGGTCCGTCACGATATTTCGACTTTCGAACTTTATCGTAAGGTCAGCCTGGTTTTGACGGTATCGGGAACCGTTGCTTATGAAGCGGGATTGCTGGGTATTCCCGCTGTAACTTTCAGCCCGATGTATTTCGGAGGGTTGAGTTCGGTACAATATTGCGCCGATCTTGCCGGATTGAAGGACTTGGCCAGCCGATTGCTGGACGGATTCGAACGCGATGTCGAGGCCGATAGCGCCTTCATGACTTCGCTGGCGGCCAAATCGTATGACGCCTATTGGGCCGACCCGTATTTTGACGATACCGTTCTAGAGTCTGATAATATTGATAAATTGTCGCAGGCCTTTAAGATATTGTTGAGCCATGATATTTGTTAACGCCATTGCCGTAATTGTCTATCTGCTTTTTTCGTGGTATCTGCTGCGTACCTATCGGGAGCATTTCGTTCTCTTCTGTTACTTTTCATTTATGTCGACCTGGGCTTTGATCTCCTGCTTCTACAACGATACCGGGATTTTTAATCTTGAGTTGTTCCGCTTCACAGAGACGACACTAGCTACTTCAAGGCTGGCCGGCTTCTATATTATTTTCAATCTCGGTTTTCTCGTGATGGCCCGTTTGCTTGCCGGACGAGATCTGGCTCGCATCGACTATGCCTTCTCCTGCCAGACCTTGCAGTTGGGCCATTTCAAATTTTTTATCTATGCGGCCGCGGTAATCGTTATTTTTTACCTCACTTATACGATGGTTACCGACGGCATCCCCATCTTCTCCGGACTCAATCGCCTTGAATACTTCCAGCAGGCCAACTTCCTGGAGCAGAAACTGCTCTTTTACGCCCCCCCGATCGCTTTTGTTCTTGGGTATTATCGCCGTAAGCGGGGAAGGTTCTCGATCAACAGTCTTATAATGGCGGCATTTACGCTGTTCGCCATCCTTGTAGGAAATAAATTCAGCCTGTTGGTGGCTATGCTCATCTATTATTTCCTCCCGATTTATGTCCGATATCTGGCCGATCATCCCGATCTGCGCCTTTTTTCGTGGCGACAGGTACTGGCCATGGGCACCGTAACCGGGGTATTGCTAATGCTCAGCTTCGGGATTTACTTCAACATTTTCAAGGATGTGTCTCATTCTTACAACCTGCTGGTTAACCGCGTTTTTGCCTTCCAGGGCCAGATGTGGTGGGCGGTCGATCACGATGTTTCTCTCAACGGGCGTTATGATGACGATCACTGGCAGGTGGAGCTTAATAATATCATCTCCGGCGGCGACACTCCCGCAGGCGAGGTCGGGATGAGGTACATCATGGTCAAAACCCTCGGGCCGGAGAAGGCTTACGAGATATTTGACCGCGGGTATCTTTATACGCACACTTATCCGGCGATTTTGATCGCTACTTTCCCTTATGGTGTGGCCGTTGCAATACAGTTTCTGGCCGGGATGTTATTTTTCACCTTGCTTTATTATTTCTACTACTCCATCCGCTACCGCCATGCCCTCAGGGCGATAATTGCCATGCTAATAATCATTCCCTTCGTGGCGACCCTCTTCAGCGGGAATTTTACCATTCTTCTGACACTCGGGTTAATAGTAAAGCTGGCGGTGATTGCCGTTCTCGAATTCCCCGCCTTCATGACCGGTTCACGAATCGAAAATTAATCCACCATTGTGCCATCGGTTCTTCTCCCAAATCAATTACATTTTACATGGCAATGATAGATCCGACGATTGGACAAATAATTTACGGTGCTTCACTATGATATACTATTAAACCGGTAGGAAAAACGCCTTTTGTGAAATCGCCCTCGTCTATGGCTCGATAGTGATCCGCGCCCTCGAAAATCCTGTGATTAAGGTACTTATGTTGTGTGACGGTGTAAAGCGATTGAAATTCCCTCGATAGCCGCCGGGTCTCCGGCATTTGCGATTCTCCCGATTGAACCGGTCTGACGCCGGTCCGATCACCGACCGATAAAAAAACAATATTATATACCGTGAACATCACCGCAATCATCACCGGTATTGAAAGCAGACGGCGATTGAAAGTGACTCGAAATAGCAGGAACATTAATCCGATCATCATAAGGCGCTCGCCGAGGTTGACCACACCGAGCAATTTGGGCGGGAAAAAAAGATAGGACAAAAAAACAATTGCAAAGAAAACAGCATCTCCGTCAGGCCTCGATTTTCCGGTCGATTTTTTGTACAGCCCGTGGGCAATGTTAAGAAATAGCAAGATAAGAAAGACGGCACTGGTAAATATAAAGAGATAATATATGCCGTTACTTCCTTCAAGATAGCTTTCCTTGTTGGGCAAAATGAAATTTTGAAAAGGCCCCGCCTTTAAAAAAGTATAGACTTTATACATGGCGAGGTTTACCAATCCTTCGTTTATAGGCGAAGTCAAGGCCATACCATCTCCCCCACCGCCACGGAGAAAGTTTTCGTACAAATACCAGATAGTCAATGCTGCCGGCGGCAACAAAGCAAATAAGCGGCGATCGGGACTTCTCAGGCTGAAATGGCAATAGAAAACATAAATGAAAAATACTGCAAACACGACCGCATGAGAGAAAAAGATAGCGATGCCGAAAACGGTAGTAATAAACAGTGAATCCCGACCTTTTAGACGAATAAGATAGTACCCGGCAAATATGAGCAGGGCCAACTGGTAATTCATGTATCCATTCCAAAAAGATGATGATATGATCACCGTCGAAAGAATAATCAAGCTTTTTTGCACGTGCTGACCCGGATAAAGATGTTTGTTAACGGCCATGACTATCCACGCGAACAGGCTTAGATACAACACAACCAGCAGTTTGGCCGCGAAGCCGGCCTTAAAGATGAATAACAAGACAGCGATAAAAACGGTTGTCAATGAGTTCGGCACCGGATAAAGCCGACAGGAATATGCGGGCAATGATAATCCCAGGAGTTTGCCGTTGAGAATCACCCCGGAATATACCCATTGCGCATAATCCTGAAGGTGAACATATTGTTGAAGAAGAAAAGCCAGTCCGTAAAATACCACTATTAAATAATAAGCCGATTCACCAAACCCGATACGGTTCTGCCCAATCATAGCATCGCCTTGAAAATATCGTAGATTATCGACCCCAAATTATCTGTTTTATGGGGAAATTACAACACTTTTATTCAACGGATGCCGGGCAAATAAAATCTGCAGATTTTGTGCGGAATATTTTCTACTTGCTATATTTTTATATGGAAATTATCGTGACTGTGTGAAAGATTATTACATCAACGGCCGCTTTCTCAGTCAGGAAGCCACCGGCGTTCAGCGCTATGCCGAACAACTGGTCAAAACTTTGGATGCTCTGATCGCTTCCGGTGAAATCGATGCCAGACAGCTTAATTTTATCATTCTTACTCCTCACAATCTTACTCGCACTCTGAATCTAAAACATATTGCTTTGCGACGGGTGGGACGGTTATCAGGACATCTTTGGGAGCAGATCGAACTTCCCTGGCATGCCCGGCACGGCATTTTGACCAGTCTCTGCAACACCGCTCCGCTGTTGAAAAGAGACCAGATCGTTACTATTCATGATGCCGGATTTCTGGTCGTTCCGGAGTCGTATTCTCTCGCTTTTCGAACCTGGTATAGCTTCCTCCTTTTCAGTCTGGGTAAAATCGTACGGCGGGTATTGACCGATTCTGATTTTTCCCGTAGAGAACTTACTCGTCATATCCGCATTGATCCGTCAAAAATAGAGACTATTCCTCTCGGCCGCGAACATATTGTCGAAACTGTCGCCGAAGATTATATCATCGATAGGGCCGGCCTGTCTGACCGGCCATTTCTGCTGGCGGTCAGCAGCCTCAGCCCGCGTAAGAATTTCAATGCCGTCATGGGGGCCATTGAAAAAATGGGACCGATTGATTTTGAAATCGTTATTGCCGGCGGCACTAACCCGCGAGTTTTCGGTGATGATACGGTAAAGTTGCCGGATCATGTACATAACCTGGGATATGTGACTGACGGAGAGTTGAAATCTCTCTACCGGCATGCCACGGCAATTATATATCCCTCGCTATATGAGGGATTCGGTCTGCCGCCGCTGGAAGCGATGACCTGCGGATGCCCGGTGATTGTATCCGATATCCCTCCCCATCATGAGGTATGCGGGGAGGCGGCGATTTACTGCGATCCTCACAGCCTTGAAGATATCGCCGGGAAAATCGCCCTTGTAATGGATGACCCCAAACTTCGCGGGCAATTAATTGCGGCGGGATACGAACGGGCCAAAATCTTCAGTTGGCGCAAATCGGCCAGTCAATTTTACTCTGTGGTAAAGAGCTTATCCATCTCAGATTAATGGTCACATCGGCAATCCTGACCGAGTGTGACTTAGTCTGAAATCGGCGAACAAGCGGAATATTTTTCCGATCGGCTAATTTGGATACAAAAGCGGTACGAACCGGGGAAGTCGGCATCACATCCTATCCTGTTATCCCATAATGTGTTAATTGTGCAGCAATCCTTTTTCCGAAATCTTTCGCAGGCGGCATCGACTTTGCTTATCTCTTGGTGGCATAAAGTCAGGAGACATGGATGTCTAGGAGACTTAAGTTAAACGTCCGAGGGAATGAAAACAGAGTGCATCGATTTGACGATAATTACGTCAGCCTCAGTGATCTTAAAATTGCTGTCGTGCATGACTGGCTGGTAACCTACGGAGGGGCTGAGCGGGTCCTGGAACAGATATTGAAACTGTTCCCTCATGCAGACCTGTTCACGCTATGTGATTTCTTCAATGACGATCAAAGAGGGCATATTCTGGGTAAACATCCGACTACGTCGGTTTTGCAGAAAATGCCGTGGGCGAAATCGAAATATCGCTCATATCTTCCGTTGATGCCGATAGCGGTAGAGCAGTTCGACCTCAGCGATTACGATTTGGTCATCTCGTCATCCCATGCCGTCGCGCGTGGTGTTTTAACCACCTCCGATCAACTGCATCTCTCCTATATCAACAATACCATGGTTTATGCCTGGGATATGTACCATCATTATCTCCGTAGCGCCGGTTTGCATCGGGGAATGCGAGGGGTGATCGCGAAAGCGGTTATGCACTATATACGCAACTGGGACGCCGCCTCGGGCAACCGGGTCGATCGCTATATCGCCAATTCGGAGTATATGTCCCGTCGTATTGCCAAGCTTTACGGGCGTGAGGCGGAGGTCATCTACCCTCCGGTCGAGGTCGATAATTTCAAATTACAGCAGGAGAAGGAAAATTATTATGTGACCGTGTCACGACTGGTTCCGTTCAAACGGATCGACCTGATCGTCGAAGCCTTCAATCGGATGCCGGAGAAGAAACTGGTTATACTCGGCGACGGGCCGGACATGAAAAAACTGCGGGCGACCGCTGGAGCCAATATCGAATTTTTCGGTTTTCGCAACAGCGAAATCGTCAATGAATATGTCAAAAAGGCGCGGGCATTCCTGTTTTCATCGGCTGAGCCGTTTGGTATTGCGGTAGTCGAAGCGCAAGCCTGCGGTACGCCGGTTATCGCTTTTGGCAAAGGAGCCGCTCCGGAGATTATCGCCGATGGCGAAAGCGGAGTTTTCTTCCATCAACAGGAAGCGGGCGCTTTAATTGACGCCGTCGAACGTTTTGAAAAGATAGGGAGTTGGTTTGAACCGGAAAGAATCCGGGCCAATGCGATGCGTTTTTCTGCGGAGTCTTTCCGTGAACAATTCAGACAATTTGTGGAGCAGGCGGCGGCTGAACATTTTCGACGACCGCATAGCGTTGAAGAGACTTATTTTCGGTCCCATGCGGAAAAATTTTCCGCTTCAATTACATAACCTGCATGGATCACACGCACAGCCGAGATAACAGGTATAACCCATTGATATGTATGGTCCTTTTTATTTTGAATAATTGCTTTGGTGGCACAGCATTTGATTTACCTTAGACAGGTAAACCATAGGAGATACTCGATGTCAAGAAAGGTTACACTCAAAGGCAATAATCAGGATTTCGATCCGGTCGACAATGCTACTACCGCCCCCTATCGATTTGATATCAACCTTTTTGAATTGGCTCGAGTTATCTTTGATAAGCGCCGTCTCGTTCTTGGCGTAACCATTGCCGTTACGGTTTTAACGGCAACCTATCTGCTGCTGCTGCCGAACCTGTACACCTCAACCGCGACCATTTTGCCGTCGGGCAAAAGTAATAATTTTTCGGCTCTTAAAAATCTGGTTGGCCTCGGAGGCGCTTTGAGTAGCCCCGATGAGAATTCATCGGCCCTTTACCCGGTTATCCTGAGTTCCAATCTGATCGTGGATGCCGTTTTGAATGAAAAGTATACGTTCATCGATAAATCGCAAACCATGGCGGTATTGCCAACTGAGTATTTCGAAATTGAAAACCGGGATCGCCTTCGCGCCGCCTTGAGAAATGCTACCTCGATAAATTCCGATAACCAGACCGGCGAAATCCGCATTGGCGTCGAGACCCAATACCCTGCATTATCGCAGGCGATCTTAAGCAATTACCTGCTGCAACTCGAAGATTTCAATCGCAATAAACGCCGTTCGTCGGCCCGTGATAATGAGAAATATCTTTCTCGCCAACTGACGACTGTCAAGCAGGAAATGCAGGGGGCTGAGGATGCCCTGGAATCATTCCGTAAAGCCAATCTCGACTGGGCCATCTCCGGAAGTCCTGAAATTATGAAGGAACAGGGACAGTTGCAGAGAGAAGTCGACGCACGCTCCACAACCTACACCCTGCTGGCGCAGGAACATGAAATGGCCAAACTGGAAGCACAAAAGGATGTTCCGGTTATCAGGATTCTCGATGCGCCGTCAATGCCGACTATAAAGTCGGGGCCTTTTCGTCGCAATCTGATCATCTTTTCCGGATTAATCACCTTCGTAATCATGACTTTCATTCTAATCGTCCGCCATCTGGCGCTGCAGGCGATTGATGGTGATGGCAAAGGTGAATATGAAAATCTGCGTCACGACGTTGAGGCAGCCTTTCCCCGTACCAAGACGGCAATCAACCGTATAAAAACGACGGTTCGGGAAAAAACTCCCTTGATCAGACAATAATATTCTCATATGCGGCCAAGGATGCTACATATTTCCAATCCCTCCAGTAAATCAATCACCGCTTTCATCTGAGTTTCATTTTTCAATTTTGGGAATCGGGAAAACTCTTCCACTGTTTTCGGAAAAAACAGCCGGACTATCGCACACCCTCATGCGACGACCTCCCTCGCTTTTATATCTCAATGACTGGCATGCTCTTACGCGATACCCGAAAGGCCACCTTTTGGCATCACGATTGCTAAATCAATAAGTGAAGCAAGTGGCTGAACGAAACAGTGAGTTATGAGGAGTTTACGATGAAAGCGATCATAACAGGAATCACCGGTCAGGACGGATCATATCTGGCTGAATTCCTTTTATCGCGCGGGTATGAGGTACATGGCACAGTTCGCCATTCATCAACACCGCGTTTGGAGCGAATCCATCATATAGTGCATCGTCTGCATTTGCACCCGGCCGACCTGCTCGATCAGATGTCGCTGATCAATCTGATCGAAGAAGTCAGGCCGAACGAAATTTATAATCTTTCGGCTCACACGCAGCCGGGGATCGGATGGAAACATCCGGTGGTGTGCGGCCAGGTTCATGCCCTGGGTGTGTCGCGCCTTTTGGAGGCGATTCGGCTGGTCGATTCCGACATCCGATTTTTCCAGGCCTCAACGGCCGAGATGTTCGGGCGGATAACCGAATGCCCACAGACGGAGCGGACGCCATTTTATCCCTCGTCACCGTTCGGCATAGCCAAATTGTACGCTCACTGGATGACAGTCGCCTACCGGCATCAATACGGACTGAAAACCTGCTGTGGGATTCTCTTCGATCATGAATCCCCCCGGCGGTCGGAAGAATACATAACTCGCAAAATTACGCAGGCAGCAGCGCGGATAAAACTCGGCCTGCAGGAAAAGCTGACCTTAAGCAACCTCGACCTACGGTGCGATTGGGGCTTCGCCGGAGATTTTGTGCGTGCTTTCTGGATGATGCTGCAAAATGCCACACCGGATGATTACATTATCGCTACCGGCCAAACCCATTCCCTTGAAGATTTTTGCCGCTGTGCTTTCGAGGCGGTACAATTGAACTGGCGGGATTATGTCCGGATCGAAACCGATCAGGTCGATCCGCATTCCACTATTGCCATGCAGGGCGACACCTCCTATGTCCGGCGCAAACTGCTCTGGGAGCCGGAGGTCTCATTCGAGGAAATGATCCGCATCATGGTGGAAAATGATCTGGAACTTTATGCCCCGCCGACCCCATGGGGCTCCGATTCTTCATCATTGACCGAACACCAGGAGAGTACCATATGAGCCTTTCGCGAAAACCACCGATTGACCTGCATAGAGCCCGGCGCGCGCGATCTTCTATTCGCGATACGGGGCCGGTCAAGCTCAATGAATCAGCTCAGGATCATGAAACCGTAGAGACGAAGATGGCCGATAAGCTGGTCATCGCTTGTCGAGAAAATGTGCGTTTTCTTAATTTCCATCTGCAGCCATACGAAAAATATTTGGAATTACCGGCCATGGTCGACAACGCCCTCTACCTCGCATATACGATCAGGATTAAAGACAATAAACTCTTTGACGCTTTATCATTCAGAAAAATGCTTAACGAAGCCGGGATTGAAACCAGTTCGGCGTTTTCGTTTATCGCCTCGGAAAAGGATAGTTCCCCCTCGATTGCGGACGATGAATGTGATGGGCACCAGACTATGAGTTGCCTCGATACTCAGGCGTTTTGCCTGGCATGTCATCAGTATCTGACTATTCTTGACCTGGAACACATTGTCGATACCTTTGAAAAATTCTTTCAACAATTCGAGCCGGACCATGCCGCATCATCCGCGGAAATAAACCCGGGAGACGGCCGTTAATGCTTCGTGATCGACAGAAAACCTGGCGACGAATCAATCTTCTGGGTGATATCCTTCTGACCCATGCGGCCCTTCTGACCATGATTCTGGCTTATAAGCCGGATTTAAGTGCACAGTTTACGGGGCTGCTGTTTATTATCACTCTTCTGGTCTGGACCGCATTCCTCTATGGACCGGCGGGATCATACTTTTATCGGATGAAGTCGGTGATGCAGGTCCTCAAGGAGTTATACTGGGCTCTGCTAAAATCATTCACAGCCTTTATTGCCGCTGTATATTTTATCGGGATAGATATCTCGCCTGATATGATGATCGCCGTTTTTGCAGCCGACGCCATTCTGCTGACTATGTCCCGCATGATATTGATGGGGCTTTTAAGTTTTTACCGTCTTCGCGGCCGTTCCAATCGCAATGTTATTATCATAGGCACCGGTTCACGGGCCAAAGAGGTCGCCGACAGGATAACCGATAATCGGAACTGGGGAATGCATATCCTCGGTTTTCTTGATTATCAGCGCGCCGAGTTGTGGCGCTATCGGGACATTCCGCTCATCGGTCATCCCGATGGCTTGGCGGAAATCATCGCCCACAACCAGGTTGATTTTCTGATTATTGCGGTTGAGAACAACGATCTGCCTTTGACCAGCCACGCTTTCGCCGTGGCTGAAGAGATGGGTGTGACTATTTGTCAGATGTCCGATATTTATTTCCATCCGATTTCCCGACCGAGTTCGACCAGTTTTATGGACTTTCCGGTGGTAATGTATTCCTCGGCCCCGGATGACCGCATGCAATTGAGCATGAAAATGGTGATCGACTCAATCGGCTCTTTTATCGGAATCGTCCTCTCCATCCCGATTACTCTGGCGACCGCAATCGCGATCAAGCTGGAGGACGGCGGGCCGGTGTTTTTCAAGCAAACCCGAGCCGGCCGCAACGGCAAACCGTTCACCATGCTGAAATTCAGAACCATGGTACGCAATGCCGAGGCGCTCAAGGATCAACTTGCCAACCGGAATGAAATGAACGGACCGACCTTTAAGATGAAAAACGATCCGCGTATCACCCGGGTCGGGGCATTTTTGAGGAAAACCTCGATTGATGAAGTACCCCAGTTTTTCAATGTGCTCAGAGGGGATATGTCGCTGGTCGGACCTCGTCCGCCATTGCCGAAGGAGGTTTCCCAATATGACCACTGGCAGCGAAGAAAGCTGACGGTAAAGCCGGGGCTGACCTGCCTCTGGCAGGTTAACGGGCGCAATAATATCGATTTTGAAGACTGGATGAAACTCGATCTGGAATATATCGACAACTGGTCATTGTGGCTGGATGCCAAGATACTGATGAAAACCGTTCCGGCCGTATTCAAAAAAGAAGGCGCCTCGTAGGCAAAGATATCAAGATGAAATCGTTTAGGTCATATGTGTTGTCTCTGGCTTTTCTGATCGGCCTCTACTCATCGACCCCGGCGGAAACAATTTATCCCCTGGGCGGGAATCAGTTCGGTTTTGATTATGATATATTTTATCGTACCGGAGTAATATCCGGTGAAATATCATCGTTACCACCGGTTGGGCCTTACTACGTCAACACCGCCAGGAAACTGAATCATGGCATCGCCTCGGCCTCATTTCGGATGCTGGATATTTGTTCAACATCGGATGATAATCAGGCCATTGAACCGGCAACAACTGACAATCGAATGCGCCTTTACACCATCAGTTCGGAAACATATCGAGCGGTCCGCGGTCGGCGGCCGAATGATCTACCGTCGATAATCGGCGGTTTCGCCTACCGGCCCGGAAAATACTTCGGGGCGCTTACATTCTTTAACCTCGACCGAGCGCGGGCGATCGACCCTGATTATACCGGCAAGAAATATCGCGGCCTCGCCGGGGATATTGAAACGGCGGCGTTGTTTTTCAGGAAAGACAAAATTTCACTGACCCTGGGACGTGTCCGCGTTTTCTGGGGTCCGCAGCGTGTCAACCTCTTGCTTTCGGAAACTGCCGAGCCGCTCGATCTTTTTTCGGCGTCTTTTCAGACGCGCCTGCTGTCGTTTAATTTTCTCTTCGCCCGCCTCGACGGCAGTCAGCCGGATGCACTCGATTCGCTACGGTTTCCGGATCGAACATTCAATGATAACCGTTACCTGGTCGGGCACCGGTTGGACCTGAAACTTCATCGACGGTTCCGCCTGGGGTTGTTTGAAACGGTGCTCTACGGCGGCGAAGGACGTCCGCCTGAGCTGTATTACTTAAATCCCTTGCAGTTTTTCCACGGCGCGCAGCTCAATGAGGATGAGGATGACAATACAATTCTCGGTGTCGATTTTTCCTTTATGCCTGGCCGGGGAACAAATTTCTATGGGCAGTTGATTGTCGATGATTTCCAGATCGACGATAAATCGCAGGGCGACCTGGAACCGAACGAAATCGGTTTTATGCTTGGCCTGTTCAAAGCCGGGAAAATCGCCTCACTTATTCCCGATCTTAAAATTGAATATGTTCGCCTGACCAACCGGACTTATCATCAGCGCGATCCGCGCAATCGCTATCTATATCGGAATAAACTCCTCGGTCACCCTCTGGGCCCCGACGCCGATTCGGTTTCGATTTCGGCCCGCTTTTGGCCTGAGAAGGTCATCTTCGCTGAGCTGGAACTGGCTTATCGCCGTAAGGGCGAGGGTTCGATCCATAAGCCCTGGGACGAACCCTGGTACCTGGCCGCCGGTGATTACAGCGAACCGTTTCCTACCGGAGTAGTCGAAAAGGCGGCGCTCGCCGCCGTCAGACTACGGGGATATGTGCCGCTGACTCAGTATACTCGCGATCATTTATTTATGTCGATCTCGGCTGGCTGGGGTGAAATTGAAAATCATCTCAATATCGACGGGCAGAATGAAACCGTTGCCTGGTTTGATTTTCAGATCAGTTGGCTCGGCTGGACCGATATTAAAGTCGATTGATCAATTATTCTACAGAATGAAATAATCGCTGAAAGTAACCGGTCCGCCGCGTAACCTATTATAGAGACCTTCGTATAAATTTAATGACTACCTGAAAGACCCCGCCGTCTTAAGAATGAGGGAATGATTATGCGGGTAATTATCATCGGTGGAACGAGGTTTATCGGCCCGGAAGTGGTCCGCCAGCTTTTGCGCCAGGGGCATGATATAACTGTTTTTCATCGTGGCGAAACCAGCGATGAACGGACGATCGGCGCTCGCCATATTTTGGGTGATCGGGCCAATCTGGTCTCTTTCCGTGAACAATTTAAAAGCTTCCGCCCCGACCTGATCCTTGATATGTTCCCCTTTACCGAATTCGACGCCCGTCTGCTGGTGGATACATTCCGGGGCATTGTTCCGCGCGTGGTCGCTATCAGTAGTATGGACGTTTATCGCGGTTACGGCGTTTTGTGGAACACCGAAAAAGGCCCGATCATGGAAACTCCTTTCACGGAGGATTCGCCGCTAAGGACCAGCAATCAACCTCATGGTGAGAATTTCGATAAAATCACGGTGGAAAAGATCGTGATGAACCAGTCTGATTTTCGCGGGACAATACTGCGCCTGCCGATGGTCTTTGGCAAAAACGACCGTCAGCACCGGCTTCACGAGTATCTGAAACGGATGGACGACGGTCGGCCGATCATTCTTCTGGATGAGATGATGGCGGAATGGAAGTGGACGCGGGGTTATGTCGAAAATGTCGCGGCGGCGATTTGCATGGCGATTGTCAATGGCAAAGCGGCCGGACAGATTTACAATGTCGGCGAGAAGCATACTTCGACCGAACTGGCCTGGATCGAGAAAATCGCCCGATGTGTCAGATGGCCGGGACGGATTGTGACCATGCCCGATGACGATCTCCCGGAACCTCTGCGATCGGAGTATAATTTTAAGCAGCATATGGAGTGCGACACCAGCCGTATCGGTAATGAACTCGGCTTCGTCAATCCGGTCAAATTCGAGGAGGCGATGATCAGGACGATTGAATGGGAGAGAAACAATCCGCCCGATAAAATCGATCCTAAAGATTTCGATTATGGCGCTGAAGATGAAGCTCTTGAAACGTATGAATCGGCGAGGGCCTGATAAGAAATTCCGGTCGCAGCGGTCAATTTTCTAATCAGTATATAATTATTGCATCCCGGAGGGTGGTATATCGTATAAGGATTAGACCCCTCAATCGACAAAGGGATGTGTCTTAATATAAAAACGCGGCGGACAAGGATGTTCGCCGCGACTTTTTTATGCAATGGCGCGGCTTTATCGACCTGCCGATCTGGACATTCATCAAATGCAGTATTATCTTGCCGTATGCGCATAACTCCTGATGATATAATAATAAGGCCGCTTGATGACTCCGATTCCATCGAGGAATTGACCGACCTGCTGCATCGTGGCTACAAGGTCCTGGGCGATATGGGACTGAGGTATATGGCAACGCATCAGGATGCCGACATGACCCGCAAGCGGATATCTCATGGGGAATGCTTTGTTGCTGTTTATCAGGACAAAATTATCGGGACGATTAATTTCTATCCGCCTGAATCTATCGGCGGGTCGCCCTGGCTGGACCGAGACGATGTCTGTGAATTCGGCCAGTTTGCGGTCGATCCCGAATATCAGGAAAACGGCATCGGGACGCGGATGATGAAATTTGTCGAGGATCATGCCCAATCCAAAGGTTTTCCCGAAATATGCCTCAACACCTCGGAAAAAGCCCCGCACCTGATCGAATGGTATACCAAACTCGGCTACCGCTTCATCGAACACGTCGACTGGGACCTCACCAACTACCGTAGTGTGATTTTGAGTAAAACCCTGACTCCTGAGAAGTGATTCTACCACAATGGAGTGTACGCCACATGTCCACATGTGCCGCATGGCCCGGCAGATGAGGATCCGCCGCGGCGGACCGGGCACGAAGCATGGTCATCCGCGCGACAGCCAAAAACAGGCTTCGCCTGTGATATGTGATTCCCATTCTATTAAAAACACCTGATCTTATAAACGAAATTAGGAATTGCGGCTCAAACACGGTCGGATCGGTGGAAATCAAATAATCTTTGCCGCTGGTTGGTTTTTGTCGTATATTTCCCAGTTCGGGCACAGGCAGAAGCCTGTTTTTATGGGCGGAAGTGATGCTTATAAAATCGATCCGACTTTGTAGGGGCCGTTCGTGAACGGCCCAGGGCGGCAACCAGGCCCTTGCCTGTCACGAGCCGCCCCTACAATAGAAATTGACCATAATTCTATGTTGCGGCAGGTCTTGGTCTGCCACGGCGGATAACGCTGAATGAATAAGGAACAACATGGCTGAATCGCAGTATCTATATATAAAAGGGGCGCGGGAACATAACCTGAAAAATATCTCTATCAAACTGCCCCGCAACAAATTAACTGTCATCACCGGATTGTCCGGATCGGGCAAATCATCGCTGGCGTTCGATACTATCTATGCCGAAGGGCAGCGCCGGTACGTCGAATCGCTCTCGGCCTACGCCCGGCAGTTTCTGGGCCTGATGGAAAAGCCGGATGTCGATTTTATCGAGGGCCTCTCCCCGGCGATTTCGATCGAACAGCGTTCCTCGGGCCGCAATCCCCGCTCCACAGTCGGTACAGTAACCGAGATTTACGATTACCTGAGGCTGCTTTTCGCCCGGATCGGTATTCCGCATTGCTTCAAATGCGGCAAACCGATCACTCAGCAATCAGTGACTCAGATTGTCGATTCGATTATGTCGTTTGATGAGGGCACCAAGATAATTGTCCTGGCGCCGCTGGTGCGGGGCCGCAAAGGGGAACACCGGGAAATTATCGACGATGCCCGCAAGCAGGGTTTTGTTCGGCTGCGGGTCGATGGCGAAATTTATGAAGTCGACGACGAAATCGAACTTGAGAAAAAGAAAAAGCATACGGTCGAGGCGGTTGTCGACCGGCTGGTGATCAAACCCCGCTCGGCCCGGAGATTGGCCGATTCGATCGATACGGCGCTCAAGGTCGCCAACGGAACCGTCATCATTCAGGCTAACGATAAGGAATATCTCTTTTCCGAGCAATACGCCTGCCTAGATTGCAATATTTCGTATGAGGAACCGACGCCCCGTTTGTTTTCATTCAATTCCCCCTATGGCGCTTGCGAGGTTTGTAGCGGTCTCGGCACCAAAATGGAGGTCGATCCCGGCCTGGTGGTGCCGGATATGGCAAAGTCGATTTTGGAAGGCGCCATTGTTCCCTGGGCCTCCGATTCGGCCAACTGGTATAGGTATATGCTGAGAGGTGTCGCCGACCACTTTAAATTCAAGTTGACGACGCCGTTTGAAAAGCTGTCGAAAAAGGTCCAGCATGCGATCATGTTTGGATCTGGTCGGGAAAAGATACATTTTCATTATGAGCATGCCAATGGGCGCGGTTCGGGCGATTATGAGGCGGTGTTCGAGGGTGTCGTGCGGCAGTTGGAACGCCGTTACCGGCAAACCGAATCGGATGGTATCCGGTCATGGATCGAAAATTTCATGTCGATTTCGCCCTGCCCCGAATGTGAGGGAACCCGCCTGAAAAAGGAAGCGCTCTCGATCCTGGTCGGCAACATTAACATCCGGGAATTGACCGATATGTCGATCAAGGAGAGCAAGCGATTCTTTGAAAAGTTGAAGCTGACCAAAACACAAGAATTGATCGCGCGGCAGATACTCAAGGAATTGCGAGAACGACTCGGTTTCCTGGTCAATGTCGGGCTCGATTATTTGACCTTATCGCGGCCTGCTGCGACGTTGTCAGGCGGTGAGGCGCAGCGAATCAGGCTGGCGACACAGATCGGATCGCGGTTGGTGGGAGTGCTCTATATCCTCGATGAACCGTCGATCGGATTACATCAGCGCGACAACCATCGCCTGCTTTCTACATTGACCGAACTGCGCGACCTCGGCAATACCGTCCTGGTAGTGGAACATGACCGCGACACGATTATGGCGGCCGATTATGTCGTCGACCTCGGTCCCGGCGCGGGCAAAAAGGGCGGCGAAATTGTCGCCGCGGGAAAACCGGCACAGATCAAACGAAATTCAAAATCATTGACCGGATTGTATTTATCCGGGAAAAAGAAAATCCCTATTCCGAAAAAACGGGTCAACGGCAACGGCAAGCATTTAAAATTGATCAAAGCTTCCGGCAATAATTTGCGCGATGTTACCGTTGAGATACCGCTCGGATTATTTATTTGCATCACCGGCGTTTCCGGATCGGGTAAATCGACTCTGATCAATGAGACTCTTTATCGTATTTTGGCTCGCAATTTTTACAACTCCCGACAGGCGCCGCTTCCATACGAAAGTATCAAAGGGCTGGAACATTTCGACAAGGTGATCGATATCAATCAGTCACCGATCGGGCGGACACCGCGATCCAATCCGGCAACTTATACCGGAACCTTCACGCCGATTCGTGACCTGTTTGCCAACCTGCCGGAATCGAAGGCGCGAGGGTATCTGCCGGGGCGGTTTTCATTTAATGTCAAAGGCGGCCGATGCGAGGCCTGCCAGGGTGACGGAATCAAGAAAATCGAGATGCACTTTTTGCCCGATGTTTATGTTCCCTGCGAGGTATGCGAAGGAAAACGGTATAATCGTGAGACCCTGGAGATTACCTTCAAGGGAAAAAACATTGCCAATGTTCTCGATATGACCGTCGATGAGGCGCTCGATTTCTTCACCAATATTCCGCTGATCAAACGCAAACTGACGACTGTAAAAAGCGTCGGGCTGGGATATATCCACCTCGGCCAACAGGCGACGACCCTGTCCGGAGGTGAGGCGCAGCGGGTGAAGCTATCGACTGAGCTGTCCAAGATCGCCACCGGCAAGACCATCTATATTCTTGACGAGCCGACCACCGGTTTGCATTTTGAAGACATCCGAATGCTTTTGAATGTTTTGCAAACTCTGGTGGAGCGGGGTAATACCGTTTTGGTGATCGAACACAATCTTGATGTTATCAAAACCGCCGACCATATCATTGATCTCGGCCCCGAGGGCGGCGACGATGGCGGCACGATAGTCGCGACCGGCACGCCGGAGGAAATTGCCAAAGTCAAAAAATCATACACCGGCCAATTTCTTAAGCAGATACTGGGGGGATGAGTGGACTTAACTCAAAAACTAGATTTAAAACTATCCGATTTCCTAACGCTATTGCATGTTTTAAAATCATTCGGCAACGATAGAGGGCCTTGTACAATTGATAATGCTGAATTGGTTCATGCCATAGAGGGTTTAACTCTAAAACACTTTTTGCATTGTACATCTGTTTATCAATTAGCTAAAGGAGTTGATATACCTGCACTAAGTATCAAATATTTGGATGGGGCTTCAATCAATACTCTCACACGATGTGCAATGGAGTCGTTTCTCGTTTTTCACTATAATTTCGTATCCCCTAAATCGACGGAAGAATGCCTATTAAGATATTATGCATGGTGTATAAAAGATTTAAGCACAAAAAAGGAGTTAGAGCCCCTTACGGAATGGGGGCGAGAGCAGCATCAAAAAATGCTTCTGGAATTGGACCGATTTAAAAAGCTAATTCAGCAGAATAAACACTTCCCTGAATTTTCAGATAAGCAAAAAAGGATTCTGTTGGATCGAGGCGAGTGGCCATTGTGGGATGCGACAAATGGTAAACGGCTTTCATGGGAAAAACTGGCCGTTGCGGCAGGATTAAATGGCTCCAACTTTAAACACTTTTATTCTATAATATGTGGTTATGCGCATTCATCCTATTGGAGTATGGTTCAACTTCATTCTATTACATCAAAGGACGAAGAAAAATGGATTTGCTTAGGTACTATTTCTTTTTTGGAAATTATAATGGCTTTTATGATTAAATCTTGCGGAATCATATTTCCTGCTTTTGAGGAAAGATACAGCAAGCAGCCGAAAACTGTAGATTTGATCGAGGTTTTGTATGAAATTGGCCAAAAACATTCATGAGTTGATATATATGGCCTATATTAGTAATAACGGATAGGCTAATCACAAATGCGAAAAATAAAAATTGCATACTTACCCGTATTTCAGGTAATACTCCTATTCATTCTTGCCATAATCCTCCTCCGCAGCGCCTGGCTGTGTGATGATGCTTATATCTCCCTGAGGACGGTCGATAATTTCGTCAACGGCTTTGGCCTGACATGGAATGTCGCCGAACGGGTTCAGGCGTTTACTCATCCCCTGTGGGTACTTCTGATCACTCCCTTCTATGCCATTACCAGTGAAGTCTATTTTACCGTCATGATAATCTCAATCGTCCTCTCTCTGGCGGTAGTATCTTTTTTTGCTTTCAAAATCGCCCGCACAACTTCAACGGCGATACTGGGATTGCTGGCCCTGTCTCTCTCGACGGCTTTTATCGATTTTTCCACCTCGGGATTGGAAAACCCCCTTACCTTTCTGATCATGGCCTTGTTTTTATACATTTATTTCAAAAGAAAACATGATCTTCGGACCCTGAGGCTTCTGTCTCTAATCGCCTCTTTAGGCGCTGTCAATCGGCTGGATACGATTTTGCTTTTCCTTCCCATGCTGGTATATGTTTTCTGGTCAAACCGCGGCGGAAAGGCTATTGTCGTTACCCTGATCGGTTTCACTCCCCTTATCTCGTGGGAATTATTTTCTCTCATATATTACGGCTTCCCCTTCCCCAACACCGCCTATGCCAAACTCAGCACCGGTCTGGGTCAAATAGAGGTATGGCAGCAGGGGCTGCAATACATTATTTATTCGCTCCGGACCGACCCGGTCACGGTTATTGTTATCCTCAGCGGGATAATTTTCCCCTTTGTCGTTCGTCAACGAAGATTGATGATGCCTGCCATCGCTGTATTTCTTTACCTGCTGTATATAATAAACATCGGCGGATGCTTCATGGCTGGACGATATCTGGCCGCGCCGCTTCTCACTGCGGTAGTGCTTCTAAGTCAATACCGGAAAATTCCGGCGGTATTGCTGGTTCTGTGGGCGGGATTGATTCTCGTCACGGGATTAACATCGCAGGACTCCCCGGTTTATGCCAGTAATGACGACAAGGGGAATTATGATAATATCCGTCATGGCGTGGTCCAGGAGCGTGACTGGTATATTCCAACTCACGGCCTGATGAATATCTTAACATCGGACAAAACGCCGCAACACCACTGGATTGAGGAGGGGCTGCAGGCACGCCGGGATGGACTGACTTACCTGCCCCATGCTGCTGTTGGTATGGTTGGCTTCTATGCCGGACCGCAGGTTTATATTCTTGATATCTACGCCATCACCGATCCTCTGCTGGCGCGGTTGCCGATGAACCCTTACCTGTCGTATCGAATCGGCCACTTCGGGAGATTAGTTCCGGCCGGATACAAGCGAAGCATCGTCACCGGAGAAAACCATATAAACAATCCCTCTCTGAGCGAATATTACGACAAACTGGTCCTCCTGACCCGGGGTGATATATTCGGTTTGACAAGGTTTATCGAAATCGCCAAATTCAATCTTGGCTGGTACGATCATCTCATCGACAAATACAACTCTCCTCATCTGATACAGGTCAACCTCGAAGATATCAGCGAGCCGAGACATGAGGGTGTGATAGGTATCTATACCAACAATTTCTTCTTCCATCCACAGGGTATTGAGGTCATTCTGGACCGGGTATGCCATGCGCCGAAATTCGAGTTCAGCCGCCACCCCAATAATGGTCTGCGGGTCGAGTTCATTCTGGCCGGTGAACAACTAGCCTCGGGTGTAATACCGGACCCCGCCGGTCGACCCGGGACTTTTTTGACCACTGTGGTCACCATCCCGGAGAATATCATTGAACGAGGATATGACAAAATTAAATTCACTCCGGCAGGCAATTCCGGGGGATACAATAGCATAGGACATCTGCGGCTGATTGACTGAAGCCTTATAAAAAACGTCCTGATTTCTGACCTGGTCCGTTTATCTCATTAAATATACAGTAATTCCCCGGTAGCATATTGACGCGGCGGTTGGGAATTTGTATTTTGTCGGTTCAGCAGGTGGGTCATGATTTAGAGAAATCATAGTGACGCGCTCAGGCCGCACCCCGGCCGGGCGGCGCCAAAAATATATTTGGTTATGACAGATCCCCTCACGGGGGATCGCAACGGCCTCCCGGTCGTGAAAGGAGACAGCAATGGCTGATGCAAAAATCCGTGTCGAAAAAGACACTATGGGTGAAATACAGGTTCCCGCCGACCGTTATTGGGGAGCGCAGACGCAGCGCTCTTTTGAAAATTTCAAAATCGGCTACGACCGTATGCCGCGCGAAATCATCCGCGCCTTCGGTATCCTCAAAAAAGGCGCGGCCCTCGCCAACGCCGATCTCGGCGTCCTGCCGCAGGACAAGGCCGACCTGATCAGCAAAGCAGCCGATGAGGTCATCGAGGGGAAACTCGACGACCATTTCCCGCTGGTTGTCTGGCAAACCGGTTCCGGTACCCAAAGCAATATGAACAGTAACGAGGTGATCGCCAACCGCGCTATCGAGATGGCCGGCGGCGAACTCGGTTCCAAAAAGCCGATCCATCCCAATGACGATGTCAATAAAAGCCAGTCCTCCAATGATGTCTTCCCCACCGCCATGCATATCGCCGCCACCGAGGAAATCACCCACCGCCTCCTCCCGGCAATGAAAAAGCTTCACACCACTCTGCTCGAAAAAGAAAAAGCCTATAAGGATATCGTCAAAGTCGGACGCACCCATCTTATGGATGCCGTGCCGTTGACTTTGGGACAGGAATTTTCCGGTTACCGTCAACAAATCGAGTACGCCATTGAACGGGTCGAAGAATCCCTGAAATATCTCAAGGAACTGGCCCAGGGCGGCACCGCCGTCGGGACCGGCCTGAATACTCATCGCGACTTTGCCGTCAAGGTCGCCGAAAAAATCGCCGGCCTGACCGGACTCGATTTTGTCACTGCTCCGAATAAATTCGAGGCTCTGGCCGCGCACGATGCTATCGTTTACGGCCACGGCGCCCTCAAGACTCTGGCCTGCTCGCTCATGAAGCTGGCTAACGATATCCGCTGGCTGGGCAGCGGCCCTCGCTGCGGACTCGGTGAGTTGTCATTACCCGCCAATGAGCCGGGCAGTTCCATCATGCCGGGCAAGGTCAATCCAACCCAATGCGAAGCCATGACCATGGTCTGCGCGCAGGTGATGGGCAACGACGTCGCCATCAATGTCGGCGGTCTTTCCGGAAACTTCGAATTGAATGTCTTCAAGCCGGTCATGATTCACAATTTCCTCCATTCGGTGCGCATATTGTCCGGGACCATGAATATGTTCGTCGAAAAATGTCTGGCCGGTGTCGAGCCGAACCGGGACATTATCGATAACCATAAAGCCAACACCCTGATGCTGGTGACGGCGCTCAATCCGCATATCGGATACGACAACGCCGCCAAGATCGCCAAAAAGGCTCATACCGACGGCAAGACCCTTAAAGAGGTCGCGGTCGAATTGGGCTTGCTGACAGCCGAGGAATTCGACGAAAAGGTCCGCCCGGAAAACATGATAGCCCCCAAGTGACGGCAGGGGCCGCTCTTAGGCTGTCGCGGTGGCAAAGGCCACTTTTGGGCTGTCGCCAGGCAAAAGCCTGTTTTTGGCTGTCGCCAGAATGACCGGCAGAGACCGGGTTTTGGCTGTCGCGGTGGCAGAAGCCACTCTTTCGCTGTCGCCAGGCTGACCAACCGAAATACCTGTAGGGCAGGATCCGTGTGATCCTGCCTTTTTTTTCGCTACCGTGATTGGAGTACCTCTTCGTACGCCAGCAAACCTGATGGCAGACGGTGACGCAAGCCAGCCACGAGGCAGGTAAGTGTATGTATTTTACATACACCCGTCCTCATTTTATATCCCATAACGGAATGTTGCACTTGGAGTTGCGAGAGATTTGGCTTTGTTTGCTCATTTTTAAAGAAATTTCTTTCCCTGGCGTCTTTTTCTGCCCCGCAATCGGTTGCCTTGGTTGTGCGGCAATGGTTTAAGGTTCGTTTTTCATATTTATAGTTTTTCCTTTCTTTGGCTTTGGCTGGAATTTTCTTTTCGGTTGCACGCATCGGTATTATCTCCTTGAATGATCAGGTTCAATTATTATCTGTTCCGCAGGGTCCTTCCCATCTTTGTATTCTCGCCACTGACATCGCATCCTCCATTCCAGTCTTCTACTATAGAGTGCGGTTTAGGAATCAACATTGATTCTATGTCGAAATTGTGTATATTTGAAATAGTGTCACGCAGGGACAGGCATCACAAGGTATCGACATCAAAGTGACAGGCAGGCAAAAGCCTGTTTTTGGCTGTCGCCAGGCGGCAGGGCCGCTTTTGGGCTGACGCGAGGATGATCGCATACTCAAGGCTGAACTGGTCGGAATGTCGGGAATAGGATTTGGATATGAAGCAAAAGTGTCAGGGAAGCACGAAATCGGGAAAACCATGCAAGAACAATGCTATTAAAGGCGAATTATACTGCAAGACGCATCTAATTCTCAAATATGAGAAACGCTCAAAAAGGGCAGGGCTAAGGCTTGGCAGTTTCATTAAGCATCCAGCAGTGCTGACATTCCTGGGTATATGCGCAGTAGTGAGTGTTATCGTTGCAGTCTGGCCATCGCCCACGCCACCTACAAAAGAAGATCTTGGGCAATGGATCGATGAAGGAATTCGGGAGCGTGATGAGCGGCTGGGGATTTTGCCGCCGAAGACTTTTGAGGAAATCGAAAAGACAAGCGGATTGACATGCGATACAATCGGTCAACAACTTTGCGATCAGTTTAAGGCGGCGCAAAAGGCATTGGACGAGGGCAGATATGATGAAGCCGAAAGTACATATGTGGCGCTGGTACGAATTTTCCCGGATGTATCCGGGTTTCATTTCAACCTTGCCTATGCATACATGGAGCAATACAAGCTTGACGAGGCAGCCGATCATTATCGAAAAGCCATAGACATCGATCCGGATGATATCGCTTCTTATAATAACCTCGGTCTGACGCTTAGACGGCAAGGTTTATATACAGAAGCCCAGCGCGTGCTTCAAAAGGCGCGTGATATGGCAGAGACCGCATTTGGCAAGGATCATCCGAATACAGCGACAATAATTGACAATCTCGCGCAATTGTATATGGCACAGGGGAAATACGCCGAGGCGGAGCCATTGTATCAGCGGGCGATTGAGATCGGGAAACAGACGCTTGGTGAGAATCACCCCGACTATGCCACATGCTTGAACAATCTCGCGGGGTCGTATGAGTCACAGGGGAAATTAGCCAAGGCGGAGCCGTTGTATAAGCGGGCTATTGCTATCAGGAAACTGGTGCTTGGTGAGAATCATCCAGATGATGCCGGTTTTCTTAACAATCTCGCGGGATTGTATCGTGCACAAGGGAAATACGCCGAGGCAGAGCCGTTGTATAAACAGGCGATTGAGATTGGGAAACAGACGATTGGTGAGAATCACCCCAACTATGCAGCAAGTCTGAACAATCTTGCGGAATTGTATCGTGCACAGGGGAAATACGCCGAGGCGGAGCCGTTGTATAAGCGGGCGATTGAGATAGACGAAAAGGCATTGGGGACGGATCATCCGGGCTTTGCCACCGACTTGAACAATCTCGCGGAATTGTATCGTGAACAGGGGAAATACGCCGAGGCGGAGCCGTTGTATAAGCAGGCGATCGAGATTGGGAAACAGACAATTGGCGAGAATCATCCCAACTACGCCAAACGGCTTAACAATCTCGCGTTATTGTATCATGCACAAGGAAAATACGCCAAGGCGGAGCCGTTGTATAAACAGGCGATTGAGATAGATGAAAAGGCCTTGGGACCGAACCATTCGGGTTTTGCCATCAACTTGAACAATCTCGCGGGATTGTATGATGCACATGGGAAATACGCCAAGGCGGAGCCGTTGTATAAGCGGACGCTTAAGATCCTGAAAGAAACACTTGGTGAGGATCATTCCGATTTTGCCACAAGCCTGAACAATCTCGCGGGATTGTATCGTGCACAGGGGAAATACGCCGAGGCGGAGCCATTGTATAAGCAGGCATTGAATATTTTTGAAATAAATAACCTGACCGGTCATCCAAACTATATGTCCCTTCTGGGCAATACTATGACCATGTACCGCGAATGGGGGAAGGAAGAGGAGGCGCGGAAATACGCGAAGCGGTGGGCGGAGATAATGGAGGGTGGCCGGGATTAAGAATGGCGTTTGGTCATCCGCCCCGGCGGACAATAGCGGATCATGACCTATGCAACAAATAAATAGCGCAATCGCGGCGCATGTGGACATACGCCGCGCACGAGTCGCTTATAATTTATGTTACACTTACTGGAATGAGATCAAGAACCATGGAAAACTATTTACCGGGCTGGACTCCCCAAGGCGACAGAGTATTTGTATTTGATAATTTATCTGAGATAGGACAGAAGATCAATAAGTCTGCAGTAATCACATTTATTGATGGTGCTAAATCAATTCCCGATTTCGCCCATCGCTTTCGAAAAATCATAAATCAGTAAACCATTATAATGGGACAACATTCGCGAATAGATCATATGGAGAGAGTGCTTTTCATTCCTGCCGGCAGACGGGGCGTCTGCCGCCCAACAGAACAATTTTATGTTGCATATTAATCCCCCAAAAGGATACTGTAATTGATTGCTTACAAAAATACGAGGCAGATCACCCATGAACACATATCAATCTTTCGCACCCTTCTATGCCAGAGGACCGTATCCGGATTATAGCCTGAGAATGGCTGAGCTTCTTCCCGAAATACTCAATAAATTCAGAGCATCTCCCTCGACTATTCTGGATATGGCCTGCGGCGAGGGATCATTTGCCATAGCCATGGCCAAGCGCGGAATTCAAGCAACCGGAGTTGACCTTTCATTGCCCATGCTTCAAATTGCAAAGGAAAAGGCAAAAGAAGAACAGGTTGAAATTAGATTCATAAATCAAGACCTTCGATCCCTTTCATTCAAAAGTGAATTCGATCTGGTGACTTGTTGGTATGATAGTCTCAACTATCTCTTGACCACAGAGGATTTGCTTGGCGCCTTTTCAGGTGCATCCCGCGCTCTCAAGGACGACGGCCTGTTCATATTTGATCTAAATACCATATACGCTTTGTCGGTAATATGGCAGCAGGAACCTTGCGCTATTGAGCAGGATTTACCGGACATATTGGAGATTCATAGAAAGTCATTCGATAACGATACTAACAACGCAACCTTGAAAATAACCGGTCTTCTCAAAGAACAAGAATCATGGAAACGGATTGATGAAACCCATATCGTTCACGGATTCACCCTTGATGAGATTAGGGAATGTGTAGAGAGAGCCGGTCTCAACGAGATCGCCTGCTGGGGAAGCATCCTCAAAATGACCGAGCCGGTATCGGATAGCGGCAAAGTCTGGTTCGTGACGCGGAAACGAGTCTAGGGTTTTATCCATACCCTTTTCCTGACATGACGGGCGTGTTTTCTCCGATCCCCCGGCTTGACAGGCTTGGAATATTTTAACATATTGATAGTGATAATTATAGTAACAATTTATTAAATCACTCCGACGGCTGGAAAATGATCCAAATCCGTTACACCTTGCTGCTTCTAATAATTCTACTGCGATTCGCGGCGGAAGATGTTACCGTTGCGGGTACATTATCCGACAATTCGGCTCTGGTCGGATCGATCACGGGGCAAGTGACCGATGCCATTACTCACAGCCCGGTACCGGCGGCAAGCGTGACCATCTCAGGCACCAGTCAGGGCGCGGTCACCGACAGCAGCGGCCGGTTCGCCATTGAAAACGTCTCCCCGGGTCATTACACACTGGTAATCAACAGTATTGCGTTCTATCCCCGCAACTTTTCCGATATTGTGGTCAACCCCGGAAAGACGACGGCTGTTTATGCTACGCTGCAATACCGTCCCTTTGAAATGGATGGTACTCTGGTCAAGGGCAGCTATTTCACTGATACGGATTTGCACCAGACGAGTAGAATGGAGTTGTCTTCGGGAGAGATCAGCCGGTCTCCCGGATCAGCCGGCGATATCAGCCGCATCATCAAGATCCATCCGGGGGTGGCCAAGGTCGACGACCAGGTCAACAGCCTTATAGTACGCGGCGGTTCATCGGTCGAAAACGGATTCTATGTCGACAATATCGAAGTTCCTAATATCAGTCATTTTCCGGAGAACCTCTCCGGCGGCGGCGGTTGGGGACTTCTCAACCCCGATTTCATCGAAAATATTTCCTTTTCCGCGGGCGGTTTTTCGGCCGGTTACGGGGGGAAATTATCCTCAATTACCGAGATAAACCTCAAGGAAGGCAATTCCGAGAAATTCGAGACCGCGGTGGATGCCAATTTTGGCGGAGTTGCTCTGACCGCCGAGGGCCCCATCAAACCGGGCCGGGGGTCGATGCTGTTTTCTTACCGGCGCAGCTTTCTGGAATTCCTGACCGACATGGTTGATTTCGATTTCATCCCCCGATTCGAAGATTATCTGGGCAAGGTGGTGTATGATATCTCATCGAGAAATCGCCTCTCTTTTCTGGTCATCGCCGGGCAGGATGATATCGATTTCAGTAAGGATCGTAGCATCGCTCAGGGCTGGTCCAAATACGGGAGGGATAAATCAAAACAGTTTACGGCCGGAGTAAACTGGAAATATTTGTACGGCTCGAAAGGGTACTCCAACACCTCCCTGGCCTTTTTACAATCGGAGTGTTCCAACGCTTTTTTCTGGATCAGTAACGATGCCTGGAACCGGTTGATCGATACTCGAAGACGATCACTTCGACTTCGCCATGTTTCCGTTTTTCGAATAAGCGAATCGGGTCATCTTAAATTTGGAATCGACGGTCAGTTTGTTCGCGACCGGTTCGACATAAACGTGGGCACCTGTATAAACCCCCTTGGCGGAACCTTTCCCGGCGGCAAAATCAACCGGGAGATAAACTCCGCCTCTTCCGGTCTCTTTGCAGAATATACCGCGCGACCGATCAGGAACCTGCACACAACCCTCGGCCTCCGCTATGATTATCACGATTTAACCGGCCATGGGCAGGTGTCGCCGCGCTTTTCATTCGCATACGATATAGCTCCCGGAACATCACTCAACGGCGCCGCCGGCATCTACTATCAAACCATACCGATGGGCATCATCGCTCAGGACGAGTCGGCTGTCCATCTTAAAGATCCCACAGCTTATCATTATATTCTGGGGCTCAATCGCCTGATGGCCCAATCAGTCAAACTGACACTTGAAGCTTATCTGAAAAATTACAACTTTTTTCCGCTTGATACCCGACAACCGAAACTGTTTGTAATCGACGGCCTGGTCCACTGGGGTTACCTTGGATATTATAGAGCCTTGGTCGATGCTGGAAAATCGCGCGCTTATGGAATCGAGCTAACCCTGCAAAAAAGGCCGACCTCAGGTTTATACGGTATCGCGTGCGGCGCCTGGTCCAAATCGAAATATCTCGGACTGGACGGGATATGGAGAGACCGACTGGTCGATAACCGCATCACCCTGGGCCTCGAGGGCGGAATTTTGTTTAATAATGGCTGGCGCATTGGCCTTCAGTGGATTTTTGCCGGTGGCGCGCCCTATACTCCCCTCGATCTTGAGCTTTCGAAGTCTCGCAACATAGATATTTTCGATATGACCCGAATAAATGCAGAGCGGTATCCGGACTATCACATTTTGAGCCTTAGATTCGAACGGCAGTTTACTTTTCGAAAATCGAGCCTGTCTCTGTATCTTGAACTCTTCAACCTGTACAACCGGGATAACGTCTACCGCTATTATTGGAATGAGACCGAAAGAAAACAGGATACCTTCAATCAGTACGGCTTTGTACCCCTCTTGGGGCTGAAACTGGAGTTATGATTTTCGCGTTGGCACTCGCGTCGAAGGATCTGACTAACATAAGAGACAGTTTTCATATCAAACAGGCTCCTGCCTGAGCCGCCGAAGGTTCACTCCGGCGGTTTTTTATGTCCTCTCACCCCCACGGGGTGAGGGGGAATGGGGTAGGGAAAACAAATAGCCGCCAGCCCTTTGCGTATGTCCTTAAACTAATCTGTGATAACGAAATTTTGTGTTTAGGGAGGCACTTATGCTTAAAAGAGGACTCTCTATTCTGGCGACCATCGCCCTGCTGCTGCCGGTAATCGCCTCGGCCCATTGCCAGATACCATGCGGCATCTACGACGATGAAGCCAGGTTCAAATTGCTCAATGAACATATCACGACGATCGAAAAATCGATGAAGCTGATCGCCGAATTATCGGCTGAGGGCGAAAAAAATTATAACCAGATCGTCCGCTGGGTAACCAATAAGGAAGACCATGCGCAGCAGTTTATGGATATCGTTACCGCATACTTTATGGCTCAGCGGATCAAACCGGTCGATCCGTCCGACACCGAGGCCCATGCCGAATACACGAAAAAGGTCGAGCGGCTGCACCAAATGCTGGTTTACGCCATGAAATGCAAGCAAACCATCGACAAAGCCAACACCGAGAAACTCAAAAAACTGGTTTCCGATTTCAAAGAGCTATACATGCCCAAATAGTCATAGAACAAAATGTAAACGCTAGCAATAGTGTGTCACCCCCAAACTTGTTTGGGGGTGCAAAAGACCTGACGCTGTTGCAACCGACTCGCCAGAGCTGACAGACCACACCCCTTGAAGGCAAATCATCGTTAGATGAAAACCGCCTCGTGGGGCCGGGACATCCCGGCCCTGACTGTGCTCTTTTTATCAGTTTACAGAATTATACGATAGTGCGGATATCCTAAAACCGGCCTCGTCCGCCGCCGCCGCCACGATCATTGTCCTGCCGCGGAGGCTTAGCTTCATCTACCTTCATCACACGACCTTCAAAATCCTGACCATCCAGGGATTCCTTGGTCTTGACCGCTTCTTCGTTGCTGGACATTTCGACAAACCCGAAACCCTTGCCCTCGATAATGTTGACGTTTACAACCTGACCATGACTGCTGAACAATTCTTTCAACTTCTCATTGTTGACAGAGTACCCCAGGTTACCGACGTAAAGCTTATTACCTTGCATGGCACACTCCTCAAAACCGGAGACGTCCTGTTTAAAAAGATGCGATTCAGGGGCGAAATATCAAATGGTGATTTCCAAAAGCGGGGCTGTACCTTTTCAAACAAGAAGCTCCTGCTAAAACTTACAACTTATATAATAAATACACCCTCGGATGTCAAGGCAAATAGGATTTATCGGTCGGCATTTAGAATAAATCAGGTCGAAGAATACGTCGGTCTTACATAGCGCTGAGGCCGTTGAGCGCCGCGGTTTTATATGCTTCCGACATAGTCGGAAAATTGAATACGGTTTCGATAAAATAGTCGATGGTGCCGCCGAAAGTGATCACCGCCTGCCCGATATGAATCATATCGGTCGCCCGTTCACCGATGATATGGACGCCGAAAAGTTTTTTGGTTTTGGGGCTGAAAATCAGTTTAAGGATACCGTCATGGTCGCCGCTGATCTGGCCACGGGCCAGTTCATAGAATCGGGCCACGCCGGTTTCATATTGAATTCCCTTTTCGTTGAGGCTTTCCTCCGTTTCACCGACAATCGATACTTCGGGTATGGTATAGATACCGTATGGAAGGAGTGTATTGAGACCGGCTTTCTTCTTGCCGAAAGCATGCAATACCGACAAGCGCCCCTGATCCATAGAAACCGACGCCAATGACGGAAAGCCGATGATATCGCCGACGGCATAAATTTTCTCAACACCGGTATGGAAATGTTTATCGACTTGAATCATCCCGCGTTTATCGGTATTGATACCGACCTGATCGAGACCCAGATTGGCGGTATTGCCGACCCGGCCGGTGGCGAACAGAATTTTATCGGCGACGATAGATCGCCCTGACATTGTCGTCAGGCGCACCTGGTCGTTTTTTATCTCGAGTTGATCCTTCTTGTCGCCGAGGATCACTTTAATCCGGCTTTTTCTCATCAGGAAAGTCAGAGCGTCTGATATTTCATGATCCAGAAATGGCATCAGGCGGTCCTTGCTGTCGAGGAGGATTACCTTGACTCCCAGATTGGCAAAGATACAGGCGTATTCGCAGCCGATAACACCGCCCCCGACGATAATCATGGAACGCGGAATACGATCCAGCTTTAGGATCGTTTCGCCATCAAAAATATGGGCCTCGTCGAAGTAGACATTCGGATCACGGTATGGTCGCGAACCGGTAGAAATCACAATCGCCTCGGTCTCGAAGGTGTTGATTATTTCCGAGTCATCTCTTAATTCCACTTCATGAGGAGAGATTATTCTGCCATAGCCGCCCATGACGGTGATCCCGTTGCGGAACAGTTTATTCTGGATAACATCGAGTTCGTTTTGCACGACATGTTTGGTGCGATACATCAATTCGCCGATAGTAACATTGCTTTTCAGGCTGCATACCACACCGTAGACGGATCGTTGTTTTATGCCGGAGAGATAGAGAACGGTTTCTCGCAGGGTCTTGGATGGCAAAGTACCGGTATGAACGCAAACCCCTCCGACCACGCCGCGGGCCTCTAACACGCCCACTTTCTTGCGGAGTTTGGCGCCTTGAATTGCGGCTTTTTCGCCAGCCGGTCCTGACCCGATTACAATTAAATCATATTTTTCCACACGAGTCACCTTTTGTCAACAATCACTGCGGCATTATCCTGTCGATTTATTTGATACAACCACACCATATGTCATAAGTGCCCCGGAATGACCATTTTTCTGACCTTTGCGGTTCATTTCAATCTTTCCGGATTAATTATATGATACGTTATTTCCACAGCCCTGTCAATATCGGCCCGGTCGAGATCGAATCAATGGCTTTCCCCACCTGAGAGCCAATTCAATCGCAAAAAATGAGAAATTGACCGCTTGGTGAATTTAGGGCTGGTCCCGACTATAGTAATTGACGTGACGAAAACGGGGCCGTTGCCCCAAATCTGCAGAAAAACCAAAAATCGGTGAATATTCAAGCCCTTCACAGATACAATAGATGACCCCAACCGAAAAGGGGCGGCGGCCATAAATTTGTAGAAAAAACCAAAAATCGGTGAATATTCAAGCCCTTCACAGATACAATAG
>DAOUTW010000086.1 GCA_030668485.1 Candidatus Zixiibacteriota bacterium
CACACCCCTCAAGGCAGCATGGATGGACATCTTTTGGTCCCGGAACCGCTTTACCTCATCGATTGCGGCCTTTCACCAATCTCGATCATTTCGCAAAATACTTATTGTGTAATTTGACCGGAAGGCTATATTAATAGGGACTCGTTTTATACCTGCATCGCTGGGGAGGAGTAACATAATGACATCTCGCATCATTCTGTCTGCTTTTATACTTGTCGGTTTGAGCTTCGGCTTGGCATTCGGCGCCGATGTCGATTCCGTGGAAATCAATTTGGTCGGCACCGGACTGTGGAGTTATATCGACGGCTATGCCATCGAGGGTGACTATGCTTTCTGCGCCATGAAATTCGGCCTCATGATTGTAGATATCAGCGATCCGGCCAACCCTGTCGCTGTTTCTCAATATTATCTGCCGGTAGGAAATGGCGTCGATGTCGCTGTTTCCGGCAAGTATCTCTTCCTGTGCTGCAGAAGCGGCGACCTGCAGATTTTTGATATCAGCGATATCTTCTCCCCCACATTTGTTACCCGCTATGATGTCGATGGTTCTGTCGAACATATCAATCTGGATGGCAATTATGCTTACTTGAGTATTACCGACGGTTTCGATATCGTCGATATAACCGATCCGACGGTGCCGTTCAGAGTCGGAGGATTCAAGGGCTTCCTTTTCAACACCCCCTTCGATATAGCCGTACGGGATAATTTTCTCTTAGCTGCCAATTATGACGGATTAACCGTTTACGATATCACCGACCCTGAAAATCCGGTGATCGATACCATATTCGAAACCGAGTATACCACCCGGGGTATGGCTGTCGTCGATACGACCGCTTATCTGGTCACTGATACCGCTTTCCATATTATAAGTATCAGCGATCCGACCAACCTGTACCTGATCGGCACCGGCGATTGCAGAGGCCGCGATATCGAGGTTCTCGGCGAAAGTGCCGTGATTGCCACTATCGGGCAGGTAGATGGCGTTCATGTATATGATATCAGCGATCCCACCGCGCCGCTGTCGGTCGGTTTTATGGCTCAAACGGTTTACAGCCTCGGCCAGGGCGGAGGTTATATCTTCACCAGCGATATTTCCTCATTCCTCGATATTATCGACATCTCAAATCCGGCCGAACCGATCAGTATCGGGACTTTCTTTACCCCCGATGGCGGCACCTACGGGATGCGCAACATTGTCTGTGATGGTGAGTATGCATATATCGCCTACGGCTACGCCGGCCTCGCTATCGCCGATATAACCGACCCGACCAACCCGAAAATGATTACTCACGGCGTCATCCCCAATCGTACCTCCAACGTGAAGTTGGTAGGCCGCAAACTTTATGTCACCTCAACCGCATATGACGGCCAGGGTCTGCATATCGTCGATATCAATGACCCGGAAAATCCGGTGGTGACCGGAACGTATGAATACGGTTCGCCCCAGGATGTCGCCCTGCTCGGCAAATATGCCATCTTAGCCGGGAATTATGGCAATGCCGAAATCGCCGATATATCCGCCCCGGCCAACCCGACCTTTGTCAGCAATTTTCGTCTGGGAGGAATTACCTACGGTCTGGTTATTGAGGGAGATTATCTCTACGCCGCCAATGGTATGCATTACCTGAAAACGATCGACATCTCCGATATAAATTCGCCGACCGTAATCGACAGCATATATATTACCCAGTCTGTTTATGATGTCGTCGTCTATAAAAGCTATCTGCTGCTTTCGGTTCAGGGGGGAATATATGTCTTTGATATCACCTCTGACCCAACCGCACCGGCCCAGGTTACGTTTCTGGCCATCGACGGCCACAGCTATCACATGGTTCCCTACGGTGATTACATCGTTGTCGCCGCGGGATACAGCGGAGGCCTGGTTATTGCAGATATGACCGATCCCACCATTCCGGAGATTGCCGCATCTTATACCATTCCCGGAACAATTAAGGGCGTCGATGTCTTCGGTAACTACATTTATGCCTTCGATACTAACGGTATGTTTGTTTTTCAATGTAATCTTCCCAGTTGTTGCCTCAATGGCGGTGATGCCAGCTTTGATGCTGCAGTCGATATCGGCGACGCGGTATATCTGTTGAATTACATCTTCAAGTACGGTATGCCGATAAATTGCCCGGCCTCGGCCGACGCCAACGGCGACTGCATTGTCGATGTCGGTGATGTCGTTTTTTTAATAAATTACCTTGCCCGGGGCGGGGCGACCCCGGTTTGCAGCGATTGCATAAAATAGCATCGACGAATCGAAATTGTCCGAATAATAGACGCGCTGGAAACAAGACAGGGCTGGGGAAACCCCTGTCACTAATTATAGAGAATCTCCGTTGATAAGCTGAGTGCAAGAGCACGGCGGAGTGTATATCCGTAGGCACCGGCCGAAGAATATGTTCGGCAGAGGCCTTATTAACGAGAGGAGGAACCTTCCCCACCTGGCAGCAACCCGGTTCCATCTTGAGGAATCGGTGACGTACACCTTTATAAGTCGTTGCCCAACACCGCCCATTTTGTGCAACGAAACCTGACACCGGGTGTCCAGATCAGGACGCCCGGTTTTTTCTGGCCTGATTTTCCAATTTTCAATTTTAGCAATAGACAACCGGATCAATCCTCCTTTATCCCCATATATAGAGTGAATTATCCGAAAAATCGTTGACAGAATAGCCTTTTCTCTTATATTATAAGATATAGTATGGGTAATTGCATCCGGGCTCAGGCATCATGGGAAATACTGCTATTACTTGAGGTTGTTACAAATCTGAGGTTGTTACAAATCGATTTTTTACTGTTTGAGTTACAAGCTTGTTGGGAAAATGATTAAATACAAAAAATAGAGGTCACTGCCATGAAACGTCTGCTAATGTTATCAGCCATAATTTTTACTATCGCCGCTTCGGCATACTCGGCCAATCTGGTAGATATGCAAGTCCAGACGATGGGGGACACAATACATACCGCCATCCCCAACGCCCTCGATATTTATATCGAAAACGATTATCTTCTGGGAGGAATGAGCCTGGGATTCCAGGTCTGGTCCCCCGACGGTGCCTCCTGGGTCTGGAATGATGTCGGCGGAGCCGGAGCCAGTGGATATGTAACTACCGTCTTGTCAAGTCGAATGGGTGATGGATCAGTTTTTGATATGACCGGCTTTCTTGTCACGGAACAGGATATCGATGAATCCGGAAGAGACACGATTATGTCCGGAGGCGTCGCCATGGCGGTAGGCCTGGCTCCGGGGCCTCTTGAGCACATGTTCAGCTTACATTTTACTCCTTTTACTTCCGACCCGAGTGTAGCGAAAACTCTCTGTTTTGACAGCTGTTTTGTGCCACCCTCCGGAGCATTTGTCTTTGTCGGCGCCGGCGGAAATGCCAACTCCCCAGAAGTGGCTTGGGCTCCCGGCGGTAAATGTTATCCGGTTAGGGCGATTCCCCAATGGTGTCCCGAGTGGGATTACGGTTATATTCCCACCGCAATGGATGTAGATCATTGTGGTTCGGGTTCGGTCACCCTGAGCGCCACCGACATGGAAGACGACGATATTATGTTCCAACTGGGGAGTGTTAACGGCGGTGGCGGTACTGCTAATGTTATCGATTACGGCAATGGCACCTGTGAAGTCACTTACACCCCCATACCCTCTGACTTCGGAGCAACGATTACCATCGTTGTCGAAACTCGAGATCCGTGGCACCAATGGGGCGATTGTTATCCCTACACGCTCAACGTCAACGTCACCAACAACGTCCCGACCATTGACTGCGGAGCAGATCATAATATGGGATGTAACGGAACAATTATCCACAAAAGCGATATATCCGCTTCCGATATTGACGCTTGCGACGTTTTAACCTATTCCCTGATATCCGAAACTCCTGCATTTTCAATGTACGGATCGGTTAACGCCTTAACCGGCGAATACGCAGTGCCCACCCAGTGGATGGACATTGGTTTGCATGAAGTCTGCATCGGAGTCAACGATGGTTTCGATATCGTCGAGTGCTGTTTCTCAGTGGAGGTTTTTGGCTGTGAATGGTATGAAGTGCAGATTGAAAAAGCCCATGACGTCCTTCAGGGTCATTATGTTGATGTGGAACTTACCCTGAACAAAGGCACCGAGATAATGGGAGGTTTTGATTTCCTCATCGGCTATGATGCCTCCGCCCTGGCGTTCACCGAGGCGGCTCTCAGTGATTACCTTGTCGATTGCGGATGGGAATATTTCACCTACCGCTACAATTGGAACGGTAATTGCGGTAACGCCTGCCCCACCGGGCTATTACGCTTGATAGGTATCGCTGAAACCAACAACGGCCCCAATCATCCTGATTATGGATGCATCAGTATGGCCTCAGCCATCGCCACCCTCACCTTCTTTGTCAGCAATGACCGTACGCTGGAATGCATGTATCTCCCGATCCGTTTTTTCTGGGATGACTGTAATGATAACTCAATATCCAGTAGCAGTGGTGACTCCCTCTATGTCAGCGACCATGTTTACGAATTTGAAGGAACCGAAATAACCGATCCCACTTTCGGCTTCCCTACCTACTTTGGTATTCCTGATGATCCCTGTATGGAAGGCGATAAAGAAGTCCCGATCCGGTATATCGACTTCATTAACGGCGGTATCGACGTCGTCTGCGCCGATTCCATCGACGCCCGCGGCGATATCAATGTCAACGGGGTAGCTAATGAGATCGCCGATGCGGTCATGTTCACCAACTATTTCATCAATGGCTTGAACGCCTTCGGCGATCATATCGAAGCTTCAATTGCGGCCTCCGATGTCAATGCTGATGGAATCGCCTTGTCGGTGGCTGATCTGGTTTATCAGGTGAGGATCATCACCGGCGACGCCCCACCCTATCCCAAAGCAATCCCCGAATCGCCGGTCACAATCAGCGTTCAGAGTGGTCAGGTATCGTATGACTCACCGGTTGATATCGGCGCCGCTCTGTTAACCTTTGAAGTCCGCGGCGAAATCGGCCTACCACAACTGGGCGACGGCGCGGCAACTATGGATATGAAATACGACCGCAACGGCAATGAACTCCGTGTTCTGGTTTATAATATCGGCTCCGAGATGATACCCGCCGGACAAAACGGTCTCCTGACCATTTCGGGTGATGTTGAATTAACCGGCGCCGAATTCGCCACCTATGATGGTTTCGGAATCGATGCCCTGGTGCGTAACCTGCCGCATCACTTCGCCGTCAATAACTACCCCAACCCGTTCAACCCATCAACGACCATCAGCCTCGCTCTCCCCGAATCCGCTGCCTGGTCCGTGGAGATTTTCAACGTTGCGGGCCAGATGGTAAACAATTACACGGGCTATTCCAACGCCGGCACTGTGAAAGTCTTTTGGAATGGTACAGATAACAATGGCTATCCCGTTGCCTCAGGCATTTACCTCTACAGGGCACAAGCCGGACAACAGGTTTTAACCCGGAAAATGATACTGATGAAATAGCCGCATCGCATCGAATATAACCGGGCTCAGGCTGATTGATTGCACAAATCATGCAGCCTGATTGCCCGGTTTTTTATTGATTTTCAATCCCCTCTATCTCAATCGGAATAAGCCATTTTTTAACCTCCGGCAATTATTATATCAAAAGAGGCTTTATTGATCATAAAACTCCTTGACAATGTCCCTATTTGATATTATTTTACCTTCGTCAAGTTAATCAACTTGTATCTGCACCGGGAGGAATATCAGCACGCACCAGGTTTTGGCGTAACGTATTTCTTCACGCACTGACTGATAGTTTTATTTTCTTCATGCCTTGACCACATAATTTGCTTCTCATCGTGTCACGACTTGAATCGTTAGGTTTTCACGCGCGCTACTTCGTGTGAGTATTACAAGAACGACAGTCTACTACTTTGCCTTGCTTATAATTGTAACGTGACAACATTCAGCGTAAACACATGAAAGGAGGTGACACGCAAGTTAAGAGGTTTTATTTAACACGCGCCCAAAAGAAGGAATGACTCGGTCGTTCCTTGGGAGAACCGGATTTTGCTATTGGCCGGCTCAGCCTGTGGCAGGTTAATGGTTTTCCAGAGGGGGAACATGAAAAGATCCATTCTGAAAAGAATGGTTCATGATGAAATGACTAAATAGAAATGAAGGAGCACAACATGAAACGAACAATTGTTTTACTTGCAACATTGCTTCTTTCTTTTGGGCTTATTCAAGGCCAAGATGTGCGTAATGCTGACATCGATGTTCCAATGATCGATGACTCCCTGCGTATTGATGTCGCCACATCTCTCGATGTCTCTCTGGAGCAGGATTATATTCTGGGTGGCATGAGTCTCGGGTTTGAAGTTTTCTCACCGGATGGTGCGACATGGTCCTGGAAAAATGTCGGCGGTCTCGGCGCCATTACTCAGTGTGTCACAATGGTTGGCACCAGTCGTCTTGGCGACGGTACATGCTTTGACATGACCGGATTCCTCGTCACCGAGGCTGATATTGATGAAGCCGGCCCCACCGACGTTATTATGTGCGGTGGTGTTGCCATGATGGACGGTCTGCCGGTTGGTCCTTTGGATCACCTGTATTCCTATCACTTCACCCCGGGCAACCCGGATGGTGGTGAGCCTGTAAATACCAAAACACTGTGTTTTGACAGTGTTTTCGTGCCCCCGTCGGGCGCCTTTGTGTTTGTCGACGGTGGTGGCGGTGCTGAATATCCGATCACTCTGTGGCCCGATGGTGGTCTTTGCCTTCCGGTCACCGGTGCTCGTAATTTCTGTCCCGATTGGGATCCGGGCAACCCGACCACGATGTCCATCGATCACTGCGGAAGTGGTATGATTACTCTGGCCGCAGATGATTTCGAAGGTGACGATATTGCTTATGGTCCGGCCGTTGTTACTGGTGGTGGCGCTGCTGCTGCTATTAATGCTGCCGGCGAGCTGTCCTACACTCCGGTTACTGCCGATGTAGGCGCTACCATTACCATCGAAGTCGGTGTAGGCGATGCTTACAACGACCCTTCGACCTGTCTTACCTGGATGGTTACGGTGGACGTTACCAATAACCCCCCGACCATCGATTGTGGTATGGCCTACAACCCGGTTGGTAAAAGCAATACCATCGTCAAAGGTGATATTGTGGGCGCTGATGCCGATGCCTGCGATGTCCTGGCTTATACTTTGGTTTCCGGCCCCGGCGTTGTTAACGCTGCAACCGGTGAATACACCTGGGCCACAACGGAACTGGATGTCGGCCTGCACATCGTTTGCGTTTCCATCACTGACGGTTATGACGTAGCGGAGTGCTGTTTCGAGGTTGATGTTCTGCCCGTGGAACCTTGGGAGATCGCCATTGAAAAGGCTCATGACGTCCTCCAAGGCCACTATGTCGACTTGAAGGTCTGCATAAACAAGGGCTCGGAAATCCTCGGCGGTTTCGACTTCCTCATCGGTTATGACGCTTCGGCACTGGCCTTCACTGAGGCTTCTCTCGGTGAATGGCTCGTTGCCTGTGGATGGGAGTATTTCACCTATCGTTATAACTGGAACGGCAACTGTGGCAATGCCTGTCCCGCAGGATTGCTTCGCGTGGTCGGTATGGCCGAGACCAACAACGGCCCCTACCATCCCGACTGGGGTTGCCTGGAACAGTATGAGCGCGGTGAAGATTGCTATGAATGCGGTACACCGATCGTCTACCTGACCTTCTTTGTCAGCGGCGACCGTACTCTGGAATGTCAGTTTGTACCGGTTCGCTGGTACTGGATGGATTGCGGTGATAACACCATCTCGGTTCCGAGTGGTGATACTCTTGCCATTAACCGTTACATCTACGATATTGGCAGTTGCACTTACACCCAGTTCCAGGATTATGAATTCGGCCTCCCGGGCTACTATGGTGCGCCCGATGATCCGTGCATGGAGGGTGACAAAGTCACCCCGGCCCGTTTCATCGACTTCTGTAACGGTGGTATCGATATTGTCTGTGCCGATTCAATCGATAAGCGCGGCGATATCAATGTCAACGGCGTTGCCTATGAAATCGCCGATGCCGTTATGTTCACCAACTACTTCATCAGCGGTCTGAGCGCCTTTGGCGACCATGTCGAAGCCTCAATCGCCGCATCCGATGTCAATGCCGACGGTATCGCCCTCTCAGTGGCCGACCTGGTTTACCTGGTCCGCGTCATCATCGGCGATGCCAATCCTTATCCCAAACTGTTACCGGAAACTCCGGTTACAATCAGCGCTCGGGGAGGTGCGGTTACCTACGATTCGCCGGTTGATATCGGCGCCGCTTTGCTGACCTTCAATGTCACAGGCGACGTCGGCCAGCCGCAACTGGGTAACGGCGCGGCAACGATGGATATGAAGTATGCTCAGGATGGCGATGAACTGCGCGTTCTGGTCTACAACATCGGCTCTGAAATGATCGCTGCCGGTGAGAACGCTCTGGTTACCGTTCCTGGTAACGTCGAGTTAATCGGAGCCGAAGTGGCTACTTACGATGGCTTTGGTATCGACGTTCTGGTTCGCAATCTGCCGCAGTCGTTCTCGGTTACGAACTATCCGAATCCGTTCAACCCCTCGACCAAAATCTGTCTGGCCCTGCCGAATGCCTCGGCCTGGACCGTCAAGATTTACAACGTCGCGGGACAATTGGTTAACGAGTTCTCGGATTATTCCGAAGCCGGAACGGTGGAAGTTATGTGGAAAGGTACCGATAACAATGGCTCGGCCGTTGCCTCCGGTATCTATTTCTACAAAGCTCAAGCCGGGCAGTATACGGCCACCAGGAAAATGGTTCTGATGAAATAAACTGGCCTTGAATGTGTTAGGGAATCAGGAACCAAAAGCACACGCCACCCTGATCCCCGACACCGCTTCTTAAGCAACAAAAAACAACACCGGGTTGCCGAATGTATTCTGCAATAGTGCGGAACGCATCGGCGACCCGGTGTTTTTATTATTCATCAATGGACTTAATTCCGGCAAAGGATCATTCAAGAACTCAATTAGCAGGTCAAATTCAATCGCCGGATGGCATCCGTTCAAAAACGGCCCGGGATGAAAACATGGAGGCAATAATAGCCAGCACCAGAATCGCCCCGCCAAAGACAAAAACCACCGGAAGACCCAGGCGCGAAGCAATCACGCCCACCATCAAACCGGAAACGACTTCGCCGATAGAACAGGTCAGGTTGTAGCCTGAAAGAAAAGTCGCCCGTCCATGTGAATCTATAGCGTTGTTGATCGCGATTGAGAATAGAGGCGTGATCATTTCCTTTACCCCGAAATAGACGACTAACAGAACCGGAAGTATGACCGCCGGAAGATTGGGTAACGATGATATAATAATGCCGGCCAGTAGCAGCACTAAGAGTGGGAACGACAAATTTCCGGAAAAACGCCGCACACACGGCCCAACCAAAATAAATGCCGCCACCGCCCCGGCGGCAGTCAGAAAACCGAAAAACCTGATGTCGACATCGAACAATTCCGAGAGCAGGATCTGCCAGTACTGATCTACCCCCTCAAAGGCAAAATTGGCCACCAGAGATAGAATAAAAATCATTTTCAGTACGGTCGCCAGCTTGATTTGGCGAAACATGTTCTTCAATGGTGCAACCACACCGCGCCTTCCGGGCTTCGATCTCTCAGAGTTATCTGAAATGAAGAAAAATGATGCCGTCAGTCCCCCCAGCCCGCCTATCAAAACCGGGTAGAAGGTGATCGAGATATTATGAGAAAACATATATCCCGCGGCAATCATCAATGAAGTCATTACGGCAATCCGGATTCGACTGCGCCAAGTAAACAATTTCTCCAACATCGGCTTTTTATCCGAGTCGGGAATGGAATCAACCGCCAGGGCTTCACCTGCCCCTGATATAAATGCTTCAGCCAGTCCGAAAAGAATTTCGGCGATTATAAACCCGGTCAGGTCTCGGAAAAGGATAAAAACCAGCCCGCTGACGGCAAAAAGAGAGAAACCGATAGCTACTGACAATTTGCGCCCGAAACGATCGGCAAATAATCCGGTCGGAATCTCCGAGATAAGAACCGCCCCCTCGAATACCGCCGCCAGAAGAGCCACTTCAAACAAGGTGATCTGGTAAAATCTGAAATAGAGAACATAAATCGGCAGGATAAAACCGCCGAATCCGGCCGCAAACGCCTCGGTAATCAGGAATACTTTTATATTTCGGGGCATTGATACCTAAAGGGCAGCCACTGCCTCAATCTCAACCCGCCCGCCTTTTGGAAGAGCCGCAACCGCAAAAGCCGCCCGGGCCGGAGGATCCGATTGAAAACATGAGGCGTAAACTTCGTTGACAACCCCGAAATCATTGATATCGGCCAGGTAAATAGTCGCCTTCACGATAGAACCGAAATCACCTCCGGCCTCTTCCAAAATCGCCCCCAGGTTCTGCATCGCCTGAGTCGCTTCCGCCTTCGTCCCTCCCGCGACCAATTCCATCGTCTCGGGATTCATCCCCAGTTGTCCGGATATAAAAAGAAGTTTCGCTCCCTCGGTCATAACCGCCTGATTATAGGCGCCGATCGCTCGAGGAGCTTTATCGGTGGCAATAATACTCTTGTTCATATTCCTCCCTATCTGTTGGGAGAAAATATAGTAATAATCAGAGAGGGAATAAAACTAAAAACTGATGATTGATCTTTATCTTCCTGCCCCGCCGGGCCCCATAAGATAAGCGAATTTCTCAAGCAATTTGCGGTCGAAGGAAGATACCTGCTTGAACATTATTTTCAATGCGGGATATGTATCGACGGCCGGCTGATAAACCCGCTGCGTCGTTAAAGCGTCAAAACTGTCGGCGATCCCGACGATACGGCCGAATTCATGTATATCATTACCTCTCAAAGAAGACGGGTATCCGGCGCCGTCGAATCGCTCATGATGCTGGATGATCGGAAAATACGCCTCTTCCGGAATCATATCGGTCTCACGCATCAATTCGACCCCCCATTGAGGATGACGCTTGACCAGTTCCATCTCCAACAATGTCAGACCGCTCCGCTTATTCAATATCCGGTCCGATATTTTGGTTTTTCCGACATCATGCAACAAAGCCCCGGTTCCGAGGTGATTCAGTTTCTCCTCGTCGGTAATCCCCAGATGCCGGGCAAAGGCAATCGAAAAGGTACAAACATTGACCGAATGAGTATAGGTATAATAATCGAACGACATCACTCGCAACAAATTATGAAACGCTTCCTGCCCCTTGATAATATAGCTCACCGATGATTCCACCATCGATTTACTGCGCCGAACATTCTCGCTCAAGGTGGGATTGGCCAGAACATCCTTAACCAGTAATTTGGTGCTGTCATAAACGATGCCGGCTTTGGTCGGTTCCGAAATACTTCGGTCCTGAAGTATCTGACCGATATTCGACTCGATATAGGTCTGATACCTCTCCTGAGATGACGACGGCACATAAAGCCGATCGACATTATTATCAAGCAAAGTCGCTCTCGTTTTCTCGGTAAACGGCAGATCCGAAGCACGATACAGGATTAAATCGTCCCCGATTCTGATATAAAGATCGAAATCGACGATGCTGTCAATACGAAGTGCTTCCAGATAAATCGGAAGGTAATTATCCGTCAGCGTATTTGTTTTTCCGGTTGTCACCATGGCATAAATATTCTCTTGATATTTAATATATATATCGGTCAAACAGGGCGGTTATTGACAAGAAAAAACCTGCCCAGGAGGACAAGGCAGGTTTTTCATCGGGAGAGAAAGTCAAGGTTGGTATTCGATTGTATTATACGCCGTAACTTTTTACCAGCATCAATACCGATTGCAGAGAACCGGTGATATTATGCAGCACCTTGGAGTACCTCTTAAGAAGTTCACTGTATTGCCAGCGCATCTTGAACGCTTCTTCGGGAAACTCAAACAGGTCAAGAAGGGTCTTTTTGTATATCTCATCCATATAGCGGACGACATAATAAGGGTTTTCCGGGATATTTTCGTCGGTCACCTGTCCTTTGGTCAACCGATCCCTATAAGCCTCAACTTTTTCCAGTATTACAGTACCGAAACACCAGGGGGTCATGATCACCCCGTAATTGGATCCGTCGGTATAAAAGGAACGGATGCTTTTGGCGACAATCTGAAGGATTGTCCGAAAAGCCGCGTAAAAGGCGACTGTCTCAGTCCATTCCGGGCCGAAACTGTTCAGTTTCTGCTCGATCTCGCTCAACTCCGCCATACATTTATCATAACTCGCCTCCAAAAACGTGTAATAGTCTTCAAAATAGACCTTTACGTTTTCAGAAATCGTCATGATATAAAAGCCGCCCGTGTCATACTTGACTCTCGGTTCCGGCACGGTTTTGAGCTTTTCTTCGGTGAAACCTCGTGTGTAATTCTCTGCAAGCATGGCTTCTCCTTGGTAAGTCCGTTCACCAGACCAATAGAGCAAAGCCTATGCCTTTATGGAAAGACCCTGAAAACACAATCCAAAATGGACGAAAAAACCCCTGAGATATCTATAATCTATTGAATGACAAGCTATTTTTATTAAAAATGCAAATCTCTACCGATACCATCGCCATTTACGCAAAATATTACAGAGTTTGCAAACCGTCGCCGTTTTGCAGACTCACTCCGCCGTAAAAGGCTCCACTGTTGTTGACGAGCAAAAAAATACCCCGCCCGAAATCGGGCGGGGTCTCATATGATAAATCGAGCGAGATGTTCTTAGAAAGCGTACTTCACAGTGACTTGATGCGTCAGATTATCGGTTTCGTCACCGGAAATAAAGTACGGACCATTCTGGAGGAAATCAGTGTTGATTTGAGCGTCGATGGTGAAATCACCCCAATTGAAACCGGCGCCGAGATAGGTATTGGTAACGGCGCTGGATTGGCTTCTTTTCTGGGTATAGGAATATTCATCGATTTCATCATAGGGAGGACCAAAATAAGAGCCTTCAAAATCTCCTTCATAAGAACCACGTTCCCAGTGAGTCCATACGCCGCTTCGGAGATCCATCCATTTGAAAACCTTTGCGTCAATACCAAGCTTGAAATACGGCAATACTAATGTACTGAAATCAGTTTCATATATTTCATAGCTGATTGTGTATGGATCAAAATCCTCGGTTACTTCCTCAAATTGCACCTTAAACTTATCCATGACAATCCCGAAATCACCGACGATCATTACATCTTCCTTCGCATTATAATTGATACCAAGTCCGAGATCGAACCTTGTAGTCTTGTCTTCGTTTTGCCCGTATAACATCCATACATAATGTATGGGTTCAACATCGATTGGGGGGCCAGGATCAATATCAAAATCGTCCGCGAGTATACCGTAAAAATCCGCTCCCCTCTTTGAAATCATAAAACCTAAATGAGGGACAAGAGTGTATTTACCCATCGGGTCCATCCAATAACGGGCATTGAATCCAATGTCCAAATTTCCGGCAGGCTCGCTTTGCATAACCATCCCACTATCCTCATACATAAACCGAGCCGAGTCCGGATTCCAATACCGATTCCAATATTCATATGAGTCGTCGGTCCAAGACGTCAAACCTATATAAGTGCTGACATCCAACTTATTTTCCATAAGAGTGACACCCAGGCCGAATCTGAAATAGGACATCGACTGCTCCTCATTGTTCCAATAAGAGTCGACGTCTTCATTCTTATTACTGCTGTTGAAATACCTGATATTGAGACCGATAGGCATCTCGCCCATCGTCATGCCGCCGTACAAATCGATTCGATGGTCGATGAATTCGTTCGCACCTTCGAAACCTATCCACGGAAATTCAAATTCGCCTTGAGAGAAATAGGTGCCGATTACAATCGGATTGGACTCCTGAGCAAACTGCCAGTTGGCTCCGGCCTTCCAGTAATTGCTACCGCTGAACTCCCCGATAAACAGATTGGGGTAAAAGTTGATCGTTGACGGATAGATGCTGATGTTAGCCTCATCCTTGACGATATTGTTGACCTCACCCATGGTCATGACGCGCGTTTCGGTGGCATAAGCCATGGAACCCAGCATAAACAAGCCGAGTACCGCGAGAATTAACAGTTTCTTCATAACACATCCCTTTGTTTAAAGTTCAATGAATCTTTTTTTCTTATCTCTGATTAAACATAAACCTTGTGTTTTCGTCTTTACACTACAAAAAGAAGTTTTCATTCTCCTTTCTTCTCATTATGGCTCCCTCCATAATTATCCCACCAATTAATCCTTTTGGCGGAAACCTGAGCTTATAGTATATTAGCAACATCTATTCATATCTTAAACTTCTTCTTCAGCTAAATCCCGCAAGTTGCCTCAAATTTAACCGTTTGTAATTTTTCAATGCAACAAAAAAAAATAAATTTTTTCTGTATCCTCATTATTTTATCTTGACAAAATATTTTAATCCGCTGCTTACCCTTCAGTCACTTCTTCAGCATAAGACAATAGCATCTACATGCGCTCATACGTTGCATGGCTTCCCCGCCACGCCTGATTCCGTTTTGTTTTTCCGGTATCAGCATGGATGACAATTTTCCTGATATTCATCCCTGTCTTTATCATCCAATGATTACGCAGTCAAAAAAGAATATTTTAAAATATTTGTCAACAAACATATTTAACAATTATAAATTTCTTCAATAATGCCCATAGGAAGAATTTTCTTCTGGATATAAGGTCTAATCGCGGTTATAATGCCGTTATCAGGTCATATGAGGAGAATCTACGATGAGACCATTTAAATATCTCGCCATCATTTTTATCATTCTGTCCTCTGCGGCGTTTTCCGATGATCAAGCGGATATCCTGCAGGTAGCGCTCGATTCGATAGGATTAGAACGCGAAGATCTCGGGGTTCACCCGAAAGAATACTGGGGACGGTTTCCCTCCGACATCCCCTATAAAATCAAATCATTCGATGATCTTTTTGCCGAACCTCTGAAATTATATGATTTTGCCGTATCATTCGGCGGCGCAACCCGAAAATTCTGTGCCCCCTCCCGGCTCGACAGCCTCGACAACAACCTGTATAACCTGGTATATTTCCTTGGCGTAGAGCGAAAACTGGGTGGATTCCGCTCATATGGCGCCAATTTGACCGCCCCGCCTTCCAGTGACACTCCTATTATTCAGGCAGTGTCGGATCTGTACCTCGCCGCAGGCCGGAAAATGCAATTTATCACCTTTAACAAGCTTTCCGACTGGCCCGATCTCAAAAAAGAGCTCGAAGAACCGGTCTCATTATTACCACCGGAAATAAGAACCTCCCTGGCAGGGTTAATAGCCAACCTCCGGGAGGCGATCCACTGGCGCGAACTTGGAATCCGCAATATCCCCTCAGATGTTCGGAACAAGGTTTTTTATATTCGCGACCTCGCCGAGACCCAGGGTGACGGAATGGTTTATTATCCTGAAATCGACGATGCCGCCACAAATATCGATTTCGCCTCGCTTTGCTATGCCGGCCTGAAAACCGCCGCCGCCGCCGAAAGAGCCGAAAAGGAGCTGGATCCAAATAGGGATGCCGTCCCGCATAATTTCCATCTCGATTTCCCGACCCCTTACGGTCGAATCGTAATTAATGGAAGCGATTCCCATGAAATCAATACCGAAAACTGCCTCCTCATAGTCGATTTCGGCGGTGATGACATTTATACCGGACCTATCGCTGCCACCTCTCGCCCCGATCATGGCCTTTCGGTCATCATCGACCTTGAGGGCAACGACATCTATAGGGGCAACGACGGCGTTCCCTCATGCGGTGCCGGGATTTTGGGCATCGGCCTCCTCTATGACGCCGAAGGCTCCGACAAGTACCGGGGAACGGTATTCTCACAGGGTGCCGGTTTTTTAGGCATGGGAATCCTCTTCGACAAAGCCGGCGATGATGATTACCGGGCGGAAACCTCGTCACAAGGCGCCGGTTATTTCGGCTTCGGTCTGGCCATCGACTGTGAAGGAGACGACAACTACTATATCTACGGTGACGGGCAGGGGATGGGCGGCGTCGGCGGTGGAGTCGGCTGTCTGGCCGATTATTCCGGAAATGACGTCTATACCGCCGAACCGTCAGCCGAGGTGGTCAATCGCGGCGATTATCATAGCGAATTCAAGATCAATGTCAATAACGCCCAGGGAGCCGGCTTCGGGCGTCGGGGTGACGGCTCCGACGGACATAGCTGGGCAGGAGGCCTCGGGGCTATTGTCGATATCAAAGGCGATGACCGTTATATTTCCGGCAATTGGTCACTCGGCTGCGGCTACTGGTTCGGGACCGGTGTCTGCTATGACGGCGAGGGTGATGACGTGTATCGATCGGTTTACTTCACGC
>DAOUTW010000137.1 GCA_030668485.1 Candidatus Zixiibacteriota bacterium
AATCAGTAAAAAAAGTGTCATAAATGGTGTCGGGGCAGGTGATGTTCAGACAGAATTTGCCGGAATCGCCGTCGCCATCGGTGTCATAGCCGGGGTTGTCAAAAATCCAACTGGCCCAGCGGGCATTGGTGCCGAAATCATCGAAATTGAGAGAATTGTAAAAGACGTTCGGATTAACGGCATCAAACAAATCTTCGAAATTGGTTGGGTACGAATGGAAATCATCTCCGGCCAGATAGGCGATGGTTACCGGAACGGTATCGCCGGGATCAACATTGAACGGTCCGAATGAAAGAAGATAGCGGGTGTCGTAACCGTCGGCGAAATCGGTTGCCTGGGACGTCCGCGGAGGAGGCAGATAACCTTCACCGGTGTGCGATACGGCGGTGAAAAGCTGATCGTAATCGAATTCCGGGTGCGACATGACATAATACTTGTTTTTGTCGCCGGTCGGTGTGCCCAGGTGGGCATTGAACGGCCGGAAAGGATCTTCCTCGCTACCGGCCAGACGAGGACCGAAATCGAGAGCGGGGCTGCCATTGGAAATCCACCAGTTGAAACTGTAGCGCAATTCGCTACCCTCACCATCATCGCTTGACATGGTGTCGAACGGAGTGCGCACCACTCTGGTGCCGGTCACGGCATAAGGTGAAGTGAAACTCCAGTTGCCGTCGGTGGGATCGCCGTCGTTATCGGCAATCCAGGCAATATTGACCGTATCCTCATCAATACACCAGGCGGGCGAGGCGGCTGGCATCGGAACCGTGCGCCGGAAGCCACAGATATCATCGTCGAACCCGCTGGCATTATTCGACTGGTGGTAGACATCAGCGTCAATATATACCGCCATGAACAAATCTTTAATCGGGTAGCGGCCGATATTGCTGATTTTATAATCGAACAGGATGAAATCCTCGGAATAATCGTAACTCCAGGCATAGCTGTTTTGCTGCACCGATACGTTTAGCGGCATATGATCCCGGTTGTCGTAGGTATCGGTGCCGGTCAGGCCGGCATCGGTGAAGGTGTCGGTGAAGGCACAAATGAAATCCTGCTCAGAAATGGCCGAGTCACTGTAATCGGTTCGGGATGGCAGGTTGGAACGGGTGATAATACCGCCGGCTTCGCCGGCATCGGGTAATAATTCCCTGATACCGGTGAACCATCCGTCGGCACCTACCGAAACCAGAGTGTCTCGACCGATTACAGCGCCAATCCAGATCGCGCCCGAGAAAAGGTATTCGAGATTGGAGTTGATCGGATATTCGGCTGAAGGACAGATTTCTCCGTCGCATATCGCCCCGGTCACGAATCCGGTTCCCAAAGAACCGTAATTGGTTATGGTCATCGCCAGTTTGCCGATATTGTGAACATCAAAAGCCGTATTCGGGGAATCAAAAGCGGTCGTTTTTAAAAGCTCTCCTCCGTTCCACCCTTCTGCTCGAGTGTCGTATAAGGCGCGAGCCCCAGCCGATCCCACCAATGTCAGGGTTAAAAACGAAGCCAAAACCACTAATAAAATACTACCATTATGTCGCATGTTTGCTTCCACCTATATAAAAACCAAAGCCAAATTTCCTTTAGCAGTAGCCTTTGCCAAATTTCGACAAGCTAAGCGCACAATTTAATCCTCCAGCGACTCAAAAGCAAGTCAAATTTGGCAAAATTAGACGTTTTGCCTATAACCCCGACATCCTAAACAGAGCACAGGGTATCATCATTAATGACGTGCGACCGGATGGAAATATGCAAGAATAAATCAATAAAAAAGGCCGGCCTGTGAAGGGGCCAGCCTTTTATAAAGATTCTGCGGAATACTATTTCATGATAACCAGTTTGCCGAGTTGTTCACCCATCTCCGATTCCACATGCCACAGGTAAATACCGGTTACGATGGCCTGAGTATTGCGGCTGATGACATTCCAGGCTTCTTCCTGCGAGCCGGGGCCGGCATCGGGACGGTTATGCTCGATCTGTTTGATCAGGTCGCCATCGATAGAATATATCCGGATCGTGCATACCTTGGGAAGATTCGCAAAATGAATGGCCCGAGAACGCTCAGCCGATTGCCGCCTGTCCCGGTTCTCGTATCCGGCTGCGGCATAACCACCGTCGATTCGATATGGATTGGGAAATACGATGACCTCCAGAGCATCTTCTTCGACCTTCTCGGCCGACGGCAGCGGAAATTCCTCCACGGCA
>DAOUTW010000078.1 GCA_030668485.1 Candidatus Zixiibacteriota bacterium
CAAAAAAAAACTTTAAAAATGAGCGACCAAAGCCAAATATGCTGCAATCCCAAACGAGACAATCTATTAGGGGGTATAAAATGACATCCGGGTGTATGTTAAATACATACACTTGCCTGTTTCGTTGCTGGCGGATGCAAGTCCTGAGTTTCGAAGGGTTCCCATCTGCCCCAGGGTATACGATAGCAATTAATTCGAGTCGTTCTGGCGACATCCCAAAAGTGGCCCCTGCCACCCTCCTGTCCCCCCGACATTCAAGCAGAGACTCCGGTCATCTACGCGACAGCAGTAAACAGGCCTTTGCCTGTGGCCCCTGCCACCGCGATAGCCAAATACAGGCCCCTGCCTGCTTTGCCGGTTACTTCACCCGCTTTGAAAAGCGCATCCATGACATGCCGAATATAGCGATGCCGAATCCGATCAGAGCCAGGATTTGCGGATAGAGGATTTCGATGCCGGAGCCTTTCATCATGATGCCGCGGATGATGGTCATGAAATAGCGCAGCGGATTCAGATAAGTCATATATTGCACCGACTGCGGCATATTGGAAATCGGGGTAAAAAAGCCGGATGTCATAATGGCAAAGATCATGAAAAACCAGGCAAAAAACATCGCCTGCTGTTGCGTCTTCGTAATAGTCGAGATAAACATGCCGACGCCAAGAGTGGTAAACAGGTATATGAATGACAAAAGATATAGAAGCGGCCAGGAACCGACGAACGGGATGCCAAACCACAAGACACCGAAGGCCAACGCCACCGATAGTTCGAGAAACCCCAGGATGGCAAATGGGATCGTTTTCCCCAGAATCAGAGCCGGAGTCGAAATCGGCGTCACCATTAATTGCTCCAGCGTTCCTACTTCTCGCTCACGGACAATCGCCATTGAGGTCAACATGCTGGTGATCATGGTCAAGAGCAGGGCGACCAATCCCGGCACCATGAAATTGACCGACTCGCTTTCCGGATTGTACATCATTTTCTGGCGCATCGTAATCGGCGACGACATCCCGGCCACTTTGCGACTGAACTGTCCGGCGATAATTCCGGCATACCCGACGGTAATCGCAGCCGAATTGGCATTGGTGCCGTCGACTATCAGGGCGACATCGGCCGGTAGTCGGCGGTCGATATTTTCCGAGAAATCCTCCGGGATGATCAGGGCGGCGGTGTATCGATTTTCGGTGAACCCTCGCGCCGCATCCAACACGGGATACTCTGGGGCCTCGATGCGGAAGTATTCGCCGGCTGAAAGCGATCGGACAAACTCCCGCGACAACTCGCTGCGGTCGTAATCATATACAATGGTATGAATGTCTTTGACGTCGGTATTGATGGCATATCCGAGAACCACAAGCTGGATAATCGGCATCAGGAAAATCATGCGCAGCATATTGGGATCACGCATCACCTGCAGAAACTCCTTCTTCATCAATGCCAGTATCATCCGACGCATAGCTTCAACCTATTCGCCTTTTAAATTTTGTCGACGCTATACCAAGAAGCGCGATGGTCAGCACAATCAATGCCGCCGCCTGCGGCCAGAGGACATCAAGACCCGATCCTTTGAGCATAATTCCTCTGATGATCAATATAAAATATGTGGTCGGGACTATGTGAGCCAGCCACTGGAGCATTTCCGGCATATTCTTGATCTCAAAGATAAATCCCGAAAGCATCACCGATGGCAGAACCGTTATCACCAAAGCCAGCATCATCGCCACCTGCTGCGTCTTTACCAAAGTCGAAATCAGAATCCCGAGCGCCAGGGCAGCGACTACATAAAGGATGCCAAAGGCAAACATCAAGAAAGTCGACCCGGCAAATGGCACACCAAAATAAAATACAGCAAACAGCAGCACCAGAAGACCGTCCAGAACCGCCAGCCCGATATAAGGGATGACTTTGCCGATAATGATTTGCTGAGGTTTGACCGGTGAAGTCAGGAGCTGCTCCATAGTCCCGGTTTCCTTTTCGCGCGCGATTGTCATTGAGGTCAGAAGAGCCGAGATCATCATCAGGATCACACCGATCAGACCGGGCACAAAGAAGTGCGATGATTTCAGATCGGGATTATACATTATCTGCTGTGAGATATTGATACCGGGTATCTCGGTTCCGGGCGGCATCTGTTCTTTTAAAAATTGCATCAGGATAATATTGCCGTAGCCGGATACGGCAGCCGAGGTGTTGGCGTCGGAACCGTCTATCAGCATTCCCAACTGATACTCCGCCTGCGTCGCCATCGCTTTCGCCAGGCCCGACCGAATAATCAGAACGGCGCTGGCTGATTCTGACTTCAGAACCAGCTCAGGATCGGCCATATCCGGCTCCGCTTGCGACTCGATGAAATATCCCGAATTATAAAAGCGTCCGATAAGTTCGCGGGATTCAACGGTGCGGTCATAGTCGAGTACGGCCAGCCCGATATTCTTGATATCGAGGTTGATCGCATAGCCATAAAGCATCGTCATCAGAATCGGCATCATGATGGCGATAAAGAGTGAGCGGGGATCGCGGAGAATATGCCGAATCTCTTTGAGGATGAGATGTCTGATCTTACCCATCCGCGTCCCGTCCCGAAATTAGGGTGATAAAAGTCTCCTGAAGGTCGCGCTGATGATGACGGGCAACGACCTCCTGCGGACTTCCAATTTCGATAATCCTACCCCGATGCATAATCGAGATACGGCGGCAGAATTCAGCTTCATCCATATAATGGGTGGTCACAAACAGGGTTGTTCCCTGATCGGCGAGATCATACAGGATTTCCCAGAATTTTCTTCTAAAAACCGGATCGACACCGCCGGTCGGCTCATCGAGAAACAAAATCGCAGGCCGGTGCAGGATCGCAGCGCTGAGAGCCAGCCGCTGACGCCAGCCGACCGGAAGAGAACCTGCCGGACGGTCGATAAAACTTTTCAATTCCAGAGCGTCGATCACTTCCTCTGTGCGTTCCTTGAGCTCTTTATCTGGCAAGGAGTACACCGCGCCGTAGAATTTAAGATTCTCGCGTCCGGTCAAGTCGCCATAAAGAGAAAATTTCTGCGACATGTATCCGATACTCAGTTTGATTTTCTCATTCTCGCTATAAATATCATATCCATTGACCGCACCGCTGCCGGAGGTCGGCAGGAGCAGGCCGCACAACATCCTGATGGCGGTTGTTTTTCCGGCTCCATTGGCGCCCAGAAAACCGAAGATCTCACCCTTGTTGACCTCCAGACTGATTTTATCTACGGCTGTAAAGCTGCCGAACTTTTTGGTCAAACCCTCAATTGTCACCGGATGCGATACCATCAGTTACCCATCAATTGAATAAAAACATCTTCCAGACCAGCCTTTATCGGCTCAATCCGGTCCGGTTCGATTCCGATCTCGGCTAATTGACCGATCAGCCGGTCGTCCACTGTTGATGCACTTGTATATACATGGAGAGCGGCGCCAAAGCGCCGCACGTCGACATTACCGATATCCATTATCTGCCCTACCCGCTCAGTGCTCGGCTCCACTTTGACGCGATAGACTTTTCCCCGATAACGCTCGGTAAGTCGGTCCGGCGGTCCCTCGGCAAGCTTTTTCCCCTGATGCATAAAGATCGCACGGTCGGCCAGCGCCACCTCATCCATATATGGTGTGGATACGATGAGCGTGGCTCCCTGCTTTTGCAGCTGTTTGAGAATCTGCCAAAATTGACGCCGCGACAATGGATCGACTCCTGTTGTCGGCTCGTCGAGTATCAATACTTTCGGATCATGAATCAGGGCACAGCTCAACGCCAGTTTTTGCTTCATACCTCCCGAAAGATCCCCGGCTCTGCGGTCATAAAACGGCCCAAGCCCTGAAAACTCATATAGTGGCCCTTTCTTATGATCGAATTGGCTTCCGGTCAGGCCGAATAACCCGGCATAAAACCGCAGGTTTTCTTCCACTGAAAGATCGGGATACAATGAAAATGTCTGGGGCATATATCCCAGAAGCGGTTTGATCCGGTCGAACCTGGTGGAAACATCGTAACCCGAGATGGTGACATCGCCGGCATCAAACTGAATCAAACCGCAGATGGTGCGAAAAAGTGATGTCTTTCCGGCCCCATCCGGCCCGACAATAGCAACAATTTCACCTTTATCGGCGGCGAAGCTAAAATCATCCACCGCAGTCAGAGACTTGTAGCTTTTGCATAAATTTTCGACTGCAACAATTGTCATGGTATGGTGACCGAAACCGGCATCCCTATCTTTAGGGTTTGATCATGGTTGGGGATAACAATCTTGACCCCATACACCAGATCGGCCCGCGCTTCTCTGGTTTGTACATTTTTCGGCGTAAACTCAGCCTCGTCTGCAATCCAGGTAACAGTCCCGGACAATGGTTGATCGCGACCATCTTCAGGATCGACCTCGGCCCGGTCGCCCAGCTTAATTCCGGTCAGGTCTGCGGGCGGGAGATAAATTTTAACCCAGACCGAATCGAGATTTGCGATTTTCAATAACGGTCGACCGGCTGCCATCAATTCGCCCTGCTCTACATAGGATGTAACGACAGTCCCCGATACCGGTGACGTCGGCTGGCAATCATTTAACTGCTCTCGCAGCAAATTGATATCGACCTCGATCCTGGCCAGTTCGGCGTCGGCCGATTCCAGAGCGACTGAAGCTGCCTTACGGGCCAGTTGGGATTTCTGTGCCGTATTTTCGACGCGATCATATTGCTGTTGATTGGCGGAGCCGGATGCGACCAGGCGGCTTATGCGACGGAATTCTTTCTGGGCCAGAGAATCATCGATAGCTGTTTGCTCAATACGAATCAGGGCGTTTTCACGCTGTGTCTGCATCGCTCGATACAAGACCCGGGCCTTCTCCAACCGCAATGCCGTTTTGGTGGTATCGATCAGCGCGATAATATCTCCTCTGGAGATTTTGTCACCTTCATCGAAATAGACCGCCTCCAAACGACCGGATGCCTCGGCGGAGATAGTCGCCTCATTGGCTTCGATAAGTCCCGATCCGGCCGGGTCGCTGTCGGTGTTGCTGCACGAGACGACCACGGTTGCCATAGTAATGGCAACCAATAGCTGCACCAATTTTCTCATCACAGTCCTCCAAAAATTCTGCTTGAGCCGACGGCATAAAGGTATTCGGTTTCCGCCAGGTAATACTGAATGATTGCCGCCTTATGTTGCTGTTCGGTAGCGGCCAGATCGGCTTCCATTTCCAGCAGGCGGTTGATCGATATCTGCCCCTCCTGCTGTCTCAATTTGGCCAGGTTATACCGACGTTGGGCGATATCGTATTCTTTTTTTGATATTTGGTATGTCCGGAAAGCATAGCCGAGGTTGTTATAGGCCATATCTTTCCCGGTTTGCAGCTCATTATATAAATTCTTTTGCGTCATGCGAGCTGAGGCGCTCTTCAGCCTGGCCGCCTCAACCTGTTTCGAAGTTTTGCCGCCAAGATTTAGCTGCCAGTTAAGAGTCAACCCAATGGTAAAGTAATCGTTCCAAGTTTTATTAAACCAGTCTTTATTAGGCATGCCATAAGAGTACCCGGCAAAACCGTTCACACTCGGCAGGTAAGTCCCTTTTTCAAGCGCCGCCGCTTTATCCGCCGCTTTGATCACATGGCCCAATTCCTTCAACTCCGGACGATCAATATCGGGCGCAGGTGATTTAAAAGATGGATTACCATCGGGCGGCAGAATCGCCTCAGTAGGGATAATAATTTCTGAATCGTTCAGGCCAATTAGTCGAGCCAGAGCGGTTGATGCATTGGCCAGATTGTTCTCACTTTTATCTAACAATTGATTCCCTTTTTCCAACGCCAGTTCCGCTTCCAGGAAATCGATTGAATCGGCCACACCGTTCTCGAACAGGTTGCGGACATCGCTGTTGATAATGGTCAGCCTTTCATGAGATGAAATCGCCGCTTCTTTCAATGATCGAAAAACCATGAGATTGAGATAAGCCTTGCGGCAACGGTAGGCCACAGTCATCTGTTCCGCCTCCAGGGCGGCCTGTTTCTTCCGGCTGTTTTCGAGGTTGACTCCGATGCGATTCGATATCCGGCCGCCGGTGTAAAGCGGCACGGTCAGGTTGATATCGGCCTGATAATTATCATTGCTACCGATCTCTTTTTTGCCGGTCGGAAAATCGATCGTCTGAAGGTCATCAATATAATACGACCGGGCCGCAAGGGATAGTACCGGGTAGCGGTCTGCCTTGACCCCGGTGTAAATCATTTCGGCTGCCTGCGCCTCATGTCGCGCCGCTTTTATTCCGAAATTATAATCCTCGGCATGGGAGACCGCTTCACCCAGGGTCAGCTTGGTTTCCGCCAAAGCCGAGGGGTTCATCCACGTCATCAGAAGCGACAGAACCAGGAGTGAGTATAAAAATCCTCTACCGGGCTTCAATGCCGTGCAAAAAAAGGTCGACAATCTGCTCCGGCCTTTGGTGACGGAATTGTTCAGCATCGTTTATCTCCAAAATTGAATTGAAAATCGGCGCCATGATCAGGTAAAACAGGTTCATGCCCACAAACGATATCATGGCATGGCGAGTATCGATTACTCGCAACCGCCCGGACTGAACTCCCTCGGAAAGTTTTTTCTGCATTTTGGCCGGAATGCCACGGTCATAAATTAGACTGAAGATGGCTTGCATCAGGAACATTCCCCCTGATGCCAGTTCATGCAGAAGTATCTTGCGAAAGTAAATATCCGAGCCGAGAATGTTATTATACATGTCCGACAACTTCTTCAGCGAAGACTCCAGATCGGCTTCGGTATCGACCAGTTTATCGATGAAAGTACCGAGTTTGTCAATCTGGCTGTTTATTACCTCCTGGTACAGGTTTTCCTTTGAGGAAAAATGGTAGTAAATCATCGCCTTGTTGATACCGGCCTCCCGCGCGATATGGTCTACTCTGGCGCCTGCCAGACCTTTTTCTGCAAACGCCTTGGTGGCCGCTTGAAGTATCTTTGGGCGGGTCTCGGTCTGCAAATCATCTTTTTCGATCATATTAACCAACCATTTAGTTTAACTAACTTGTTATATAATACGGAGGATTTCTGAATTTGTCAACCAACTTTATGCAGATTTTTTTAATTAAATACAGAGAAACTGTTGCATGGTGCCACAAATCAGTATAACTATCTATCTCACCTTAACTTAAGGGCAACATCCGAGTCGCCCATGCTTAAATACATAATTAATGAGACCGAGCGCGTCGGCCAGGGTGATATCGCCGCTGCAATCGATATCGGCATGATGCTGGTTGGCGGGAATCACCCCACCTCTATATAAGTAGGCTATAATGGAAACGATATCTCCTATTCCGATCCATCCGTCATCGTCGGCGTCGCCGCATTCCATATCGATTCCAAGATCGACAAGGGCCTGTTTCAGGGCATAGAAGTTCGCCTCCTCTTCCATCGCCATCAGGGGAAAGCTGAGAAGGACAAAGCTGTAATCTTCACCCAGATACCTGATACCGTTGACGGAGCCATGATGTGCCGTGTCCGGATTGGATGATACGTAGCTGTAGATCGATTCCGCTTCTTCGTTGGGGAAGATAAATCCGGCCAGCGGAATGTAGCCATATAAGGATATCAATGCCTGATCAAGTTTATTCAAATCGGCGTACAAGGGCGGATATCCGGCGACCAACGAACTGCATGCATAAAGATCGCCGGCAAAACCATCTACCTCGAGGACGTAGGCATTGGTTACCGCGCTGTCGAGTTTCAGAAAATCATGATGAAAACTGCCCTCGCCGTAGAGAGTTGTTCTCATTGACGTGTATATGCCTCCGAAGGAGGGTGTGAGAAAAACCGCCTTTCCTCCCCCATCCAGATAGTAGGCCATGGAATCTTCATCGAATCTGGAAATGCGAGGCAGATTGCTCTGGTCAACGATCAGCAATTCAAAATCGGCCATTTTCTTGAACGTGATCTCTTCATATTCAATATTAATGATTTCGGCAGCCGTCAGCGCCGCGGTCGATTCGAAAAGATGATCGAGGTATTCACGCGGAAAGGGCGGCGGGGACGACGAGCCGTACCGGTTGAGGTTGCAGTACAATATTCCCCGATTCAAGGCCATCGGCAGGACTGTGACCGGGCCGACTGGATCCGATTCAAAATTCAGAATATTGCTGGCGCCGACCATATAATGGTACTGTACTCCCGATTCGGCGCCATAATCGCGGTAGATTAATGCCGCGGTTGAATCGTAGAGCTGATATGGTTCCTCCCAAATTGAGCGGTAGACCATGAAGGCGAGCAGTGCGGTATCGTTATGAGGCGTCCAACGGATTTCCGGGGTGAGACTGTCGAGAGTTATCGACAGATTTATCGGTGGATGAGGTCTTCCCGGAATAACCGACACCGGAAACGATACTTCTGAATTCCGCCCCAAGGTATCTTCCAGGCTGACACCAATAAATAAATCATGGGTTGGATTGAAAACGCTCACGCTGCCGGTTGTATCGACAAGTAAACCGGTGGCCCGGTTCCATTGATCACCGTATACCGTATCCCTGGTGTATAGATAATACCCGGCCAGGTCGGGGCGTCGGCTACCATGCCAGGCGACGGTAACATAACTGTCATCGTAATCAAGGACTGTTAAACCGGCCGGAGGCCCGGGGCAGGGCAAGGTATACCCCGATTGATATACCGAATCGGCCCGGCGGCAATGCATCAATAATTCGGAAAAATCGAGCGTTTGTTGAAATTGGTCGGGATTTAACAGGTCAAAATTATCTTCCCAGTCATTCGGATTGACATGCACCCCCTCGGCTGCCACCACGGCGGCAGTAAATGTGATCGAATCTCCGGGAGGCAGGTCGAACGGTCCGAATGACAATAAATACCTCGTGTCATACCCGTCGGCAAAATCGATCGCGACAGCATGAAGCAGCGGTACCCAGCCGTCGGAGGAATCATGAATGGCGGTTTCGATCTGATTGAAATCTGTTTCAGGGTGCGACAGAATGTAGTATTTGTCGCCATCCACAACCGGTGTACCGAGATTGTCTCTGAAGAACGGCCGCAATGGATCTTCAGGCGTCCCCAACCGACGCGGCCCCCAATCAAAAGGAGCGTAGCCATTAGATATCCACCAGTTAAAATTCATCCTCTCTACATTAAAACTGCTTCCCAATAGTAACAGCGTCGTTGCTCCTGTTACCGAAAGCGTATCCCAGGTTGAAGAAGATGACGGATCGCCATCATTATCAAGACTGTAGGGGATGAGTATCTGCCGGCTGGGATCACTGTCATACAAAAACGTATCGATGCAACCGGAGATATCATCGCCGTAGCCGCCCCAATAATCACTTTCGTGATAAATATCGGAGTCAAAATAGAGACCGATCCATCCTTCCCTAATATGATTTCCTCCGGTATTCCTGATGACATAATCGAGGATAATGAAATCATCATAGACCGTATCGGCCCAGCTATAGCTGGTCTGTGTTATCTCAATTTCCATTGGCACATGGTCATCAATAGAACCGCCGAGATCTTCCATAGTGTCATTTATTACAGAGATAAATTCGTCGTCGCCAAACTGTCCGGTGCGGTAGCTGCCACCCAAATCCTGATTTTCAGGACCGAATTCCTCACAACGAAACCATCCATCGACACCCACTGAGACCAAGGTATCCTCACCGACAATTCCGCCGACCCATATGGCACCGCTCCAGATATATATCTTACTGCTCCCTTTTGGGTAAGTGGTATTGTGCAAACGATCCCCGGTTTCGGGATCTATCGGAATGCCGTAAATATATCCCGTCCCCATTATGCCATTAATGAACGGCGAATATAAACTGGCGGAATTATGCACATATACATGCCGCAGTTGGTCAGAAGTAACCAGCGGTATCGTTTCTGTGGAGTAATTTGAGGAAACCGGCTTTTCCAATTGAAAGTCTGCCCTGGCTGACGCCGATCCCCCGCCATAGCACAGAATAATTAATATCAGGAATATTTGAATGTGCGACGATCTCAAAATTTACCCTCCCATCGAATGACGCCCTCGCATCGGTCATCGAAGCGACTACCTCACCGACGGCCTAATTCCCTCTGCCTGTAATATACCGGAAAACTTTTCACATCAAAGCAATATTATTCCTTCCGGGGATGTGAGAAGCGCCTGATAGTCATTATACTGACGATTTTGCGACATTACCGGTGCAATCATTTACGCAAATAATAAATTTGAGATGTTAAAAAAGCCCGGACAGCGTAGGGTGCCGTCCGGGCAGGTACGGTAGTATCGATTAGAGTACTACGCTAAGGATTGACATTTTGAGAATCCGGATTGTGCTTTTGTTCCAGTTGAAATTTTTTCCGGGCGGCATCGGCGATCATATAATAGACGAGCAGTCCCAGACCGGCGGCAATCAGCATAGCTCCCAGGACCACCTCACCGGCAATATACTCGGAGATTAGCCGGAGGACAATTATCGCCACTCCGACAAACAGGAAAACTAGTCCCCATTTCAGAGACGACGGTGCAAATTGCTCCATCTTGCTGAATTGCAAGTATTTGACGTTTTCGTCAACCAAACCTTTTTCGATCAATTGTCGGCGCGTCCGGTATTCAAAAAACCATTTGAACATCAACCCGAAGGTGGGGAAAATAATAATAACCGGAAAAACGTCCCAAAATTCACTCATTTTAGCCTCCTCATATGGTCTATCATGCTTATATTCAATCTTATCTGCTTTATCAGACCGGCACAGTCGGGAAATGTTGCAGGATTAATTTGGGGGTTTTTTGCAACTTTCGTCGAAGCGGCTGGTCTTATATATTGTAAGGACTTATGGCGGACTCAAGCAAGCTTGTCGAGCAAATACTGGCCGGAGATAAAAACTCCTTTCGAACGCTGATAAAACAGTATCAGCGGCTGGTCAGCCATGTGGTTTTTCGAATGATTCCGGCCGGGCCCGATCAGGAAGATGTCTCTCAGGAGGTATTTGTTAAGGTGTATCAGAATTTAACCAGATTTCGTTTCGACTCCAAATTATCCACCTGGATCGCTCGAATCGCCTATAATACCAGCCTTAACTTCCTGGACAAAAAGAAATTACCATTGTACGACGATCTCGGAGATGAGGACCACCAATTCGAGCCGATTGCCCCCGATCAGGAAGCCCGGCCCGATTTGAGCTTTGAAGCGGTGCAAACCGGTAGTATAATACAGAAAGAGATCGAACGGCTTCCGGCGGTGTATAAAACGATGGTGACGCTTTATCATCTCGATCAGATGAGTTATGCCGAAATCGCCGGTATAATGAAAATGCCTGAAGGGACGGTTAAGAGCTATCTTTTCAGGTCCCGGAAGATGCTGAAGGAAAGGCTGCTGAAAAAATATCAGCGGGAGGAATTGTGAGCCAGGCTCATTTGAATGACGACCAATTGCAGGAATACCTCGACGGATACATTGTACCGGGCGATCCTCTTGCCGATCACCTGCTCCACTGCCCCCGCTGCCAAAAGGCTCTTTCTGTCTATGAAGGCCTTTATTCCGCATTGAAACAGGAGCCGGATTGTAAGCTGTCTCCCGGTTTTGCCGACACCGTTATGGACCGTCTGCCTACAATCGAACCGGCTGTCGAGACCTCGACAGAGAACCGTTTCTATTTCAAAGATTCGCTGGTCATGTTCCTTGCGGCAGCGGCGGTTATCGCGGCAGCTATCTATTTTATCAGCCCGGAGCTTTTGCTGAAGCCGTTTTCCAGCCTGTCGGTTCCCTCCTCGATGCCTGAAAACAAGATGCTGGATGATGCCGGTGGTTTCCTGTCTCAATTGAATATCAGTTCCCTGACCATTATTTTTGTGGTGCTGACGTTTGCCGGTATTGGCATTGTCGATCGGATTATCGCCCGCCGTCGCGGGCATCAAAAGCCGGTTTCATTCCTGGTCTGATAATAATCGACCGGCCCGGTTCACTATAATTATCCATCTTTCATTTTTGAGGCCTTTTTTGACATTGCGCCTCAAATGCGAAAATCCTATTTTATAGTATATCAGGATAATCTTTAATAGCGACCAATGAAGATAGGCGGAAGCTCATTGGATCAAAATCACCACAATCGGGATGACAAAACTCATACACATTTTGTCCTGACCAAAGGCACCATGGTCGGGCATTACCGAATCGTCGAGAAGATCGGCGCTGGAGGAATGGGTGAGGTGTTTCTGGCGGACGACACCAAATTGAATCGCCAGGTAGCACTGAAGTTTCTACCCGATCATATGGTCGCCAATGAGGACGCCAAAAGTCGCTTCACCCGCGAGGCACAAGCGGCGGCAGGACTTAAACATCCCAATATTGTCACCATCCATGAGGTAGCCGAATTTAAGGGGCGGCCGTTTTTTGCCATGGAATGCTGCGAAGGTGAGACGCTCCGCGAAACAATCAAAGAGCAGAAACTCACTATCGACCAGATTATCGACCTGGTTATGCAAATCTGCGATGGCCTGCAGGAGGCGCATGAATCGGGGATTGTCCACCGCGATATAAAACCATCCAATATCATACTGGATAAAAGAGGGCGTCCCAAGTTGGTTGACTTCGGACTCGCAACCATTGCGGGGACCGATAAACTGACCAAAACCGGATCTACTCTCGGCACTATCGGCTATATGTCGCCGGAGCAGATTCAGATCAAAGATATAGATCATCGTTCCGACCTGTTCTCTCTAGGCGTTGTCCTCTATGAAATGTTGACCGGGCGATTACCGTTCAAGGGAGACAATGAAGCCTCGACCATGAATGCGGTGCTGAATGAAACCGCCGAACCGCTATCGAGATACAAAAGCGGCGTATCGGGTGAATTCCAGCGGATCGTATCCAAATTACTCGAAAAGGATCCTGCAATACGATATCAATCGGCGGCCGAGATTGGAGCCGACCTCAGAAGATTGTCGTGTTCCGGTGAAACGGGGACAGTAGAAAAGACCGCTTTCAAATTTAGCATTTGGCTGCCACTAACGGCATCTCTTATTCTGTTAACGGTTGTCTTGATCATCATTTTTATGAATCCCGCGTCAAGGAAATCCGATCAGGGCGATGGTGCAAGGATAATGCTGGCCGTTCTTCCATTTGAAAATCTCGGAAATGCTGAGGACGAGTATTTTGCCGACGGAATCACCGACGAGATTATCTCGCGATTGGCTGCCTTGCACGGGCTGGGAGTAATCTCGCGCACCAGTACCCTTCAATACAAGGGAACGACAAAAAATCTGCGAGAGATCGGCGCCGAACTCGGCGTGGATTACATTCTGGAAGGCACCATCCGCTGGGATAAATCCGGTAACGAAGGTCGGGTACGGATAAATCCCCAGTTGATTCATGTTGACGATGATGTACATTTGTGGACCAATCGCTATGATGCGGTAATCGATGATATCTTTGCGGTTCAATCCAGCATTGCCGAAGAAGTGGTGCTGGCGCTTGACATCACACTCGTAGAGTCTGAAAGGCAAGCCCTGGCCGCACAACCTACGGATAATGCCAAGGCCTATGACTACTATCTGCGCGCGATCGAATACCTATATATGTCTCCCGCTGAGGAGAACCTCAATAATGCCGTGGCAATGTTTCTCGATGGAATCGAACTTGATTCGGAATTTGCCATGGCTTATCTCTGGCTCAGCTTCACTCATGGTCAGTTGTATCTTTTCGGCCACGACCACACTGAACAACGCGTAAATCTATCGAAACAAGCCATCGATCGCGCACTCGAAATCTCGCCCGATCTTCCCGGAGCGCATGGCGCTTTGGGTTGGTTTTATTATCAATGCTATCGTGATTTCGATCGGGCTCGCGAGGAATTCATTCTGCAGCGCAACCAACGACCAAGTGACGCCTCTGCATATATGGGAATAGCAGTTGCCGATCGGATACTGGGGAGATGGGAATCCTCGGCCGAGAACTGGAGAAAGGCAATTGAGCTTGATCCTCTTTTCGCTCGCGTTTATTTTGAGTACGGATTCACGTTGTACTGGATGCGACATTACCAGGAGGCGGAGAAAGCTTTTGACCGCGCCATCAGGCTGAAGCAGGGTTGGCATAGTTGCTATGTCAGAAAATCCTGGCTATATGTGCTTCGCAATGGCGATATCGATGCGGCTCGTCGCATTTTGCGGGAGGCGTTGCAAGAGCATGATCGATGGCCGTGGTTAACGATTCACGAAATACGTCTGAATATTCTGTCACATGAATATGATAAGGCGCTGAGTCTTTTATCCGAACCGGGCGATGTTATAGAACATGCAACGGATAGTGCCGATTATTATAACCTCAGGGGAGATATCTTACGCCATGCAGGGCAGTTGAGCCAGATGACAGCATGCTACGATTCGGCTCGCATTATTCTGGAGAGACAGTTGCAATCTGAGCCTGAAAATCAGGACTATCACGCCAGCCTGGGCTGGAGCTATGCCGGGCTTGGGCGTAAGCAGAATGCTATCAGCGAGTGCAATCGTGCCGCCGAATTGATGCCGTTATCCAGAAGTGCTATAGACGGTGTAGAAATAATGATTTCCCTGGCAAATATATATACCATGATCGGTGAGTATGATCTGGCCATCGATCAACTCGAGCATCTGATGGCAGTACCTTCGGAAATATCCGTCCCATACCTGAAAATGTGGCCGGAATTCACACCATTGCGCGATCACCCGCGCTTTGAGGAACTATTGAAAAAGTACGGTGATGGCGATGAAATCTGACGACGATAAAACCAGAACTCACATGGTTCTGACCGAAGGAACAAAGGTCGGACACTATCGGATTATTGAAAAGATCGGCGCCGGAGGGATGGGTGAAGTATTTCTGGCTGAGGATACCAAACTCAATCGACAGGTCGCCCTGAAATTTTTGCCCGGTCATCTGGTATCCAATGAAGATGCCAAAGCCCGATTCACTCGTGAAGCTCAGTCTGCAGCCGGTTTGAAACATCCCAATATCGTGACGGTTTATGAGGTGTCCGAGTACAACGGGCGACCGTTTTTTGCCATGGAGTGTTGTGAGGGCAAACCCCTGCGTGATGTAATCAAGGAGGAAAAACCTGCTTTAGAGCTTATCATTGACCTGACCATACATATCTGCGAGGGACTGCAGGAAGCTCACGAAGCGGGCATCGTCCACCGAGATATCAAGCCGTCAAATATTATATTGGACAAAAGCGGCCGGCCCAAAGTAGCCGATTTTGGACTGGCCACAGTTCAAGGATTGGAAAAGCTGACCAAAACCGGATCGACCCTTGGCACCATCGGCTACATGTCCCCGGAGCAAATTCAGGTAAAGGATGTGGACCTTCGCTCCGACCTTTTCTCTATCGGGGTGGTTCTGTATGAAATGATTGCCGAGCACCCGCCTTTTAAAGGTGACACTGAGGCGTCTATCCTCAACTCGGTCTTGAATGATATTCCCGAACCACTTTCGAGATATAAAAGCGGCGTATCAAGCGAATTGCAGCGCATCGTATCGAAGCTGTTGGAAAAAGATCCTCAGCTTCGCTACCAGAGCGCGGCCGGAGTCATCAGTGACCTGAAATTGCTCAAGAGAGATTCCGGGTCGGTTACAGTACCGCTCGAAACCCCAGTGAAGCAATTCAAACGGCTGTTGGTTCCAGCACTGATGGTTGTCATTGTTATTCTCCTTCTTGTCCTGAAACCGTGGAAGGTTGAGGTTAGGCCGACAGATGTGGCCGTTGCCGCAGAAAATCGTCTAGCAATAATGTATTTCGACAACCTGGCCGATCCGGATGATACTCAGAGATTAGGAGAAATCGCAACCAACTTATTGATCACCGATCTGACGGAATCGCATTATGTCGATGTAGTCTCAAGTCAGCGCCTGTACGACATCCTCAAGCTTTTGGGAAGAGAGGGTGAGAAGAAAATCGGGCGCGACGTGGCCACCGAAGTAGCCCAAAAAGCCGGAGGCCGGTGGATGCTACTGGGGAGTATTCTTCAAGTCGATCCGCAAATCATCATTACATCACAATTGGTCGATGTCGAGACGGGCAGCTCTGTTGCCTCACAGAGAATCAACGGTGAAGAGGGCGACAATATTTTCGCCTTGATCGATAAGCTGACCGTGGAAATAAAGAATGATCTGTCATTGCCGGAGGAGGCTCTGGCAGAAACCGATCGACCGGTTTCCGACGTCACTACTCACTCACCCGAGGCATATCGGTATTACCTGGAAGGTCTGGATTTGAACCTCAGACTCTACAAGACTGATGCCGAGGCCAAATATCTTAAGGCGCTTGAGTTCGATTCAACCTTTGCCATGGTCTACTATCGATTATCAGCGCTGAAATCGGGCGAGGAGAAAAAGAGACTGGCCACACTGGCATTGAAATATGCGGAAAAAGCCAATTGGGAAGAACAAGCTATTATAAAAGCCTGGTATGCGAGGATTACAGGTCATTATGAAGAGGCGATCAGGCTCGCCAAAACAATTCTGGATCGTGATCCGGTGAATTTACATGCCTGGGAAGCAATCGGATTAATGTACAATAATGACCTTCAGAATATGCAGGAGGCGATCTTACATTATCAGAAAGTTATTGAAATCGATTCACTATATGCACCGGTTTACAATATGCTGGCTTATGCTTATAATACCGTAAACGATTTCGAAAACGCCATCCGGACCATTAACAAATATATATCCCTGACGCCCAATGACGCCAACCCATACGATTCTCGGGGAGAAATCTACGCTTGCAACGGCAAGCTGGATCAGGCCATAGAATCTTTTGAAAAAGCTGTGGAGATAAAGCCCGATTATTTTGGTTCATGGGAGACCATGGGGCATATGTATTTATTCAAAGGGGATTACGATAAGGCACGGAAATGCTTCGAGACCCTCCTGTCAAGCACGAACAAAATTACTCGCTTAAACGGGCGGGTAAACCTGGCTTTGATTCCGATGTTCCAAGGCAAATTCAAAGACGCCCTCACCGTGCTGGACAAGGGTATCGCCGCGGATGATATGGAAGGGCTGAATAGATGGTTAAAGCATTACCATAAAGGACTAATATTTGGTGAAAGAGAAGATTATAAGGACGCCCTGAATGAATTGAAGATTGCAATGGTTAGTTATGCGGCATATTATCCCGATTATTGGGTTCCTTTCCATGCTCCTTCCATTCTGATATTGGCTAAAAATGGTAAATATATAGAGGCCTCGGAAGAGCTGGCAGCATGGAAACTGGATATAGAGGAAAAGGAACGGGGGCACAAAGGATTTTACTGGCTTGGGGCTGGAAACCTTGAATTTGGCAAAGGCAACTTTGATAAAGCCTGTGAGTATTTCGCTAAGGCAACCGGCAGCATCCCTACCCGGATTCACGCAGCATATTTCGAGATCCACTTTATGCTTGCCCGAGCCTTCCAGGAAGCCGGCAAACTTGGTGAGGCCGTAGCTGAATTCGAATCGCTTCTCTCCAATTATAGCGCCGGCCGGGCGCAGTCCTGTATTGCGTCTGTGAAGCTGCATTATTATCTGGGTGTGGTTTATGAAGAGTCCGGCTGGGATAGCAAAGCGACAGAGCAGTATGAAACATTTTTGGATATATGGAAAGACGCCGATCCCGGAATAGAATCAGTTGAAGACGCCAAAATGCGATTAGCCGGGTTACAAAACAAATCATGAGAAGGAAATATGGCAGAGAATTCAGAACCTAACGATAAGACCCATACTCACACCGTCTTGACCAACGGAACGATGGTGTCGCACTATAAGATCATCGAGAAGATCGGTGCCGGTGGAATGGGCGAGGTGTTTCTAGCTGAGGATACTAAACTCAATCGACAGGTCGCTCTAAAATTTCTCCCTGGCCATCTGGTCCCCAATGAAGATGCCAAAGCTCGGTTCACACGAGAAGCTCAGGCGGCAGCCAGCCTGAAACATCCTAATATCGTAACCGTTTATGAGGTATCCGAGCACAACGGGCGACCATTTTTTGCAATGGAGTGTTGTGAAGGCAAACCCCTGCGTGATGTTATCAAGGAAGATAAACTATCCTTGGGAAAAATTATCGACTTGGTTACGCAGATATGTGAGGGATTGCAGGAAGCTCATGCAGCGGGCATCGTGCACCGCGATATCAAGCCGTCAAATATCATATTGGACAGAAGTGGACGGCCCAAGCTGGCGGACTTCGGATTGGCCGCTGTCCATGGATCGGATAAACTCACCAAAACCGGATCGACTCTCGGCACGATCGGCTATATGTCACCCGAGCAGATACGGGTTGAAGAAGCGGATAAGCGATCGGACCTGTTTTCAATTGGGGTTGTGCTGTATGAAATGGTTACCGGGCGGCTGCCTTTTAAAGGCGACACCGAGGCATCCACCCTAAACTCGGTTTTGAATGATATTCCCGAACCACTTTCGAGATATAAAAGCGGTGTGTCCGGCGAATTGCAGCGTGTCGTATCGAAGCTACTGGAAAAAGATCCGGAGTTGCGATATCAAACCGCAGCCGGCATTGTTTCCGACCTCAAGAGATTAACCATTAGTGCACCCGCCACAAAACCTCATAAAGACTGGTGGAACCGATATGTCGTTACCGGGGCGGTGGCCATTCTGGTAATTATGTTTGGCTATTGGTTGTTTTTTGAGAAAGATGCCGGACAGACAGTAAGTTCGGATGCGGAGCGCATGGCTTTGGCCGTACTTCCGTTTGAGAATCTCGGTAATCCCGACGACGCCTACTTCGCCGACGGCATGACTGATGAAATCACAGCCCGGCTGGCCAGCATTCATGAACTCCGTGTAACCTCGCGTACCAGCGCTATGCAATTTAGAGATACCGACAAGTCGATCAAAGAAATCGGCAACGAACTTGGCGTCGACTATATCCTGGAAGGCACCATCCGTTGGGATAAATCGGGCGATACCGACCGCGTACGGATTATCCCACAGCTTATTCAGGTCTCCGATGACTCCCACATCTGGGCCAATACCTTTGAGCGTGCCATAACCCAGGTTTTTGCCGTCCAGGCCGACATCGCCACCCAGATATCAGAGGCGCTGGGTGTGGCCCTTCTTGACCCCGAACGCAAAAGCATAGAAACGGAACCGACACAAAATCTGGAAGCATACCATTATTATCTGCGCGGAAAGCAATATTGGGCCGACCGCACCGTAGGAGCGAATCAGGCTATTCAGATGCTTGAACAGGCCGTCGAACTCGACACTACATATTTCCAGGCTTATTCTATGTTGGCGCGACTTTATGGCTATTCCTATATCAATGATTTGGAACGAACCGACCAGCGGTACCGGCAGGCCCGAGAGGCGGCCGAAAAAGCCCTCCGGCTGGCGGATGGCCATTCGGATGGGTATCTGGCAATGGGATATTTTCATTATTATTTCAGCCTCGACTATGTACTCGCTCTGGAACAATTTGAGAAAGCAAAACAAGGGCAGCCCAATAATAGTGAACTGCTGGAAGCGATCGGGTATGTTCAAAGGCGCCAGGGGCGCTGGGAGGAGGCGCTTACCAACCTGAAGAAGGCACATCGCCTTGATCCTATGAATTTGGGATTAATCTCCAGCCTTACCCGCACACTTTTTTACATGCATCGCCTCAATGAGGCTAAACAGCTGATTGACCGGGAAATTGAACTTGGGATTGAAAACCCCATGCCATATCTCTGGAATACATGGCTGACCGGTTTAACCGGCGACACTGCCGAATTGCGTAAAGCCTTCCACGAATTTGAACGACATGCCGATCGCTCGACATACGAATATTGGGCGGAAATGGTCGATGTAATTCTGCGTGACTATGAATCCGCAATATCACGCCGAAGCACACCGGGCAATTATCCGTTGGCCGACAGCAGCGAGTTTTATTTAAAGAAGGGTAGGAATTATGCCTTGATGGGCCGAAAAGACATAAGTTACGCCTACTTTGACTCCGCCCGCGTGGTAAGCGAAAAGAGGTTGGAAACCCGGCCTGAAAACGCTTATAGCCGCTCGGATCTGGCGGAGGCCTACGCCGGGTTGGGCAGATATCAGGAGGCAATTGAAGAGGCCAAAACCGCCGTTAATCTGCTGCCGATATCAAAAGACGCCATGAGCGGTCCGACTATACTCGCTGTACTCGCAGATGTTTACATAGTGGCAGGAGAGCATGAATTGGCCATTGATCTTTTGGACACTCTTTTGAGACTTCCTTCGTCGAATCAGGTATTTACACTCCGGTATCATCCTTCATATGACCCACTCCGAGATAACCCTCGCTTCGAGGCAATGCTGGATAAATACGAGATTGAGCATGGCCTGAAAAACCCGTAAGTTTCAATATTGAAATAAGTAATTTAAAAAAGGCAGGC
>DAOUTW010000109.1 GCA_030668485.1 Candidatus Zixiibacteriota bacterium
AAATAGTAACCTTCAAAGGTTAAAACTGTCGATATAATTACTGAAGGTTAATAAATGCTTCTTAACCACCAATAATTAATATTATTTTATTAACTTTTAGAGGTTAATTTTGTTGACAAAACGAAGTCTGGAAGCTATTTTGGTAATAACATCCAGTATAGATACAAGACAAGGTAGTTACATATGCCTGATGCTGTAATAACCGGTGATATCGTATCGTCTTCCAAATTTCCAGTTAACATGTGGGATAAGCTCCAGATGTTCATGAGAGAATCCTGGAAAATTAGTAGCGATTGGGCGGGAGTATGCGTATCGCCAATTTCCATATACAGGGGAGATAGTTTTCAGGGTTTACTCTGGAAATCTGAAAATGCTCTGGAATTTGCTCTAATTCTTAGAATTAATTTCCTGCATCAGTTCGGTCAACATCTTAAGTACGAAAGGCCGGATCTTAGACTTTCAATCGGCATTGGTGATATTGACCAATATGCCGATAAGGCCATTTCCGAAAGGAATGGACCCGCTTTCAGACTGTCCGGCCACGGTCTCGATTCATTGAAAAAAGAAAAGAGGAGAATCGCAATCCAAACCCCACGGCAGGAAATAAATGATGAATTGATGATAGAATGTATTTTGCTTGATGCAATAATTGAACGGTGGACACTTGACCAAATTCATAAAATATACTTATACTATAAACTCAAAAAGCAGAAAGCAGTCGCGGGAGAATTGGGGATATCGCAGGCCGGGGTTAGTCAGCAAATGCGGAGAGCCGGCTTTCCAGCGATAAAAAAATTTTGTGAGAGGTTTGAATATCTGATCAGAACAAATTTGTGATGCCGCACGATGCGGTATTGCTCCTAGCCGGGGGTAATAAACTTGAATGGCGAAACAGCACTATTACTTCGATTGATTATTGCTCATATCATTGCGGATTTCTTTTTCCAAACAAGTAAAAAAATAGAACAAAGAAGTACTTATAAATTTAGATCAAGTTGGCTTTACCTTCACGGAGCCATTGTATTTGTACTGACTATTGCTTTATCGGTCCGTTTGGACTATTGGTGGATATTTCTATGTTTGGCGCTTTCACATGTAGTCATCGATGGTATTAAGAGTTACTTACCTGAGACAACAATGATATTCATCGCAGATCAGACAATTCATTTATCATTAATATTTGCAGCATGGGTGATAGTAATCGATTTGGGTTTTTTCACAATTTCTGAAAAAATGACTGGTTTGCTGTCAAGTACGCCTTCGCTGGTATATATTTTGTCAATTCTATTGGTGACATACCCTGTCGGATATTTCATCAAGATATTCATATCAAGATGGAATATTGGGACAATCGTCGATAGCAATAAGGATCTCAAAAACGCTGGATTTTGGATTGGTTGTTTTGAGCGAATACTAATATTAGTATTTGTATATCTTGATCGTTGGGAAGCCGTCGGATTATTAATTACCGCAAAATCAATTATTCGATTCGGAGAGAATAAAACCAAATCCGAAGAGCATTCTGAACTGAAATACTCTGAGTATATATTGCTTGGTTCCCTAGTAAGCTTCTTATCTGCAATAATAGTGGGCCTGATCGGAAAAACCTTGATATAGCAGATAAGTAACCCAACGTCTTTACTCGCCACCCAATGCCGCTTTCCACACCCCCAACCTCTCCGCCCCATACCTCCGATTGGCGCCACTCGATGATGGCAGGATTATCGTCTTATATCCCAACGTCCGCAATGCCCCCTCATGCGCCCCGGCTTTTTTACCATTGAAACAAATCAGTTCGAGCTTCGGCATCCATTTCGACAAACAACCAAAATCATTCATCTCCGGCCGGAGAATATTCTCATCCATACTCCCCTCGCGCTCGGACGATCTTAAAACATCCCATAAACCGATGCCATGCTCTTTCAGCTTTGCAATCTTGCAAGCGTAATCTAATCGAGTAATATCTTCATCAATAGCCGCACTTACCAGCTTCCAGAAATCGTTGCCGGGATTACCGTAATACTCTTGTCGCTGAATCGACTCATCACTCGGTAGACTACCTAAGATGAGAATTCTGGTAGAAGAATTAAAAACCGGTTTTAAACCATGCTTGATCATTGAAAATTAGCTTTGATAATGGACAGATGTCGCAACACTCGTCGAGGCGGTGACTACCGGCGGTGACTACCAGCGGTGACTACCGCTTGAACTTTTTCGCCAGCATTTCCGCGACCGGTTCGGGTACTAGGCTGGTTATGTCGCCGCCGTTCCTGGCGACATCCTTGACCATGGTCGATGACAAATATACCCATGACAAGGCCGGCATCAGAAAAACCGTCTCGACCTTGCGCGCCATGCGGCGGTTCATCAGCGCCAACTGAAACTCGAATTCAAAGTCGGATACCGCTCTCAGCCCGCGGATAATCGCCGTGGCGCCCAATTTCTCGGCATAATCGGCCAGCAGATGATCGAATGTCTCCACTCGCACCGACGGTTTGTCCCCGATCGATTTCTCGACCATCTTCATCCGCTGCTTCACCGTGAACAATGTCGATTTGGTAGAGGCTCGCGCCACCGCCACGATCAGTTCATCGAACAGTTTTGTCGCCCGATTGACCAGCGACATATGTCCGTTGGTAATCGGGTCGAAGGTCCCCGGATAGATCGCTATTTTCTTTTTCTTATTCATATCTCAATATCGAAATGGCCGAATCACCGAATCGGCGTGTTTTGATTATCTCTTTGGCATCGGGCACAAAACTCCCGGCATGTTCCATTATAAGAAAACCTTCCTCTTTCAACAACGAGAATTTGCTCAAAAGATGTCCGACGTCGTCGGGGGTAATCATCCCGTACGGCGGATCGGCAAAGACGAGGTCGTACCGGCAGCCATCGCGCCGCAACAATTCCAAACCTTTGATATAATCGTCAACGATCAGCCGCAGGTCGAATTCGCATTTTTGGAGATTCTGTTTGATTACCGCCGCCGCCCTGGGATTATTTTCAATCAATACCGCCGAGGCCGCTCCGCGCGACATCGCCTCTATCGCCAGCGCTCCCGATCCGGCAAAAAGATCCAGAACCTGAGCGTCGGCGATATCATGCTGCAGGATGGAAAAGATAGCCTCGCGAACCCTCGCGGTGGTGGGGCGAGTAGCCTGACCGGGCAAAGTCTTAAGGATACGTCCCCGAAGATATCCGCCCGCCACCCGGATACTCATTCCACCCCCAGCCCTAACGGGATCAAAAACTGTTCGGGATGATAGCGGTCGATTGTATCCGAGGCCGGTTCGAAGTAGCCGTCATGAAAGTGCGGCAGGGATATTTCGGTCGAAAACTGATCCTTTAGGGCAGCGGTCAAAAATTCATCGCGAGCATGGCGGCCCGAGAGAATAATTCGTGATAATGGCACAGTAATACCATCCTGAAAAAGCTCGGCCTGATGATAACTTAGCGTCAATTTAAATTCGGAGGCAAGTTTGCGAGCCGAATCGGATGATATCTCCTCACCGGGGACCGATTCCAGTCGATTTATGCCGTATAGTTTACCTTGATTAAGAATTGCCAGGGTAACCATATCGGTTTCGATATCGGCCAGGACCTGCAATTCGCCGCGATCAATCCGGCAGAAGGTGTTGTAACCGTTCGCCAATGCCACGGCATCGAGTTTGAATCCGGACGGCTTGCGTAATTTCTCTTTATACATATCGATTAATTCATCGATTTGATCACGGTGATAGGCGATCGACATGAATCGCTTATAGCCGTTATTGCTTTCCAATGGGAGGGTATCAAAATAGAATCTGTCAGGATCATCCAGAAGCGATTGGGCCATTTCAAATCTGGCGATATCGGAGGCCTCGATTGGGGAATTATTTTTGATCTGAATTTTTTTGACCACCGCCAGCCGGGTGTCTACGCCGAAAAACAACCTGCCGCTGCCGAGATTCTCTCCGGTGAGATTGTCATCGGAGGTCAAAAGCGACGTCACTTTCCAACGGATGCCGTCATTTTCAATCCGGGCCGCGAAAATTCTGCCGCCCAATCGAGCCGCTCCATATGTTTCCGACGCATTCTTCAACGTACGCTGACCTTGAAATATTTTTTTATCTGTTTCAACTTAGCTGGACCGATTCCCGGCACATTGATAAGCGAATCGACTGAAACGAGAGCGCCATGCTCCCGACGATAATCGACGATTCGCTTCGCCGTCACGGGACCGATACCGGGTACCAACTCCAACGAATCCGCCGGAGAAAAGTTGGCATCAAGCATCATCACCGGCTGATACTGATCCAATCCCTCCTCCTGCCAACCATGCGGGTTATCCGATGGCTGCGGGTAGTAATCCCTGATGAGCAGATAGCTTCCCGCTACCAGAACGACAATTCCCAGCAGAGTCAGCGTTTTCATCTGCGCTTTAGAAAATTCGAAAAATTGCTTCATTTTCATATTGCCAACAGGGTATGAGAATATAGTACAGACATCGCAAAAGGCAAGGGCGATGGCCTAAAAAACGTCATCCGATATAAAGATTTTTATGGCTGCCCCCAGGCTTGCTAGTTACCGGCGTATTGATAGATACCTTTTATCTTATAAATCTGGCACTCGCCCGAATCGAGTAGATCGATAAACGCCTGCGCCACCTCCTTATTTTTCGATTGAGGCGTAACCGCGCCGCATATAACCAGCCGGTCACCGAGTTCATCGTCGACCCTCTTCAGAATAACAAGATTTTTCTTATCCTGCATCGATGATTCAAACATGACCGCCGCATCGGCCTCCCTGGTTGCCAGAAACGAATGCAGATGATCGGTCGATTCGGCGATAATCAATTTTTCGGTCAGTTTGTCCCAGACCTTTTTACGATTCAGGACCTTCGCCGCCATCTTGCCTTCGTATCTCTTAGTCAAATCAAGGACAACGACTCTTCGGAATCGATCATCTGTCAGATCTTCGAGATTTTCCCCCGAGGGCCCGTCGGCTCGCCCGACCATGACCAGCGACAGCTTGAAAGGACAGCTATAGAGGCTATCAACCAGCAGAGTATCGTTGCATAAGATTTCAAATCGTTTGGGGTTGTTGGATAAGAAGAGGTCGGCATTAAGACTTACTTTGGCCCGGTTGGTCACACTGTCGGGATTGACGTAGACCATATTAACCTGGACGCCGTTCTCCTCGAAAAACTGCGCCGCCGCCCGGTCGAGGATATTCCTCAGATAATCAGGCGCTATCGCCGTCACCCTGACCGAACTCTCTTTCGAAACCCGGGCACAACCAACGACCAGCAGGATTATCATAGTCCGGCCAAATATTCGTAAAGCCTGTTTCATGATCGCAATCAAGGTAAATGACATCGTCCCGGATTATCAACAAAAACAGCTGGCAGGATTATAGTACCACACAAAAGAAAGTGGCTTCTGCCACCGCGACAGCCTCAAACAGCCTTGTGGCTGCTATTACTCCAGGGGGAAATGGCGTCCAAGGTTGGGAAATTTGACGATGATGCTTTTTCTCTCCTCTTTCAGGGCTGTTATCAGCGAATCGTAAACCTGCGGATACATTTTGAGTTCTCTTTTTTCAGCGTCGGATAGTTGGTTGAGGCGGCTCATTTCAATCATAATTTCCGATATCCGGATTGAATCGGCGATAAAATTGCCGCCTTTGTGCTGCATCGTATTTAAATCCCGGACCAACTGTTCAATCGTCAGATTAGGGCCTCCGAGTGATATATAATTCGTTCCTTCCGAGGAGAATACTTCCCAGATCGCTCCCCGCTTGCCGAGTTTCGGTATCACGCCGAAATATACGAACTGCGCCGAATCCTGCTGCAGCCTTTGGCGAATCGTGGTATAGTGCATGACCGAATCGAGACAGAAGTAACGATGGTTGAAGGTTCCGGTATGCATCTCATGATACGGCTTTGACATTTTTCCCATCGCCAGGATGGCCGGCTCTTCCGTTTCGGCATCGATTTCCATTTCGACCTGGAAATAATCGTCTTTGAGAAAATATAGGAGATAAAAATCATTTTTCCAGACCGTCTTGGAATGGACCGGCAACACAATCACGGTATCGTACTCGATGCGGTAGTGATAAGATTGCTCGAGCAGCTTTTTGAGATTTTTCTCTCCGATTTTTTTCGCCTTTTTGGCCGAAATTCCGGCCTCGGCTCCGGTCGCCGCGGCGAACAGAAGCACCAGCATGACGACGGCAAAAGTTCTAATTATCTTCATCTTGTATTTTATCCACGTCGGTCAAGCGTCCGCTGACCTGGTTTTTAAAGGTTACATTTTTCAACCGGGGATCGCTCTGGAAACCATAGCTCATCAGGGTATCGGGCCCCTCGATAATGGTCACGAAACTGTCGGTTACGATCGAATCTTTGGCGCCGTCCCATTCCAGATATTCCGATTCCAGCCGCACCGAATCCTCACCGACGACCACCACTGAACCTGACACGGCGAGAAAATTATCCTTTTCCCGGATATAGCCGTGCTGGGCGGTCAGGGTTGAAATTTTTGTTCCGGTGGTGTCGAAAAACTCGACAAACAGGTTGGTTGCCAATGCCGAATCGAGACGGGTGAACTGCCAGATAGTATCGGCCAGAAGATCGGTCGTCTGGTGGCCGCCCTTGTAGAGATAGATATGGGCGTTGGTGGTCACCTGATCGGGTTGTAAAACATTGGTCTCGGCCGGTTCGGCGATTTCAGTGGTGGTGTTATCGTCACCACAGCCGACGAGCGTTATAATCAGCAAAAGCCCCGCCAGGAGGATCGCCTGTTTTTTGAAATGATTTAAGTTCATAGCTATATTCAATTTATCGGCCTTTTGGGGTCTCATTTTATACTATCGACAGTCTTATTCTTTTACAACAATCGACTGGTAAAGATACAACTTTTTCTTCTGGACGGCAAGATACAATCCTCCAGAGGCGATCACGCCCTTTTTCCAAAAATCGCAAGCATTAGAACCCCGAACGAATTCGCAGTTAGTATTCGCTCTTGATTTGAGCATCCACGCGGCAGGCAAAAGCCTGTTTTTGGTTGTCGCGGTGGCAAGGGCCACTCTTATGCTGTCGCCGAGATGACCTAAGATGGGTGCATGGGATTGTTTAAAACCTCCCTCGTATATCGGCGCATGGTGATATACGGCAATCATGAAAGCCATTTTATACCCCTTTTTGACCCCTTTTGTGCCCTAAAATGGATTAAAATTGGCTTATAATGGCTTAGATTGGGATAGGTAAAAAATCTAAGTTGTTGCCGTTCAACGATAAGTTGGCTTTGTTTGCTCATTTTTGCATGCCGGCAGGTGGCAGAGCCACTTTTTGGCTGTCGCCAGGATGATCCGGCTTTTATTACCGGATGGTCTTGAGTTTTTCCATGTTTACGCATAGTATAGTATCCTTTCTCGTTCAGGTTCACTTAACAGGATCGCATCAGGATTAACAGCGATTTGATGTTGATTTTGCAGGCAGGTGGCAGGGCCACAGGCAGGGGCCTGATTTTAGCTGTCGCGAGGATGATCTAGAATGGGTGCATGAAGCCTAGATTGTCTGGTTTCCCGCCAGAGACGGACAGGCGCGTGGATGATTATACTCAACTGCATGAAAATCAGCATTAGATCAAATTGAAGTGGGCGGTGACAGGGGCCACAGGCATAAGCCTGTTTTAATTTTCCCCGGGAGCACCCTTCATAAAATTCAGGATCTTCGACAGGGCTCCCGGGCTACAAGTACTTTTTTGATCACTCTGCGTAGGGGCCGCTCGCGAGCGGCCCGGATTCATGCACATAATCAGCCACATGAATAATGTTTGACAAAATTATTAATTATCTTAATTTTAATTATATCGGCAAGCGAGGTATTGAATGGATTTCGGCCAAAGGACATAGTTATAAACTCATCCGTGATGATTTGCTTGGCAACAGAGTTTCCATATTTTAGCTGGGGATGAGGTATGATATCATTTATTAATTGTCGCTGGTCAGAGGCGAAGCATAGGGTGATGTGGATCGGGATTATCATAACATTGTTACTATCTGCATCGACTGCCCGTTCCCAGGGACCGATCGGAGACCCTGATGAAGTCTGGGTAACTTCTTCATCTGGAGACACGATATGTGTTAACGAGCTTGTGATGCTTGAAATCTACGTTGCCAATAGCACGATATACTCACAGGCTGCCTTGACATTCGAGTTATATTCTCCTGATGACGCTGATTGGGAATGGGTTGATCTGGGAGCCGGTGGAGAATATGGGGCCCTGGATCTAATTGAGAACACACGGTTGCAGATCGGTCTTGAAGTATATTTGCCTGGATGGGCACCCAGCTCTCCATCCGGGGCGCCGTCGGATACTTTTGGTGTTAGTGCGCTTAGTTGGACTCCACCTCATTTTGATTCGGGCACATTGGAACACACCTACAATCTGGGTATTCGTCCTACGAGAGTTGGGACTATATGTATCGACAAAGGCTTTATCCCGCCGGCAGCTGCACCCTGGCTTTTTACTACTCCTGACGGCGGCACTGTCATGCCATCCTGGGGCGGGCCCTACTGTTTCACGGTAGAACCTCCTAAAGGCGATGTCGATTGTAGCGGAGAGGCTAATGTGGGCGATGTCGTTTACATGATCAACTGGATATTCAAAGGTGGTCCGGAACCGTGTAAGTAACGAAAAGGATTGATTGTACCATATAATTTATTAGGCATTTCGGATAGACAAATTATCCGTCGATTTCTTGATTTCATCTAAACCGTATTTTATAGGCAGAGTAGGGCAGAAGTCTCTGACTTCTGCCATTGGCGGATGTCACAGACATCCGCCCTTGTATCTTAATCACAGGGAATTTTATAAATTAGAACGG
>DAOUTW010000044.1 GCA_030668485.1 Candidatus Zixiibacteriota bacterium
ACCGTCTCAACTCCCTCATACTCATCCTGATAATGTCCTCTCCGACCATAATCCTCCCCAATTCTTTGAGGATTATTATAGCCTCTCAACAGGACATTTCTACTTTGCTCTTTTAGGACATTATCACTTTGCGGGAACAGCAATTTTCGCTGCCAGATGGCGTGGGGAGTGGCTTCGTCGGAAAACGACAATTCCGATAAGTACCTGATATAAGTAGCGATAAAATAAAAATCAGAAGAAATATAGCAGCAGAAGGGCGGTTATCAACCAAAGCAATACGGTCAAAAGGATAGGTCGATCGGTTACCAACAGGCGGGTTGGCGAACCGCCTCGCTCTTCGAGGTGAATTAGATACAGATATCGGAAAATTCCGTAAATCACAAACGGTGTCGTCAGATAAAGATACTGAGTGTGCAGCTTTTCCTGCACCTCGGGCGAAATAACATACAGCAGATAGCAAACCAGAACCGCAGGGGTTACGACCCCGATCAGTTGATCGAGGAAATAGCTGGTATAGCTGTCCAATATCCGGCGGTGATCGCCGCTTTTTTCTTCGAGCAGGACCAGTTCATGGCGCCGTTTGCCAAAACCGAGAAAAAGAGCCAGGAGAAAAGACGAGATGAGCAGCCATCCTGAAAATTCGACCCCGATAACGACCGCTCCCGCCAAGGCTCGCAATACAAATCCAGCGGCGATACTCATGACGTCGATAATAACTATGTGCTTGAAAATAAAAGAGTAAAGCAGACTCAGAACGAGGTAGGCACAGGCGATCAAGAAAAAATTAAGACTCAGAAAAAACGCCGGAATCAGCGAAATCAGGGCCAGGATCACTGCCCATACAGCCGCGGTGCCGATTGACACCCGGCCCGAAGCGATAGGTCGATTTCTCTTGATCGGGTGCTGGCGGTCGGCCTCGGTGTCGGCCATATCATTGACAATATATATTGTGGAAGAAAGCAGGCAGAACAGGCCGGTGGCGGCCAGCGCCACCAGAACGGCATCGATTTGCCCGGCGCTTCCGGAAAAAATCAATCCGGCCAGGACAATGCCGTTTTTGACCCATTGCTGGGGCCGCAGAAGCTGAAAAATATCTTTACTCATAAATAAATTCCTAATATTTTAAAATACATCTATCACCGGCAATTGCAATAAAAAGAATCGCCTCTTCAAATAAATCAGACGTATTTCACCTTCTGCTTATTTACTGCTCAATTTTTCACCAGTTTGATTGAGCTTCCCCCCAAATTGCCATATGACTATAGATAAGTTATTACCCGGGACCGACACAGATAAGGTGTTAGTTTATTCATTTTTGACCCTTAGGAGGAGAGAAAAATGGAAACGACTGTTGCCCCGGTGCAAACACCGACGACACCCAAGCCGATTTCCACCCCGACACTTGCATCTCGCGGAACACGATTGGCTGCCGCTCTGGTCGACAACGCCATCTTCATGGTAATTTATCTGGTCGCGCTGCTGGCCTTGAACGAGCCGGCTATCTTTATACTCGGGCTGGGAATTCTGGCCGCCTACCAGATCTACCTGCTGACCACTCAGGGCCAGACCATCGGCAAAATGCTGATGAAAATCAGGATCATCAAATGCGATACTCATACCAACGGCGGATTCGTTCCCAATGTGCTGTTGCGCGGAATCGTCAACGGCATTATCAGTTTTATTCCTTTTTATGCCCTGGTAGATATTCTGTTTATTTTCCGCGAGGATCGGCGCTGTATCCATGACATGATCGCCAATACCCAGGTGGTAGAAGAATAAATAGAAGCATTTTGAGACTTTTTTTAGTGTTTTGTAAAAAAGTACTTGACAAAACGTGAAACTTTGATAACTTTTTCACGTTCACTGAAAAGATATGTTTTTTTCGAAACCGAGGACCTTTGATGATACGAGTATTTCACATCGGAGTTAACCAGGCTTAAGCAGCCGCAGGAGGAGTATCTTCTAATATGACTATCATGCTTACATATACGAATATTAGTGTACCGTATTCTGCGGAGCGGTCCCATGGTTTCGGAGGTTGCCGAAGACGACTATAGTTATTATAGATACAGGCAATTATGAACCCGTCGGACCGTCCATGGTCCGGCGGGTTTTTTTATTGTCCTCTTCCGGACCGATCGGAAACTATAAACCGCCGCCTTGCGTAAGGTAAGGCACAGGAGTTACAAATGGATTCAGCATATTACGAAGATGAAAAACATGACGGCATAAGCTCGCGTAAAGCTTTCGGCCGCTTGTTGCCGCTTCTGAAGCCTTTCAAGAAATGGCTCGCCTTCTGTTTACTGTTGCTGGCGGTCTCCAAAGTAATCTATCTGATCGGACCAAACCTGATTCGACGCGCCATTGACGTCGATATCACCGGCAGCGATTACAACGGCCTGCTGCTAACAGTCGGCTTTTACGTTTTAATCCAGGCCCTCTTTCTGATCATCAACTATATCTTCCGGGTCAGGATGGAGATTATCGGTCAGAAGATTATGACCGGTTTGCGCAAACTGCTGTTCGATCATATTATGCGGATGTCGGTCTCGTTTTTCGATCGCAACCCGACCGGACGGCTGATGGCCCGGGTCGAATCGGACACCGAGGCGCTGCGGATGATGTTCACCAATACCGTGGTCGCCATGATTGGATCGGTACTGCTGGTCTTCGGGATGTTTTTCTGGATGTTTATCATCTCCCCACGGCTAGCCGCGGTGGTGGCTCTGTTTATCCCGATTCTGTCGGTATTGATATATGTTTACCATCGGTATACCACGCCGAAATGGCTGGTTATTCGGAAACGGATGGCCGATATCACGGCGACGTTGACAGAGCTGCTGCAGGGTATGCAGATTATCCAGATATTCGCCCGCATCAAGGATGCGCGGCGGCGGCTGTATGACGCCAACCGGCGGAAATATGAAACTGAAATACGAGCTGAATTGTTTGTTGTACTGACATTCAACATCATCTTTTTTACCGAAACGATGATTATAGCCCTGGTGCTTTATGTCGGCTCCCAATGGGCCGGTGTCGGGCAACTGACTATCGGTACTTTGGTGATGTTTATCGCCTATATCAGGATGTTTTTCGAGCCGGTACATATGGTGGCCGAGGAGATCGCCGTAGTGCAGAAAGCGGTTGCCGGAGCCAAGCGGATATTCAGCCTACTCGACACCGATGAAATGGTACCGGAGCCGGTTCGACCGGTCGTGTGGCCGAATCTGAACGAGGGAATCACCTTCGAGAAGGTCTGGTTCTCTTACACCAACGACGGTAATTATGCCATGAAGGATATTTCTTTTAATATTCCGAAAGGCAAGCGATATGCTTTGGCCGGTGTCACCGGCGGCGGTAAATCGACCGTGATCAACCTGTTGCTCCGCTTTTATGATATTCAAAAAGGGCGCATCATGGTTGACGGGATCGACATCCGAGAAATCGCCAAGAAGGATCTGCGCGACAAGTTCGGGCTGGTGCTGCAGGATATTTTCCTCTTCCCCGGCAACGTCGCCCATAATGTGTCGCTGTCGGCCAATGGTTTCGACCGCAATAAAGTGATCGATGCCTGCCGCATGGTGGCCGCCGATAATTTTATCGAACGGATGCCGGATCAGTATGAGACGGAATTGTCCGAACGAGGCGGCAATCTCAGTCGCGGCGAAAGACAGTTGCTGTCATTCGCACGGGCGCTGGTGTTCGATCCGGAGATATTGATTCTCGATGAAGCGACCAGTTCGGTCGATCCGGAAACGGAACGATTGATTCAGGAAGGGATGGCCACCCTGATGAAGGGTAGAACGTCGATTGTCATCGCGCATCGGCTATCGACCATCCTGAATGTCGATAAAATCCTGGTGGTCCGCGAAGGTGAGATAATCGAGCGCGGAACACATAATGAGCTGTTGGATCAGGGCGGTTATTATTCGAAACTGTTCAAATTGCAGTTTGCCGCCGCCAACGGTATGGAAGTGAGAAAAGCATGTTGAAATATATAAAATGGTTCTGGAGGTTTTATTCCGGCCATAAACGAGCGTTGACGCTGCTGTTGACTCTGTCACTCGTGGTCAGCGCCCTGGTTGTGATCCAGCCGCTGCTGTTAAAGAACGTATTCGACCTGATGAAGTCGGGAACGACCAAATCGATTTCGCTTCCATACATCAGCGAAGCTATCGAGTATGTGGCAGCGGGTGAGATATCCAACTATATCATAATGATGATCCTGTTCGGAGCGGCGACGCTGATTACCCACTTTATTCTCGTGGGGCATCGCGCCTATTTGAACCTGAAATTGGAATGGGAATTCCGCCAGTCTATTTTCGCCAGTGTGACTGACAAGGGACCGGACTTTTTCAACCGGTTCACTACCGGCGACCTGATTACACGGCTGACCGACGACGTTGGTCACGAAAAATTGGCGTGGTTTGCCTGTAGCGGTATCTTCCGCTTCTATGAAGCGTTGACGTTGATAGCTTTCAGTCTGATTATGATGCTGTCGATCAATCCGATGCTGACTTTGTGGACGGCAGGACCGCTGCCGATTCTGGTCCTGATCTATATGCGTAGTTCATCCATCCTCGATAAGAGGTTTGATTTTCTGCAGAAGAAGATCTCGGCCGTTAACGACGCTATGGAAGCCTGTTTTTCCGGAATTCGCGTTATTAAGGCCTATAGCCGCGAAGGCGATCAGGAAAAGAAGTTTGCCGACGTTGTCGAAAATCGTCGGCAGGCTGAAATTTCGGCGGTCAAGGCGCATACCGTGATCGAATCGCTGTGGATGTATATCTGGCAGCTCGGAATCGTGATCATCCTACTGGCCGGCGGATATTATGTCATCAACGGAACGCTGTCGATCGGCGAATTCGTCGCCTTCGATTCCTATGTCCTGTTTATGATCTACCCGATGTTCGATGTCGGCAACTTTTTGGTCAAGGGTCTGCGAGCGGCGGTGTCGATCAAGCGATTGATCGAGCTGGAAGATCATCCGCCGATGGTCGAGGCCGACGAAGGCGGCCTACCGGTCAATGAGTCAATTCAGGGCCGGATCGAGTTTGATAATGTTTCCTTCCGTTTTTCCGGAATGGAGCGCGACATCCTCGACAGCCTGTCATTCGTAGCCGAGCCGGGCCAGCGTATCGCTCTGGTCGGCAAGGTCGGTTCCGGCAAAAGCTGGGCCGCCCGCCTGGTGCCGAAGCTGGTCAACCCGACCTCCGGTAAGATCACGCTCGATGGAACCGATTTGCGGGAGTACAATATCGAGGATTTGCGCAATTTTATCGGTTATGTGCCGCAGGAACCGATTCTCTTCTCCGACTCGATCGAAAACAATGTTCGCTTCGGCCGCGAGGGGATCAGCGACGCTACGCTGAACTGGGCAATCGAGGTCTCGCAGTTGAAAGAGGAACTTGCTGCCTTCCCGAAAGGGCTGAAGACAAAAATCGGTGTGCGCGGAGTATCAATCTCCGGCGGGCAGAAGCAGCGAGTAGCATTGGCGCGTGCCCTGGCCGGAAAGCCAAAGATATTGATTCTCGACGACTGCACCTCGGCGCTCGATGCCGACACCGAGGCGGTACTGTGGGATCGGCTGCATGAAGTGATGCCCGATCTGACCTGCTTCATTATCAGCCATCGACCGGCGACGCTGGAGAAGGCCGATAAGATCATCGTCCTCGATGACGGCAAAGTGGTCGAAACGGGCGGTCATATCGACCTGATCCTGGCTGAGGGTTTGTATTGCAGGCTCTACCACCGAATCATGCTTGAGGAGGCCGTCGGAGGCGCCGCATAACAGGCAGGCTGAATATTCGTAGGGCGGGATCCGTGTGATCCCGCCACTTCGAGGATATAGGAGTTGGCAGAATCCACAGATCCCGCCAACCTGACTTGGGTTGTCCGCGCGCCTGTCCGCCTCCGGCCGGACAGCCTGAAAGTTGTCAATGTAATGGGTGGCACCCTCAAACTTGTTTGGGGGTGAATTTTATGTGAGGTCGGGAACCCTTTCACAAACGTAGAATGCGTCGTAGGGAAAAGTTCCTGACGCCCAGGAAATACTCAGAATACATAATGGACAAAGCGAATCGAAAGGTAATATTGCGAGACATCATATTCACTCTGAAAATACCTATATTCATTCCGGCGATCGTGTCGACTGACATCCAAATTTATTTGCAGCGTTGTCGGAATCGATATCCTGTATTCGAGGGTTGCTATCACATTGAAAAGCCCATATCGCTCATACGACTGGGTATCATGGTTTACATATATCTCGTGAAGACTGTATATATTATAGGACGTAGACAAATGCATTGAAGTGCGCAGGTCAAAAAAGTACCGCAATAATACCGATATTGAGTAAGAGTAAAACTGCTCTTGTGTATTATACAGGTTTTCAGAGTAATGTCTATCGCTTGGATAATAAGGAATTTGCATATGTTCCCGGTTGTAGAAAGCATTCAGATAGCGTCTGTACTCACTCACCAATTCCAGGTGCCAGCGACTGGAAAGAGGCTTCGCGTATTGTGCGATGATTGTTAAATATGGCTGATGGTGCTTCTCTTTCGCGTACAAATAGGTATGCCGATAGTCTCCCTCGGGAGATGTGGTTTCGTCAGTGGTTTGCTCGGTGGTGTGGAGATAATTGAATCCAAAACCGGCACGCAAACGCCAGCCAAAATATCTATGTTCATTCGGGAAGTAGTCCCACACATCCTGAATCAACAGATAACCATACGGCCCCGGATCTTTTATAATTCCGCGGTTGATTAATAATCCGATTATCTCCTGCAAAGCCGCAATTTTGTGAAGGCGTTCATCCGGCCTGTATGTAAGTCGATAGTATCGTACCTTGTCGGTCAGATTGTACAGCTCATCATAGTCGGCATTGTGGACAATCATTCCATCCTTATCCAATTCCTTGATTATATTCAATGCCGTGGCGGCAAAACGGCCCTCATAAAACCGGCCCCATCCAGCCATTAATGCGCCATCCAAAACATACTTACGATAATGGGTGTCAGGATTTACATCGTGCAGATTATGCCTGTATATCCATTGGACGAGGCCCTTAGCCGACAGAAAATAATCGTTATGTATATATGTCCCCGCATCAAATTTAACAAGTATGCCGGGATCAAGACCACTTGATTTGACATATACATTGTGAGGTTTGGCGTGTTTCAGACTGTATCCGGTAATCAGTGAACAAATCACAAATCTCGATATGGATTCATTTATGTAATCCACGTCGGAAGTAAATGCGATTAATTGAACGTCTTTTGTTTTTACAGTGACTTCAGACGAATATTCATGCACATTATATTGCGTTTCTTCGCGGTGATCACCCTCCATTCTGATATTCCCGTCCACTCGCCACTGAAAGTCAACGAATTTTTCCGGGATATAGCTCTCGATTCGGAATTTCGGTTCATCGGCGTGACACAAAGAATCAATACAAACGACCGCCAGAATAGCGAAGAGACATTTCACCAAATTGTTTTTTAGATTCATAACCCTACCCCGTTAAGACACCAGAAGTACTACTATATAACAAAATTACTTCGGATTGTCAAGCACACGGAGCAGATCAGGGATGAAATAATGGCGTCAGGAAAGGATTACTGACGCCGCATAATCATCAATTTATTCGGGGCATCCTCGCGACAGCCAAAAAGTAGCCCCTGCTACCTGTTTTTCCTCTTTGCCATAAGGCCAATAATGTCTTATAATTGCCACCCTCCGGTCATCCTCGCGACAGCCAAAAAGTAGCCCCTGCTACCTGTTTTTCCTCTTTGCCATAAGGCCAAAAATAGCTTATAATTTATTGTGGCTCATGATAAACGCCGATCGGTGGCGTCACCTTTGAAGACAGGGACCAGACACTTAAAAAACAGCATGAGTGAAAAAGATCAGATTATCGAACGCGTCCGCGAATTGACCGGCTGGGAACAATACGATCAGCCGAAAATCGTTACCGATACCACCGACTGGATGAGAATCCAGCGCGGCAATATTCTTCGGATCGGCGGTAAGGACTTTGTTATCGAGGGAAACCGCTACGAAAACCGGTTCGGTATCGGCGATCAGCCGAAATACTGGGTATTTTCCGCCATCGACCTCGAAGACGGCAAAAAGAAAATCGTCAAGATGGTATTCCTTGAGGAATTCCAGGTGCATATCGGCATTTTCAAAATTCGCTGTTTCCGCAGCCCGGAAAAAGAGGCCAAGGTACTCGACATGGTCAAGCATGATAAACGATTCATGCAGGGGTATACGGCGCGGGACGACAAGGGCAATCCGGTCCGGATCATCGACTATATCAAAGGACAGTCGCTGTTCGGGCATATTTATGGAATCGACAAACCTCATGAGCAATATTTCCATGAGAATTTGCCGCAGATTCTGCATAAAATTGTCGGATGCATGGAGGCGATTCAATTTCTGCACGATCGCGGTACCTGTCATGGCGATATTCGCAACGATCATATCATCATCGAGGCGGAGACCGGCCAGTATCGCTGGATCGATTTCGATCTGAACCAGCATGTGTCTGACTTTGATGTCTGGAGTATTGGCAATATTCTTAATTATGCCGCCGGCAAGGGAATCAATTCGTTCAAGATTGTAATGAAGAGCGACAAGTTTTCAGAGAGTCTGAAGCAAAGCCTGTCGGCAAGCGATGCCTCGGCATTTTATGAATATCGGGTGATGAATATCAGGAAGCTTTACCCGTATATCCCTGAGAGTTTGAATAATATTTTGATGCATTTTGCCATTCACCCCCACGGCACCTATGGCACTATCCGCGAACTGGTGGGTGATTTCCGCGAAATGCTGGAGAATAATTTTCCTTCGAGTTGAGATCGATTAATCTCAAGACCGGGGAAGAAGTATGAAGACGGTTATCATCGGCGCAGGAAAAGGTTGCAAGGCGATCATCGAGCTGGCATCGGGGACTTTCCTCAAGGAATTGAAACTGGATATCAAATGCGTTGTCGATATCGACAAAAACGCCCCCGGTATGGTTACCGCCCGCAAGATGAAATTGAAGACCAGCCCCGACATGGTCAAGGCGCTGTCGATTCCCAATATCGATCTGGTTATCGAGTTGACCGGCAAGGACCACGTCCTTGAAAAGATATACAAAATTCTGCCGCCCGGAATGCGCCTGATCGATCATACTTTTGCACATATTTTCTGGGACCTGGTTAACGCTCAGCAGGAACTGGAAGTGCGTCTGGACGAGATCACCACCTTGGAGGAAAAGGTCGAAAGGGAGCGTCGTTTCCTCCAGGCATCATTCGATACCATTCCCGATTTAATCGTGGTGCTGGGGCAGGACAAACGGATCCGGCGAGTGAATGCCAGCTTCAGCCGTGCTGCCGGAGTATCCGGGCAGACAGCTCGCGGGAAAAAATGCACCGACCTGCTGGAAAATACCGAACTGTCGATCGGATGCCGTGAATTGGCTCTGCTTGTCGACGAGGTCCTCGATACCGGCCTTCCGCGATCGGTTGTCTGGCAAACCGCGGTGCCCAAGGAAGCCTTCTGGGAGGTATCGTTCACCCCGATTCTCGATGAGAATCTGGAAATTGACGCGATTGTCGTTACCTGGCACCGTATTACCGAAAAAGTCATGTTACGTCGTGAAATCGAAAGTGCCGAGCAAAAGTTCGAAAGATTTATCGATTCGGCTCATGACTGGATTTCGATCAAGGATATTGACGGTCGCTACGTCATCGTTAATCCGGCATGCGCCCGATCTTTCAATCTCAAGCCGAAAGACTTTATCGGAAAATGTGTCGAGGAAATGTTGCCGACCAACCGTGCCGCCATGATCAGGATTCATGATGATGAGGCGATCCGCACCAATCAGCATCAAAAGTATGATGAAGTCTTTGAGATTGAGGGGCGCGAACAACATTATCAGACGGTTCGTTTTCCCCTTCATGATTACAAAGGAAATACCATCGGCGTATGCACTATCGCTCGCGATGTCTCCTCGGAAAAGGAACTGCATGAGCAACTGGTTCAGGCGGCTCGCCTGGCCGCCGTCGGCAAACTGGCCGCCGGAGTAGCCCATGAAATCAATAACCCCCTGACCGGGGTGTTGGCTTATGCCGAGGACATCCTCGATGAATTATCGGAAGATGATCCGATGCGGGGCGATATTGCAGTCATTATCCGGGAAACGATCCGATGTCGGGATATTGTCCGCAACCTGCTCGACTTTGCGCGGCAGGAAAAACTTGAACTGGAGTTGACCAACCCCAACGACGTGATCGAGCATTCGCTTTCCCTGGTGCGACGTTTGCCGCAATTCAGAAATATCACTATCGAGGAAAACCTGGCCGAACGTCTACCCGATATCAAATGCGATGTTCATCAAATACAGCAGGTGATTCTGAACCTGTTGATTAACGCCTCCGATGCGATGAATGAAAGCGGAACGATTGTTCTTTCGACGGAGTACGAACGTCAATACGGGCGGTGTGTCATTGCCGTCGCGGACAACGGCCCCGGTATTCCGGAAAACTTGATCGACCGGGTTTTCGAGCCGTTCTTCTCGACCAAAGGAACCAATGGTCTGGGGCTGGCGGTTAGCTGGGGCATCGTGGAACGTCATCGGGGTACCATGGAAGTTTATACAGCCGAAAAAGGCGGAGCTATTTTCAGGATAGTCCTGCCGGGCGTAAGCAAAACGGAGAATTCCTAATTATTTATGATAGTTTTACCGGGAGTCATGTTATGGAACGCAGCCTCAATATATTAGTGGTCGACGACGAACAAGTGGTACTTGACAGTATAAAAAAGCATCTCAAGAAGGACAATTATAACATACGCACTGCCCTGACCGCCAAAGACGGGTTGCAACTGTTTGATTCGGAAACGATGGATATTGTCCTGACCGACCTGATGATGCCAGAGATGGATGGTCTGGAATTTATGAAAGAGGTTAAGGATCGCCAGCCGCTGACGCCGGTAATCATGATCACCGGGTATGCCACGATCAACACTGCCCTGCAGGCGACGGAATTGGGGGCCTTCGATTATATCGCCAAGCCGTTTACCAAGTCGGAACTGCGGGCCGTTTTACAGCGTGCCTGCGATATCGTCTCGAAATCGGAAGATGCCGTCGCCGACCCCAAAGCTGAAGTAACGGCCGGTCCCAAAGCGCCCCCAAAGGGATTGAAGACTCTCGGCGATTTCTCATGGATGATGGTGCAGAACGACGGCACGGTGCTGCTGGGGGTGGAGCGTTCGTTTTTGCTTACTATCGGGCAGATTCAAAACATATTTCTTCCCTCCGCCGGTGATAAAATTCGGCAGGGAAGTGTTTATCTTCAGTTTTTCTCCACCGATTTACGTTCGCATGCCGTGTTGTCGCCATTATCGGGCACAGTGGTTGAGGCCAATGAAAAGGTTTCGGAGACGCCCTCCTCGATTCTGGAGGACCCCTATGGTGAAGGCTGGCTGATCCGCCTAAAACCCTCCCGCCTCGAATTCGAACTCAAAGAGCTGGGGTTGTAGGGCAAAGGCACCTGATTGGGTTGTATAAATACTGTATTATTATGCTACCAATGTAAAAATAGCTACATTTTGAATATTAAATGATGGCATTCGAAATCTGAAGGATAAGTTTTTCCTTTGGGGACTTTTCTTATGTGTTTCGAAGTACGATGATCTCGTTTTGGAAAATCCGAATGATGATTTAAGGTCCATTTTCCTTTCTTAGCGATATTTTCGAATGCCTTATCGGGAATACCACTCAGCAAATAACCTAACATCGCAGCCGAACTCGAGAATGGTGCATATCTACAGGTTAAGTAGTTGTTTTTGATTTCTTTTATATACTCGGCAACCTCTCCATCCGTTTTTAGTATCTTTGCTTCTAATGGCCACATCAATCGTTCACCACCATAACAAATAACCGCCAAATCATATTCCGGAGGCTGTGCCTGTGTTGATGCTGCTGTCTCGTATTCGTAACTTCCATGCTGAATGAAAAACGGCATATCCTCATTCCAGCATTTTCGTATGCGTGGTTCTAGCAGTTGTGTTATATATCGTTCCGATTTTTTATCGTTTGGATCAATAGCATTCGTTAATATCAGTTCTTTGAAAAATAGATCAAAGCCTTGCCATATGCTTTGAAGCATAAGCATTATTGCGTTAGATTGTAGCTTATGGGCTAATCTAACGAAATCTGCTGTATGCGGCCATGCACTATCGGACAATGTCAATATCCGCCTATTGATGAATTTCTGATGCCTGTTTTGATGCTCCAAGCATTATATCTGCAGCCACCTCATCGGCGTCTCGCAATGCCACTGACCGTGTCCAATATCGGACTTTATCCGGTTTTATGAGATAAATAGTCGGTGTTTTTTGACCATCAACCAAATTTGTACTGTAGGTTCTCGAAATTCGCTGATAGAATATATTTTGACTAGGATCGCCCGTTCTCTTAAGTATTTTCTCATTAATTTCTTCAAGCTTTGACATCAACTCTGTCGACTGGATAGGTTCAATATTTATTTTCTTTCGAGTGGGGGGATCAAGATGGAAAGCAATCATACGCAATGGCAATGGTGGGTCGCATTTATCCTGAAATATCGTCGCGCTAATCTGCGCTTTTTCACCAAAGCCCGCCTTCAAAACACGCATAAAATAGTCGCAATAACTGCCAAGCTCAGGCTCATTTTCTCTGGTTGTAATCATGCGGCCAGGTGAGTTTTCACCACCCTTAAAATCCGCCAAAGTATAGTTTATGAAATCTTGAATAATGGCCCATTCCACTTCAGTAAAGCCATAAGCTTTCCGTGCGCATTCATCTAAATCATTGAACGATCTTATACCTTTTAGTATTCCCGGTTCGACATCAGGAAGAGGTGTATCTAATAGGCCCTTAACTGTGAGTTCAGGGCGATAGCCAGCTACACGACCATTTGTGAGAAAAAGGAAATACGTTGCCACGATGCTGTTATAAGCCAAAATAACAGAATCTATGAGATGCTTCGATGACTCTTCGAAGCGCACAGTAACTAACCTTTTGTAGCAGATTGCACCACGTCCTGCTTTATCTGCAGATACACGCACTGCTCTAAATCGACCTGATCTCTTCTTATACGATTGTCTAATAACAACTTGAGGTGGGTCAAAAGCGGTAAATGTAGTTGAATCCTTTTTATATGTTTTTGGATCATTGATAATAACGAGCTTGTCTGCAATAACATTAAGACAAAAGTCATCTGGCAATGCATCCAAAGAATGCCTTCCTCTAATAATTTCCTGTACTTTATGGGGGCGGGTTAAATCGATTCCACGACGTTCAAATATCCTTCCATCCTTTTTCAATTTAGCGAGACTTGAAAACTCAGAAAGCTTACGAACTAAAACACTATCGCGTCTACCACCCCACATAAATGTAGTCCAAACACGTGAATTCTTTGCCGCCTCAATGGCATGTATCAGATTGGTATCATATTGCTCAAGTACTATTCTATATTCATCCTCATGACTTTGGATTGGCTTTGGGAATGAATAGACAAGAGGCTGATTATCAGGTCTACTTTGTCGCATAAAAATAATGCAGGGAGGAGATATTGCCTTATCGAATATTTTATGGCGTAACGCCGAAAGATTAATAATTTCATCCACTTTATACTCTGTATAAAGTCTTTTACGAAATCTTTGATTATTCTCATCATAAAGCAAGCCTCCAGCGGGCTGGATCATTGCTACTAGACCACCGTTCCTCAGATTCTCGGCCGCAAGCGCCAAAAATAATGGCCCTATATTCCTATTATAGGATGGCCATCCTTCCGCTCTCGCCCAATTTTCTGCAGGACACGTTATTGAGTCATATCCCCATGGGGCATTACCTATAACATAATCATATTTCTTATTGTTATTACATGCAAAGGAATCACTTTCTATTAGCGATTTTCCTCGAAGTCTTGGAAATTTAACTTTACTCCAGTAATGTTTGGGGTCAATTTCATCACACATTGTCAAGTAAAGGCTAAATGATGCAACTCTCACAGCATGTGAATCAATATCTATTCCAAAAATATTGTTTACCAATAATTTCCTGAGTACATCGACATTTATATCTTCATTCTCGGAGTCTTGATTAGCCAGCTTCCAGCGGTGTATTAATCGTTGATATGCTTTAACAAGGAAAATACCGGAACCGCACGCGGGGTCCAGTATTTTAACATCCCATTCTTTACAATCCCATGGTAACACCTTGTCGAGCATCATATCAACGATATGGCCAGGTGTATACACAACCCCCGGACTTTCAGTCAACTCATTTTTGGTTTTTTTGGTTTTTCTAACAAACACCTCATAAACACTACTTATAAACTCTAATGGTATTGCATCAAATGAATAATGTCGCCATAGACTCAATTGCCCATCGTCCATGGTCATTCTTCCGCCGACGAAATCCGCCAGTAAAGAGAGATGAGAAGCCCTAACCTGTTGTCTTTCGCTTATCAGGTTACTATTAGTATCGCCGTTTTTATCGGATTCACTTCGGAACAGATCACCATTGAACTTCTCATTCAATAACGCAAATAGATTATAAGTATCTCTTTTACTTGTTAATATTGTTTCCAGGTCAGTGTATTTTTGGGATAAGTGACCTTGATCACAGAGTTGACGCAATTTCCGCTCATTCAGAGCGGAATTGCCATCAGAATCTTTTCTGTGAAATAAATATTGGATGAAGATTATACGGGCTAAGAGATCGTGAATTACATCAAACTGTAATCCCTCATCATGTAGTCTTTTACGTACTGATTTTAGATTGCTGAGCAACCTGCGGTCGGCGCATCCTTCACGCTTAAAACGCTTATGGTGCTCCATCAGTGGTCGCCCGGATATTAGCTCAATCCAATTCAATGCATGGATAGCCTGTTGTTCAGTCGAAGAAAAATCAAATCTAAATTGCTGAATTTCTCGATCATAAATGTCGTCTGTTGGTGGTTCGCAACAGGTCCAGGCACGAATTTGATTAGGTTCTAGTATTAAAAGTAGTGGTGTAGAACTGAGATTCCATGCAAGCCGGTGAATATGCTCGATAATATTTTGAGATACAGGCCGGGGAAATTCACACACTATTGCAATAGGCGACTCTGTGTTTTCTGAATTTGGATCTCTTGATAGAATTCCAATTTGCGCCCCATCCTGCCCTGATTCAAGTCTTAAATAATTGCCTATTTTTCGCCGAATCAACTCTGCCTGGATTTTTGAGCCTGATCCTGATGGATTAAGAATATCGGCGGACTTTGGCCATAATAAAAGCTTGCTAGCCTTATCGAGCATTGCGTTAGACATGCCTTCTTAACCCGTCCATTTTAAAGCTATCCCAGATAACAATACGTTTTGGGAAAAAAGATTGCAATAATAACTTCATCACATTTGATATTTTTGAAATCTGGGTTACCCTAACAATGCCACCCTACTCATAATCCGATTCGAGGTAATCTTTGATCGAGGATGAGCGGGTCAGGCGTTCGGTCAGGCGGCGTGAGAAATCCTGAGCCGAATGTTCGCCATAAACCTTAAGCATATGATTCATCGCGATCACCTCGGAAATCACCGTAATATTCTTACCGGGCGATACCGGAATCGTCACCAGGGGTATTTCGACCCCCAGAATGGTCGTGTATTTTTCCTCGATCCCCAAACGTTCATAATGGGTCGAATCCTCCCAGAAAGTCAACCTGACCTCGACCTCGATCCGCTTCTGCAGCCGGATGGCACGAATACCGAATAACGCCTCTATATCGATAATCCCGATCCCGCGAACCTCCATATGCTGCCCAAGGATCTCCGATGAGGTCCCGACGATGTAGTTGGCCGACTTGCGGGTGATCTTGATAACATCGTCGGCCACCATACGATGGCCGCGTTCGACCAGATCGAGAGCACATTCCGATTTGCCGACCCCGGCCTTGCCGGTATACAGCAACCCGACGCCGTAGACGTCGACCAAAGTCCCATGAACGGTAATCGTCGGCGCAAACTGGTTGTCGAGGAAAGCCCCCAGGCGACTGACCACTTCGGTTGTCGACAATCGTGATGAGAAGATGCCGGTTTTCTTACGGTCGGCGATCGCCAGCATCTCCGGCGGCGGAATCAATCCTTTGCTGATGATAAGCCACGGCATCGAGAACGAGAAGAAATTTCCGAGGGCATCGACCAGTTTCTCCCGGGGCAGGCTGTTGAGGTAGGCCATTTCAGTCTGTCCCAGGACCTGGGTTCGCTTGTGGGGAAAGCGTTCCATAAAACCGCCCAGGGCCAGCCCCGGACGATGAATTTCCGCCGATTGAATTTTTCTTTTGAGACCCTCCTCGGAATTAAGGAGGGTGAGCATCAAAAAATCTTTGCGACTTTGAAAGACCGCTTCGACCGTGATTTCAGACAACGCTTACTCCTTTAATAATCGACGGAATCGACGTCGGTGTCGGGCTTGGCGGCATCGGCCTGAGCGGTACTTATTTCTTTGGGATTTCTATGTTTCAGTTTCCCTTTATATTTTTTAAGCTGCGCGCGCGCTTTGTCGAAAGCGGATTCTATCGATACATACATATCATCGGTCTCTCCGGTCGATCTCAACGTCTGTCCAAACACCATGACCTGCAATTCGGCCATCTTCCGATGTTTTTCAACATCGAGAATCAGGTGACACGAAATTATATTATCAAAGTATTTGAGCAACGCATCGAAATTTTCTTCGGCCAGAGCCTTTATTTCAGGGGTTAATTCGAAGTGCCGGGCGGTAACCTTTGTGTTCATAGAGACCTCCTGTTTCCTGTTTACCGCAACACCTCGAATGTTCAGGCATTACGGCCGAAAAATAGCTGCGTAGCCTCGACATTTCTCGCATGGACTCTCCCCGGACCGCATAAACATTATATGCATCATCGCCGCCGGAGATTGCCCCTTCATCCAAAAGGAGACACGTCTACCCGAGAACATACCAACCGGACAAAGACATCTGTCCATACATATTTTACGAATTATTATACCCAGTGGTGACTTTTTAATCAAATAAATTTTGCCCGAATTGCGCAAAGAGCGCTCCGTTATGTTGCCCGACGTCGGAATCGGGCCGGTAATATTTTCAACTCCTCACGATATTTGGTTACTGTCCGGCGGGCCAGCTTGATACCTTCTTCCTGCAACTGACGATAAATCTCCTGATCGGACAGCGGTTTTTCCGTGCTTTCCCCTTTAATAATTACCTCTATTCTGGTTTTGACATGTCGTTTCGACAATTCGCCGCCATCACTTCGGGAAATACCGGTATTGAAGAAATATTTTATTTCGAAAACGCCGTAAGGCGTCTGCACGTATTTACCGTTGGAAACACGCGAAATAGTGGCTACATTCATATCAACCAGGCGGGCTATATCTTCCATTATCAATGGCTTTAGGAATTCGACTCCCTTTTCGAAAAACTCCCTCTGCTCCTGGATAATCATACCCATCACCCGGATCATGGTGTTGCGGCGCTGGTTGATGGAATTGAGCAGCCAGCGTGCCTGTTCTAATTTTTGACTAATATACTTTTTGGTATCTTTTGATGAGGTGCTGCCGCGCTTAACAAGCGAACGATACGAAGGATTGATCCGCAATTGAGGTACATTGCGGTCATTATGAATCACGACAAATTCGCCCCCGATACTCTCAACGATCAAATCCGGCATTATTGACGCTGCCGCGCTTTCAAATCGGCCATGGGCCGGCGTCGGATTGAGAGATTTGACCAGGTCCAGCGCCGCCTGGGCCTTATCAAAGGGAACCCCCATCAATTTGGCGACCTGCAATATGGATTTTTTTTCGAGGTCATAAAGGTGTTCATCGATGATACGGTAGGACAGCGAGCTCTCCAGTTTTCTGTCACGTAATTGTATCATCAGCGATTCCCTGGTATCGCGAGCGCCGACTCCGACCGGATCGAATTTCTTAATCATTTCGAGGATACTGACGATATCTTCAACCTGTACCTTCAGCTCTTCAACCATTTCCTCGGGCGACACGACCAGATAACCGCGCGAATCGATATTGCCGAGAATATAATCGCCGATTATATGCTCTTCAGCCGACAGACGCAAGAAGGACAGTTGTTCGTAAAGATGCTGATACAGAGATTTCTCGGTTTTGGTGGTCGCCAGGTAAGTATCTTCCTTGGACTCCTTAATTTCACGCACTTTATACCCGAAATCGTCATCGCCGAGATAATCGTCCCAATCTATCTTTTCCAGATCGGAATCGCCTTCGTCTTTTTCGTCTTCGGCAGCAGCGTCGAATTCATCTTCATTATCATCGGTTTCCAGAGCCTCGACTTCTTCCAGCAGTGGATTAGTAGCCAGTTCATGGCGCAACGTCTGCTCCAACTTCAATATCGGCATTTGAAGCATCTTCAACGACTGAATCAACTGCGGTGCCAGAGTTTGCTTAAGTCTTAATTGTAATCCTAATTTCATATCTCAACCTGTTGCAAATAAATAATTTACTAGTTCGTTGGCATCTTTCTATTTATAATATCGACCCCTTCATCCCAAAGTTCAAGCCGATTTATCAATTATGCTCAATCTTTATTCTAATTGAGCCGGAACTTATCTCCCAAGTAGACTTTTCGAGCTTCCGGATCGGAGGCCAAAAATTCCGAATCGCCCGAGGTGAGAATTTTCCCCTCGCACATTATATATGCGCGATCACAAATCGACAGGGTTTCTCGAACATTGTGATCGGTAATCAAAATCCCCAAACCCTTTTCCGTCAATTTCCGAATTATTTTCTGGATGTCCTCGACAGCGATCGGGTCAATTCCCGCAAATGGTTCATCCAATAACATATACGATGGATTGGTGGCCAGCGCGCGAGTTATTTCCAGTCTGCGGCGCTCCCCGCCCGACAAGGTGTACGCTTTCGATTTCCCCAAACGGCCAATATCCAGCTCACTAAGCAATTCCTGCAGCCTTTCCTTCCGGCGGGAACGACTCATTCCCTGTAATTCTAATATGGTCTTAATGTTATCTTCAACTGTCAATTTCCGAAAAACCGAGCTTTCCTGGGATAAGTAACCTATACCCTTGCGCGCCCGACGATACATTGGCAACGATGTTAAACGCTCCTCCCCAAGAAAAACGTCACCCGAAAGAGGTTTTACAAATCCCATAATCATATAGAAGGTAGTAGTTTTGCCGGCACCATTGGGACCCAGCAAACCGACCACTTCTCCCGGCTTGACATTGATCGAAACACCGGATACAACCTCACGGCGCCGGTAGATCTTAACCAGTTTTTCAGCTTTCAAAACAACCATAATTCAAAATATGTGCCAGGATGGCCATTTACAACAATAATTTTTTTATTCCCGCATATTATTTGCAAATGTAAGAAATTTCTTATAAATTCCCGATACATTACTGTAGAAGTGTGTACAAACCATTATATATCGGATTCGGATGCTATGGAGAACGGAATGAAAAAATTTATAATGCCGATCGGCGTGATTTTGCTGTCTTCTTTCATCATTGGTAGTTGCAGCCAGTCAATCGAGGATAAGATCAGTAGTGCCGAAAAACAGCTCAAGGTCGGCGAATTTGCCAGGGCCCAAAAGAAAATCGATGAAATCGTTCTGGCCGATTCCACATCCCCCGAAGCCCTATACGGGCAGGCTCTCCTGCAGGAATATCAATCGTTCGAATGGGAAGCGATCTTCGTTCTGATCCAGGCGTCGAGTATGCGAGGCGGTTATCTGCCGGCGATGGATGCCTTTACCCGTTTAGCGATCGGCCTTGATTATTTCGGCAATGCCCGCAAGATGGCCAAGATGTATGTCAAGCTGCAGCCGGATAGTCCGATCGGCTATCAATACCTGATCGATATCGATGTCCGGGATAACAGACTCGATAGCGCCCAGGTTTATTTCAATAAACTTGCCTCGTTGGATATCGACCCGATCGACCTGACTCTGACCGAAGCTCAGATCGCATTCTATTCCGATGATGATGACGCCATCAATTCCGCTCTCGCCAAATTATCGCAAATTAAGCCCAAAACAGCCGATCAATTCAGCCGTCTGGCAAAATTGTACAATTTTGTTAATATGGGCGATTCTGCGATCCAATACAGCCGCCGGGCTGTTGAAAAAGACAAAAAAAGCCTCAATCTCAAAATGCAATTGGCCCAGCATCTATTAGATGAAATGCGGTTGTCCGAGGCGTACGATGTTGTTTCCGGTATCGCCGCCGAACGCGAGGAATACGGCCCGGCAAAAATCATGATGGCGATAATAGCTTGGACGATGGGGAATGAAAATCAGGCCGAACAGCATATCTTCAGCTTTATGGTTACCAACCGTAATTCGCCGATCACTTTTGAAAAGCATGGAGATTTTTACGGATCGCTCGGCAAAATCCGCATGGCCGCCATGGAATGGCAGGCCGCCTATATCATGGCAATTAACCTTAAATATCCCGACGACTATTTGCGCCAGTTGTATCTCAAAATGATGAACGGCTTCATAGAAGATAGCGATATCGGTTCGGCCATCGACTATTTTGAGGAAGGGGTGGAATTATTGCCTGACAGCCTTGAGATGGCTTTCATCGAGGCCGGTTTGAAAAGCCGCTTCCCGGAGACAGCCGATTCGGCACGGATGATGGTCGATGATCAAATAGACAAACACCAGGACGATCGAAAATGGCTGGAGCTGGCTGCTAACTACTTCCATCAGCGCAACCAGTTTGATCGGTCGGCGATCGTTTACCGACGTCTACTGGAACTACCGTATCCGAAACTGAAATATTATCTCACCCTGTTGGAATTTTGCAAAGACGATAATAACGCCGAGGGCGCCGATGCCGTCGTTGCCGACCTGCCGTTCAGACTAAGAAACAGCCTTCGTCTTCAGAAAGCGATGGTCGACGTTTATCTCGAAGTGAATCAGATCGAGAAAGCGACTTCTTACGCCGAATTACTATACCGCCACACAACCGAGTTTATGCCGTATATTATAACCCTGGCCGACCTTTATTCTCGCAGTGGACGGAAAGATGAGGCTCGGGGACTTTTCACAAAATATCTGAATGACTTCCCCGGTAACGCCGAAAGTCATTATCAGATAGCCCGGTTCGATTATGATAACGGTGATGGGGATGCGGTTCTGGAACAAATAGAGAAATCGCTGGCCATCGATACCGGTTTCGCATACTCCTATGAATTGAAGGGTGAATATTTTCAGTCCAAAGGCAATATCGATTCGGCCAACGCCTGTTATGAAAAAACAATCGCCCTGCATTGGCCGACTCCGATCGCTTATCATAACCTGGCCGAATATTACTTGAACAAATTTGACAGTCTCGACCGTGCCGCCGGACTGGCCATGGCGGCGGTTCGTTATTTCGATAAGGACCGGCGAGGATATTTGCTTCTGGGACGGATATATTATGATCAGGGCAAATTCAAAATGGCACGCCTGCAGTTTTTCAAGGGGACCAAAATATTCTCCGACGATGCCGAGTACCATTTCCTGCTGGGAAAAACCTACGCAAAAATGGAGCAGAAACCCGAGGCAAGGAAATCATTGAAGAAAGCTCTGGATCTAAAACTCGCCTCGCCGCAAAAAGAGGAAGCGCAAGCGCTGCTATCCAATCTTTAGGCGAGAAAACACAGAACATGAAGCGCGTATTGAATGAGTAATAAAAGGCCGGGGTATCATCCCCGGTCTATTTTCTGTATTCATATCTGGTCAAACACGCAAAAAAAAGAATCAAAACCTACCTGTGACGCCAGTCATCAGGGGCGAAAATCTGTTGACGCACGGGATAATTTGATTATATTTAACATAAGTAGAGCAATAAATACATCTTGCATCATCATTGGGACTGCATTACAACCGCCAATTAAGCAGGGAGGGTGTCATGACACGTCATCTTGTAGTTTTAATCGGCCTCTGCGTTTTTTTCTTATTTGCTGCATCTATCGCCCTCGCGGGGGAAAATTCCATCGTCGCATATGAAGGCAGTACCTTATGGGGGTATGCCTACGATGTCGGCGTCTCGGGTGATTATGCCTTTTACCCCAAGAAATATGGACTTGAAGTCGCCAATATCAGCGATCCGCTCAACCCCACTATCGCCGCCAGATTTCGCATCAACGGAGGATGTCATTCGATATTTATATCCGGCAATCTCGCCTATATGACTCTTGAAGATGATGGTTTTTCCATTGTTGATATTTCCGACCCTCTGTCGCCGTTTCTGATTAACACCTTCTATATTGAAGGAAGTCAGCGAAATATAACGGTGAATGGCAATATTGCCTTCATCAGCCAGAGAGAAGTCGGCGTCCATCTGGTCAATATTGCCGATCCATATGCGCCGTATTTACTTTCAACATTTGAGACGGAAAGCGATCCCAGGCGCGTGGCGGTATCCGGCAATCTGGCATATATAACTCAAATAAATTACGGTCTGCAGATTATCGATTTCTCAAACGCCACCTCACCGGAACTGATTGGAGTGTTCGAGGGTGTCGGCAGTTATAACGGCACCGATTATCGGGATATCATTTTATATGGCAGTTATGCCTTTATTGCCGATTACGCCTACAACGTAACTCACGATTCCGGCGGCTTCCAGGTTCTTAATATCAGCGATCCGACCGACCCGGAACTGGTCTATCTCTACGATCTGCACCTGGTATTAAACCTCACCCTGGACGGAACGACATTATATATCTCGACCCAAACGACAGGCGTTCACTCTTTTGATGTATCGTCACCGGCCAGTCCGTTATATCTCGATAACAATATCGAGTACAGCTATCTTAGTGAAATGGCGATCTATAATGATTACCTGGTAACTACCGGCCGCAATTGTGAGATATATGATATCTCCGACCCTTCGGCGATCTCGTTGGCTTCATACAATAGGGTTATGTCCAGTGTCTATAGTGTCATCACCTCCGGCAACTATGCCTATATCGGCCATTCCTATTCCGGCATGACAATCGTCGATATTTCCGATCCGTCTTCTCCCGAACCGGTTGCCAACCATGCCACGGCCGGGGGTGCACATGTGATCAAGGTCATAGACGATTTGGCTTATGTGACATCGACCGCCGGGATGGAAATATTCGACGTTTCAGACCCTCTTGACCCAACTTTGCTGGGTTACTTCCAGGATTCGGACTCCTGTGGTTGTGAGGAATTTACTATCGTCGGTGACCTGGCCTATATTACAGGATCTCCCCACGAGATGTATATCGTTGATATATCGGACCCATACAATCCATTACATATCTGTACCTATTCTCCTCCCCCTTCAACTAACACCAGACATCTTGAGAATATCGCCATCACAGGAACTACCGCCTATCTCTGCGACTGGGGTTCCGATATCGTGTATATTGTCGATGTATCCGATCCCTCAGCGCCGGTTGAGGTTGGCCGTTATGAAGGATTGCCTAATCCGGCTAAGACGAATTTTATCGGAGATTATGCGTATCTCTGTAGCTACAGTTCGGGAACCGATATTCTCGATGTTACCGATCCGGTTAACCCTGTCAAGGTCGGCCATTTTGATGGTGGATCACAACATGAACCAGGCTTGATTGGCGACTTCATATTCTTCGAGGACGCGGCGATCTTAGAAGAGATGCTTGGGTACGATATCTTTATCTACAATATCGCCGATTTGGCCAACCCGGAATTTATCGGCAAATTCAAAACCCCGGGCATGAGCCAAGGTATCATGCCTTCAGGCGATTTCCTATATGTCGCCGATAACGATGCTCTCCTGGTGATGTCATTGAACCTGCCAATCTATAAATCAGGAGATGCCAATGGCGACGGTACGGTTGATGTCGGCGATGCCGTACATCTTATAAATCACATTTTCCGCGCCGGACCCGCGCCCGAACCGCTGGAAGCCGGCGACGCCAACTGCGACGGTGAAGTAAATGTCGGCGATGCTGTGAATTTAATCAATTATGTTTTCAGCGGCGGTGATGCACCCTGCTACGGCAAATAGAAAAGTGACATGATCCGCTTGACAAATCGTTAATAGTCACCAATCATCCACACGTCTACAAAACGGGCGTGTGGATTTTTTTATCATCTAATTTTGGGCTGAATGACCCATGCGACAGCCCAAAAGCGGCTTTTGCCACTGCGACAGTCAAACCCGGGTAAGCCGGATCACACCAATTTTTGATAAGGCACGGCGTTGGCGTTAAAGGGGGAGGTTTCGCCGCGAGAAAGATGAATATGCCCGGCGCCGGCAATCATGGCGGCATTATCGGTGCATAAATGAAGCGGAGGATAGACAACCCGAATGCCCAGCTTGTCACAAACTTCATCCATCCTGTTCCGCAAACGGGAATTGGCCGCCACTCCTCCCGATATCGCCAGCAATTCCCGGCCGGTTTTCTTCAGAGCCAAAATTGACTTGTCGCATAACACATCGACCGCCGCCTCTTGAAACGAAGCGGCAATATCGGCTTTTTTCGAGGCCAGATCTTCATCGGACAATTTTTTGACATGCAATGCCACGGCGGTCTTTAGTCCGGAATATGAAAAATCAAGACGGCCTTTGCCTGATAAGGCTCGCGGAAAACGAAAGTATTCCGGATCACCGGTTTGTGCCAGCTTGTCCAGCGCTACGCCACCCGGATAGCCCAGACCGAGGATCTTGGCAACCTTGTCGAAAGCTTCGCCGGCGGCATCATCGAGGGTTTTTCCCAGAACCGTATAATTACCGATACCTTTGACATCGATCAACATCGTATGCCCACCGGAAACCAGCAGGGTCAGAAAATTGTCGTCCAGATCGGGATGGGCCAGCAGGTTGGCGACAATATGTCCCTCAAGATGATTGACGGCATAAAACGGTTTATTGCGTCCCCATGCGAGTGACTTGGCCATCGATAATCCGACTAGCAAGGCTCCTACCAGCCCCGGGCCGAATGTCGCGGCATAACCGTCGATATCGTCCAGCGTCATCCCCACTTCATCCAGGGCTTCATTCATAATCGGGACAATCCGCTTGATATGTTCCCGGCTAGCCAGTTCCGGTACGACGCCTCCGAATTTTTTATGAACACTTTGGGAATAAATGATATTCGACAACACCTGATGGCCATCGCCAACGACGGCCACGGAAGTTTCGTCGCAGGAGGTTTCGATACCGAGGACATTCATGGGGAGACCAGGAGACGAACCGAATCGGGCGTAATTGATACCGTGGAACAATTTGCCGGAAGTTTTATTATGGGAATGAAATAACCGCCTGTCACTCCCGGCGGAGCGGTGACGCTGATCTTGATCTGATTTTCCCCAAGCGAATCGATCAGCGAAGCGGGGCCTTCGATATCGACCTTTAACCGATCGGGATCGACAATGACCCGTCCGCCTCGAGCGGTGCTGGTCAGGACCGGGATATTTTCAAACTGTTTGCGACGAATCTTGTCGACCGGAATTTCGATGGCAGCCGAATCATGAGCCAGGGAAATTTCCATTCCAGCCGGCACTTCCAGGGCGAGCGTGAGGGTAACTGTTTCTTCGATATCATCGATAATTTTCTGCTCGGTGTAAATTGAATCGACGCTTTTTATAAGCGATGCCGGACCGACCGCCATCGTGCTCAGCGGTGAAATCGTTTCCTCTCCGGAAATTATCATATACCCTTCATTGGTCACCACTGCCATGCGAGAGGCCACCGGAATGAGCATCGAATCGAGGCGATCGAGACGTACTGTCATGGGCTCGGCGTCGGGAAAATCAAGCAGACTGATCCCCTCGGGGCGAACCAGCGCCACCGTTTCCAGATCTAGCCCCAGATGATTGATGCCTTGCCTCAACCGATTCGCCTTGATTCGCAATCCGGCCTTTTTCCAGTCGCTGCGTAGCAGTTTCTTACCCTCGGCCATTACTCGGATGGTTAATGAATCAGGGAAGGGTGTTACCGCGCCAAGTGCCGCCGGTAATTCGACAACGGTGACTTTTAATGTCAACTCATGCTCGTATTGTTTCTGGGTAATAACATTGAACCAGAGGAAAATCGCCAGAATGACGGCTATAAATTTAATGACAATGTTGAGTACCGAGCCGGTCATAAATTATTATCCCGTCTGCGCCCTTACCCGATTCTGTTGGTCACCAGCAGAGTAAGCCGCATGATTCCTTCCACCTGCTTATGAACAATGATCAGATCGGAGCGACCATCATTATTGAGTTGTACCGGTCGGATCACATCCGGATTGTCTATATCCAGAACCAAATTAGCCTTGTTCTCTAAATAGTCTTCGGCTATTCCGCGGTAAAACATCAGTTGGCCGCCGCCGTCGGCTACGACCAGATCGGACCTTCCGTCGCCATCATAGTCGCCAGTCCAGTTAATCCGAATCAGGGCTGTCGGATCGGCATTCTCGAAATCGAGACGGCATGATATTTTCTTGCGAACCTTCGGCTCATTGGCGGGACGGCCGAGATTATCAATCGGATAAACCAGGATATGAAAATCGGTTTTCTTGGTGACCATTTTCTTGACGGTCGTCATGATTCCCAATTCCACCGCCGGAACTACCAACTCCGGACTGCCGTTGCCGTCAAAATCGTCGATCATGAGGTTGCCACAGACATCGGTCAAAGAGACCGTGTAACTTCCGGTTCTGTCCTGCCGCCTGATCTGGGTCGAATGGAAAAAATTGATATCGGTCTGAGCACCCGAGATACCGCCTCCGGAACGGCTGCAAACGACATCGAGGCGCCCGTCGCGATCGTAATCGACCAGACGCGATTGACATAAGTTTCCGTCTTTCGTGTCCTGAAAACGAAAATTGACACCACTTTGATTGTCGAAACGACCGTTTTCCATCTGAGGAAGAATTGCTATGCGTTCGGACCAGATAAGATAAATATCATCTCTGTCATCGCCGTTAAGATCGCTGATAACCACAGCCGGGATATTCACCTGAAACCACTCCTGCCGATTATGGCTGGAGGCGCTGAAAAGTTTAACCGGGCGCTCGGACGATACCAGCAGGTGGGGTACGCTGAGCGTCCCGATATTATTGAATTTACCGGCTGCATACTCCCACAGCGAATAACCGCTGCTGACCGGTATAAAGGCGACCGGCCGACCGGAAAGAGTCTGTATACACGGTTGGAATAAAAGCCCGCCTTCGATACCGGCGATAAAAATGGTCGGGACTGTTATCGCCGATTTGGGGGATTCGGCGAATTCTTCACCATCGTGAACGTATATACCCATCCCCTGACCGTCGATATAATACAATTCCATCCGCCCATTGCCATCGAGATCGAGGCATTGGACCATATTGGCCGAGGAGGAAATTTCCAAAATCTGTCCGGCGGTGGGAGGAAAACGCCCCGATTCGCGCTGAATGTAGCTTCTCAGCGTCCGCCGACCTGATGGTTCACTGACCAATAAGACAATATCGATACGCCCATCGCCGTCAAAATCGGCCTCCCGGGTTCCCAAAATCGTTCCGGAAACATCGATATGTTGTTCCAAAAAGAAATCATCCCCGGCGCCGTAGAGAACTCCGGATAACACGATAACAACTATTGCCGCCGTAAATACCGAAGACACCACCCGTCTGACAATTTTATTGATATTCAGAGTATTCATCATCAATTTCCTCAGGCATATAATACGTTATTACGCTGGCGGATTCAATCATTTTGTTTAAGGCGGAGCCGTACCCATCTGCAAGGCCATTATACAATTGTACCGGCCAAAGTTGAAAAAGATCAGGAAGTCTTCCCGCGCCCATACCATATAATTACACTCCCCTTTTATTCGATTATCAAACAACAAGTTAGATCGTCCCTATGGCAATGTTCGGGGTCAAGTTATCGACCCAATGGTCGATAAAATTGTTAAGGAATTGGAAATTGAAAATTCAGCCATTGGGACAGACAATGTACTTGACCTGCAACTTTTCCAGCTTGGATTCGAATACCGTTTTTTGCTTGTCGCCAAAGTCGAACGGACAATCTGTAAGTCCGGAATAATAGAAAGCAGTAATGAAAACATTATCCCTAAAATCGCAGATATTCGGTTTGGTGTCATCGGTAGCGATTGTCACCCTGGTCGCTTTGGTGACTCTGACTTTCAACCGCATGGAAGAGCATCTCGAAAAAGATCTGCAACAAAAAGCGGTAACCATCGGATCGGTGCTGGAACAACATATCGGCAAGGAGCTGAATCAACGCGACAGTATTCATGTCGAAAACATTGTTTCGAGTACTATTGTCAACCAAGATATTGTCGGTATCAGCATCTTTGATGCGACAGGAAAACTGCTAATTGAAAAGTGGTCCGATAATCAAATCAGGCCTGGCGTACTCGCCGCTACCATTTCCGATTCTGCACTGATTGAAGACACCGGGGACATCTGCACGATTTCTCAGCCGATACTTTATAACGGTCTGTGCGAGGGTTATCTGTGGCTGGCAGTGGGAAGGCAATCTGCGACTCCTTACATTCAATCGACAATAAATATCATTCTTGGCGGAGCGGCAATTATTCTGGTGATTGTTCTCATCGTTAGTATTTTTGTGTCCCGCAAAATCACCGAACCGATCAGGGTTTTTGAAAATGCTGTTGGGCGAATGACCGCCGGAGATATGATTTCTCCGATCGAACTACCGAACCTGGGAAGAGATTTCACCACCCTGGGAACAGCCTTTAATGAAATGCAAAAGGCGCTCCAGGGCGCTTTCGATGAGCTCAATCAAACCCGCGATCATCTGCAGGAACTGGTTTCGGAAAGAACCGGTGAATTGAAGGATTCTCTTCAATCCTCGGCCGATATCGTCGATGCCATACCGTCGGGGTTACTCATATTCAAATTCGAACCGCCGGATAAATTCATTTTGGATTCATTCAATCCCGGAGCCAAAAAAATAATCGGGGAATCATTGAATCAATTGCTCAGCCATGATTTGGGCAGTATTCTGTTTGAAAAAGGAAATGACGAATTAACCCGCCGCTTGGTCAATGTACTCCAGACCGGCGACAGCTTCGAAGATGAATATTGTGCCAAAGAAAATAATTATCGCAAAGAGAAACAGTTCCTTCGTTTCCGAGCCTTCAAATTATCCGGAACCAGGCTGGGTGTAGCCTTTGACGACTTCACTCACCAGCGCAAGATCGAGATTGACCTGCGCACCAGTGAGGCCCAATATCGAACCTTGTTTGAAAAAGCCAATGACGCCATTTTTATAATGCAGGGCGACAAGTTCACCGATTGTAATTCTCCCACCTTGAAAATGTTTAAATGCCGTCGCGAAGACATTGTCGGGCAGCAACCATTTAGATTTTCACCCTCGAAGCAGCCGGATGGATACGATTCAAAAGAAAAGGCCCTTGTTAAAATACAAGCCGCCCTGGACGGGCACCCGCAAATTTTTGAGTGGCGCCATTGCCAACTCGACAAAACCGAATTTGATGCCGAGGTGAGCCTTAATCGGATGAAACTTGACGGACAGGTGTATCTCCTCGCCATTGTCCGCGACATCACCGAAAGGAAACAGGCCGAGGAGAAGCTGCGGAACAATTCCGAACTGTTGCGGGCAACAATCGAATCGACCGCCGATGGAATTTTGGTGGTAAACAACTCCGGAAGGGTAACGCACACCAATAGACTTTTCCGCAAAATGTGGCGGATCCCGGAAGAACTGGTATGGACGCGAGACGATAGTAGGCTCCTCGATTTCGTCCTCGATCAGCTTAAAAATCCTCAAATTTTTCTGGCTAAGGTACAAAAGCTATATCAATCGACAAATGAAGACTTCGATATTCTCGAATTCAATGACGACCGTGTCTTTGAACGATATTCCTGCCCTCTTATTTGTGAAGGGAACGTCATTGGGCGGGTGTGGAGTTTCCGCGATATTACTGAACGCCGTTGTGCGGAACAACAACAACGTGAACTCAAGGCCAAGCTGGATCGGGCGGAGCGAATGGAATCTCTTGGAATTCTGGCCGGTGGCGTCGCTCATGATCTGAATAATATGCTGGGACCGATGGTCGGATATTCCGACCTGTTGTTGATGAAGCTCGATGAAGGCGACCCGATCAGAAAACAGGTACAACGTATCGGTAAATCGGCCCAGGATGCTGCCGATGTCATTCAGGATCTGCTGACATTGGCCCGTCGCGGCCGATATGAGATGATCCCGACCAACCTCAATGATGTGGTCGAGGCTTATCTGGACTCCCCGGGATTCAATCAGTTGACTGAATCGCGCCCGACGATTAAGGTTGAAACGCGCCTCGATCCGTCTCTTGCCAATTTCATGGGATCGGCGCCGCATTTGCATAAAGCGGTGATGAATCTGGTCATCAATGCCTTCGATGCTATGCCCAACGGCGGATCACTGGTGATCGAAACCGTCCAGCAAAATCTTGAGAAATTGATCGGCGGATATGAAGGTATTGAAGCCGGCGATTATGTGATCCTGCGAGTCGGCGACACCGGTATCGGTATCGACCCCAAGGACTGTGGCAAAATTTTCGAGCCGTATTACTCTAAAAAGAAAATGGGCTCCAGCGGCAGCGGCCTGGGACTGGCAGTGGTCTACGGAATCGTGAAAGATCATAAAGGATACTACGATATTTTCTCCAGCATAGGCCAGGGAGCGGAATTCGTCATTTATCTGCCGGTTACCAGGAAAGAAATTCCCGATCTGACTGATCCGCAAGTAGACTACCATGGCACGGAAACCATTCTGGTGGTTGACGATTTCGAAGAACAGCGTCAGATAGCCGGCGACCTCCTCTCCAGCATGGGATATCAGGTGTCGACAGTTATAAATGGTCATGATGCCGTGAACTATCTGGCCAATCATAAAATTGATCTGGTGGTGCTGGACATGATTATGGAAAAAGGATTCGACGGACTCGATACCTATCGCGAAATTCTGAAAATCCATCCGGAGCAGAAGGCTATTATTGTCAGCGGCTTTTCCGCGACCGAGCGGGCCAATGAAATGCAAAGGCTCGGCGCCGGACCATATATCAAAAAACCGTACACCCTCAAGGAAATCGCCAAAGCTATCCGCGAAGAACTGGATAGTCAATTCTCATCCGAGTACAACGGCGACGTTCACGTCCCCAAGCAAAACCTTCCGACCACAAAATAATTCTATAAGTCACGAATATGTTCTTTCAATCGTTGTTGGATGCCCGAATCTATACGGCGATAAGATTATCGCTTGAGGAGCAGGTCAGCCAGGCGACAAACTATATTGATCTGAAGATTTCGGAGGTAACCGTTAAGTGATTTTTTCGGATTGGTTACCCGGCGGCAATGTCGGTCGTCTTCATCGATAACCTGTTCGATGAATTCGGAAATAATACGCTTGTCAGTTATGATCGCCATCGTCTCCTGATGGAAACGATAACTGAAATAATCGAAGTTGGTCGAACCGATGATTAAATATTTTTGATCGATCAGCATCGCCTTTAGGTGAGTCATCCCTTTTTGATATAACCCGATATCGAACCCCGACCGCGCCGCTTCCCATCGGATATAACTGCCCATAGCTTTCTTATTGTTTTGTTCCGGGCTGACCACAGTCACATTTACATCGCGATCCGCTGCGCAGGCCAAACGTCCGGTAAAAGGCTGGCATAAATAAGGGCTCTGAACATAGATCGAAGATTGCGCTTCGTCGATTAATTTCATCAACGGTTCGAAAGCGGTTTCGTTGCCGGCGCCGTCGTAGGCATGCAATTCCAACATGCCTGATTTAATACGGCCGCCAAAATGTTTACCGTCCCATGAGGTTAGAAAATCATTTCCGAGAAAAGAAGCAATTTTTCCGTCCTCGATGCGCAGCATCAGATCATGCCACTCGAAATTATGTTCGCTGAAATTGATACCGCCGATATAGCTGATACGATCGTCGATCACTATTATTTTCTTGTGATTGCGGGCCGGCAGTCGGGCAAAAAGAAACCCGACCGGATTGACAAACCGGACCTTTGTGCCGTTTGAGTTCAAATCCTCGATCATGCGGGCGGTGTCACGCGCTTCCTGCCGGAGTCCGGAATCGAACCAGTTTCTGGGAGAATGAATAAATTTATCGCTAAGCACGAAACGGGTATAATTATCGATGATTATTTTCTTGTCCGGAGCGGGCGATTTCAGAATCTGATCGGATAACTTTTTGCCGACCCTATCCCCCTCGAAAGATAACGTCTGAATATAAACGCGGTCCCGCGCCGATTCGATATCATCTTTGAGTCGATCCCAAAAATTATTCGCATCGACCAGAAGGTCGACTACTTTTTTCTGCTGCTGAAATTTGTTTTCCGGCCTGCCCATTGATTTAGTTGATCCTGTCGCTATTTTGCCCTAAAATAACTGGGTTTATTAAACCAACCCCAAGAATGTAACGTCGCAATAAATCGTTGCATCGTAACAAAGTCAAGGGTTTTTAAGGGCTCGCATCATCTTCCGAAAGCTTCCCATGACATTTAATATGCAGAGATGAAGACATTACATTCGTGGCTGGATTCGATAATGACAGCTTCAATACCGAGGACCCCGCCCGCCCGGGCGGACGGGGTCTTTGATTTCGATCAGCTTACGGTATCGGTAGCGGTAAGCATTTGCTTCCGCCCCGAGCGCAACCGTAGAACTCATTGATGTAGGGGCAATAGAGCGGTCCACCCATGCACTGCGATACTCGATAGGCATAATACGGGAATCTCGGATTGTTGCACAATGGTCCCGTTTCGGTCGTGCAGACGAATTCTACCTTGCATGCGAATTCGCATGTGGGGATATCGGCCCTGGCTTCATCGGCAAATCCGACTACAAAACCGGCCGACATTCCGAATGCGAATAAAAACAACAACGAGAAAACGGACAATTTTCTCATCCTTACCTCCTTGATAAGTTAAAAAGGTTCCATCACACTCCTTTTAGTGCACTTAAGGAAGATTAACTTTTGTTCTGGCGATACGCTCCCTGCACGTTGTGTTGCCTCACACCCCAAATTCTTTCACACTAAAAATATATTTTATAATTTAATTCAAAGCACCGACCATCGGTCAATCGGTAATGATGTGATTAACAGTCTGAGTGGAAATTGTTATGCGGTAATTACGCCTGCCGGAAGGTGTTTAGACCCCTTTGACGATTTTACGGTACATCTTCGCATACTCTTCAACCGTTGTAGTACATCGCCCGAAGATTTTATCGGCAATCTCCGGACCGGGATCGGCCTCGGAATCGTCATGCTTGTTGAAAAAGGCCATCAACCGGACCGATGCTTTCAAGTTTTTATTGAAAGCTATCATCGTCGACCATTTCGCCAGCCACATTGGCAAACGGCTAATCGTCACATCGGGATAAGCTATCGCCAGGAACCGTCGCATCGCCTCCGGAATCGGCAATGGTTCGGGGCCAAAAATTGTTAGAACCTTGTTGTCTGCCTTATCGCCGGAAAAACATTGCGATACAATTTGGGCATAGTCGGCTACTGCCAGAAAATGAAATTGGGTTTTCCCGGAACCGATATAGATCGACTTGGCTCCCTGTATAAACAGCGGCAGCGACTCGCAAAACCATGATGGCTTGAGAATCACATAGGTCAAACCGGAATTTATCAATGCCTTCTGTGCTTTGATTTTGCAGTGTATATGGGGATATTTTATATTTTTTTCGATAGCATTGGCGCCGGTTATCTGCACCACCTTCTTAATTCCGGTTTCTTTGGCGGCGGCATAAATATTTTTGGATCCGTCACCCACAATTCGCATATAATCCTGCGCTGTCGGGCCGCCCTTGAGGTTGACATAAACATAACCGCAGCCGTCCATGGCGTTGATCAGGCTTTGCCGGACAGTCACATCCCCTTTGGCATATTCGACATTATCGCCGAAAAAGGTTTTAGCTCGTTCCGGGCGAGTGGTTAATATCCGTACATCGAAACCATCGGAATGCATCTGGACCGCTACCGGCCGCCCCAACATCCCTGTCCCGCCGACAATCAGGATTTTCGCCAATTATTTCTCCAATTTCTGCAACATGCTATATTAAGGGGAAGATAGAACAGATAATGGCCGTTCAACAATAATAAAACTTAAAACAACCGTTCACGCTTTGCAAGAAACGCATATAACGCCTTGTCGAATGGCATCGAGGTATCGATCAAATGATAATCGGCGCGCGCCTGACGGCATTCGGCAGCCAGCAGGCTGGTGAAACTGTTGAACTGTTTGGCATAGTCGCCCTTGATCTGCCACGGCAGAGTAGTAATCTTTTCGCCCGTTTCCATATCCTCGAAAATCGCCTCACCCGAAAAGGCAAAGTCCTGTTCCCGAGGATCGAGCACCTGAAACACAATCACTTCATGGTTACGGTGCCGGAAATGTTTGATACCCGAAATGATCCGCTCGGGATCATCGAACAGGTCGGAGATGATAATAATCAATCCCCGGCGTTTGATCCGCTCAGCCATTTCATGGAGCGGTAAGGCGATATCTGTGGTCGAGGCTGTCACCAGATTGGAAAACTGGCGCAGCAGCACATGCAAATGCCCGGTCGTCGACCGCGGTGGAACATACTTTATGATATCATCGGCGAAAGTCGTTAAGCCGACCGCATCGCGCTGCTTGAGCATCAAATAGGCCAGCGAAGCGGCCAGCGTTAGGGCATAATCAAATTTGTTCTGGTGGGCGGGATCGGAGCTGTACCCCATCGAGGCGGAGCAATCCAGCAGGATATACGATTTGAGGTTGGTTTCTTCTTCGTATTGCTTGATATAATAGCGGTCCGATTTAGCATACACTTTCCAGTCGATATCGCGGATCGAATCGCCCGGCATATACTGCCGGTGTTCGGCGAACTCGACCGAGAAGCCATGATACGGCGATTTATGCATCCCGGCAATGAAACCTTCCACCACCATTCGGGCCTTCAGTTCCATCCCTTTCAGCTTGGAAACAGTATCGGGACTCAGGAATTTTCTATAATCGGTTCGGTGCATGTTGTTCTCACTTCTTTCGTAGGGCAGGATCATTGTGATCTAGAATAATGTTTAAGAACTTCAATCATACCTGTGTATTTCCGTTTAAATGTATCCTTATAGTCACCTTCAAATTCCGCCAATCGATTGTGATCATTTAACATCCAATAAAAATACAGGTGCTTTTTATCAGGTGGCCGTTTGATTACTCTATCAAATGGTGGTGTGTAAGTATTCGAGATGTTATTCTTGGTCGAATCGTCTAAGCTTTCAAGTAAAATGCGACACTGACCAGGTTCCACCTTTGGTTTACCCGTCTCAGTATCCAAGAAAGCATTCAGATATGCATTGCCGAACATAAGGGTTTTTTCAATTCCAACAAACTCAGTTCTATTCTCAAAATTGAATTGTCCAAAAGCAATTGATGCCGTCAGCATTATATCATAATGAATTAATTCTTTACATATCCTCTCAATAGTTTTAAGAAGTAAGCCAAGTTCGTTCAGTACAATCCGATTATTAGAGTAGTTTTCTTCATTGTATCTTGAGAAAAGAATTCCGCAATCTGAGATAAACAACCCTTCAACACTCATGCCGGTTGAATCGTGGCCATGGTTCATAAGCACTGAATACGCAGTTTGGTAAAAAGTGCTTAGCGCTTCCCGCGCATGATCCCGATTTTTCATTTTTTCTTTAAACCCTGATATATCAATGAAAGCCACAAACGTGTCGCCTTGAAATGGATTAATCGGCATATCAACTCATCCTTTGATTTATTTGTACTTGGCGGGTGGCCCACCATTAATGGTGGGCAAATCATCACCGAAATATTTTGGAATCCCATCATAAATGATGGACCACCCAAAATTTATTTATGCGCCCTGTGAACGGTAGATGGCCACATCTTTAATAGGCAGGATCACACGGATCCTGCCCTACAATTTTATATCGCTCTTGTGCGCAGCAGACGCCCTTGTCAACCCGGACTACTTTTACTCCTTCTCCTTCACCTCATCCAGCAGCTTATTGATGATCGCGATCGTATCGACACCCTCAGCTTCGGCATTGAATGAGGTCACGATCCGATGCCGCAATACCGGAATCGCCGCAAATTTGACATCCTCCACCGACGGCGTCGGACGTCCCTCAAGGATGGCCCGCGTCTTAGCCGCCAGAATAAGATACTGCCCGGCGCGAGGCCCCGCGCCCCATGATACCCAACTCTTAATAAATTCGGGATTGCCCGGCTCGCCCGGCCGAGTGGCGCGAGCCAGACGGACCGCATACGACACCAGATGTTCCGATACCGGAACCGTCCGCACCAATTGCTGCATACCGATAATCTGCTCGGCAGTTAGCATCTTATCCAACTCCGCCGTCGGAGCGGCGGTGGTGGTCATGACGATTTCCTCTTCTTCATCGACATTTGGATAATCGACATAGATATTGAACATGAATCGATCCAACTGCGCTTCCGGGAGAGGATATGTCCCCTCCTGTTCGATCGGGTTCTGAGTGGCCAGGACAAAAAACGGTTGATCGAGCTTGTATGTTTCACCCGCGGCCGTCACTTCATTCTCCTGCATCGCCTGCAACAGCGCCGCCTGCGTCTTCGGAGGGGTGCGGTTGATCTCGTCGGCCAGGATAATATTGGCGAAAACCGGACCGCGGACAAACTTGAAACTGCGCTTGCCGCTGGCGCGGTCTTCTTCAATGATTTCCGTCCCGGTGATATCGGACGGCATCAAATCGGGAGTAAATTGTATACGTGAAAACTTTAAATCTAATATTTTCGCCAAAGTTGAGATCAAAAGCGTTTTAGCCAGCCCCGGAACACCGACCAACAGGCAATGACCGCGCGACAGGAGTGCGATAAGTAATTGCTCGATAACGGCATCCTGTCCTATTATAACTTTCGCAATTTCTGATTTAATCTTAGCGTAGGACTTTTGCAGATTTTCCAAAGCGGTAGCGTCGTCGAATTTATTTTCAGCCATCAATCCTCCAAAATATATCCCATATACGTTTTTGGGCTACTAAAAAGCCAAAAATCACATCGAAATTATGTGATAAATTGGGGAAATTGGTTTACCGGCGTAACCTCAACAGGGACTGGAAATTGTGGATAAACCCTTTACCGGGCCTTCACCACAAACAGGCAAGCCACTACCCTACATTCAGTTGTCGGCATTTCCACAATTGCGGACCACTTATCAACATTTACTTCGTGATCGTGGTCTGTTCTTTTCTCACCTTTTCGGCTGCTTCGGTGTATTTCTGGGTGCCCGACTGAATCTCTTTCATGTTGCATGAGCCGCAGAAAATCGCTCCCTGCTCGATAACCAGCGATTTTGTCTTCAGATCGCCGGAAATCTCAGCCTTGGCCTGCAGCTCAACCTTTTCCGATGCGACAACATTGCCCGAAACCTTGCCGGAAATGGTCGCAACCTTGCAGTTGAGTTCAGCCTCGACATCGCCGCTGGCACCGACGGTGACAGTATCGGAGGAATTTACCTGACCCTTGACCTTACCGTCGATCCGAAGCGGACCCTTGACGTCGATAGTACCGGTAATAACCGAATCTTTGCCGATTAAGGTGTTCATGTTTCCGTCCATTTCTACTTCTTCTTTTTTACCTGGTTTGATTTTCATAAACAAAATACTTTATAGGATTAACCGATTTATTGTGAATTCGTATCTCATAGTGCAAATGCGGCGCGGAACTCTGACCGGTATTGCCCGAGAGCGCAATCCGCTGTCCGGCAAAAACGGTATCGCCCACCTGCACCAGGTTTTTACTGTTATGGCCAAATACGGTTTCAATGCTGTCATTGTTCTGCATAATTATCATATAACCATATTCGGCATTTAGACCCGAAAACGTTACTGTTCCGAACCCGGTCGCATAGACCGGCGTTTTTTCCGGCATAGCCAGATCTATCCCGGGATGCTTCTTACCCGGGATTTCGGAGAAACCGCGAGAAATCCATCCGGTCGCCGGAAGCCCGTCCGGTATCGGCGAACTCGGTGGCAAAGTGCGTGAAATACTCCCCGGACTCATCCTGGTTTCACTGATCGGAATAGTCGAATCGTTCCCACCATACTCCTCGGCCAGGAGAATCGAATCGAGCCCGGCCATTGAGGTGATATGCGCCATCAACTGCCGCGTCTCCAGAAGCGATTGCTCAAGGATCTGAACTTTATACTGGTAACGCCGCAACGATTCGTTTTCTTCGGCCAATCGTTCGGCATCGGCGGCCAATCCGATGACCTTATAATACACCGTGATATAAATCACCGGCGCGATTAACACCAATACGATCACCACCAGTAGAGTGCGATACAACCACACCGGCAAACGCATCCGCCGGGGATCGTTGGTGTCGTCATGGGGTACGATTAATAGTGTGACATACTTGTTCGCCACATTTCCCTCATGAAATTTTTCTTATCAGGTCCAAAAGCCGGTTCAAATCCTCGTCGCCATAGTATTCGACTTCAATGCGACCCTTCTTTAATCCCGGTATTATTCTTACCGCGGTGCCAAAAGTTTGTTTCAAAAAGGTTTCCGCTTCCTCGATTGCCGGAGGTTTGCGTTTGACAACCAGGCGGCGCCTTTTGGTTTTGCGCGCGATCCCCTCGGCTTGTCGCACCGACAGAGTTTCGGTGAGGATACGATGAGCGATCCGATCGCGCATGGCGGTATCGGCCACCGAAAGTATCGCTCGGGCATGACCCTCGGTCAGCTTCCCCTCGGCGATCAGCGATTTGATATTTTCTGGAAGCGTCAGCAAACGCATGGTGTTGGCGATCGAGGCGCGATTTTTCCCGACCCGTTCGGCCAGTTGCGCCTGCGTCAGCCCGCATTTTTCGATCAATGACCGATAAGCCTGCGCCGCTTCGATCGGATTCAAATCCTCGCGCTGCAGGTTTTCGATCAAGGCCAACTGCAGCATTTCGGTGGCATCGATATTTTCCAGCACCAGCGCCGGCACTTCCGTCAACCCGGCGATTTTGGCGGCGCGGAAACGACGCTCGCCCGCCACCAACTGATACCCGGCTCCTTCCTTCACAACCAGAACCGGTTGTAACACGCCGCGCGCCTTGAACGATTCGGAAAGCTCCACCAGTTTATCCTGGTCGAACTCCTTTCGTGGCTGATACGGATTGGGAACGATTTTGTCCAAAGGAAGCGAATGCAGTTCACCGGATGATTCGCCGCCGTCAGCCGGCCCGGTCGGAATCAATGCTTCCAGCCCGCGTCCTAATGCAATTTTACCCATGACTCAAAATCTCCTTGGCCAGAGAGAGATAATTTTGCGCCCCGGTGGAAAGAATGTCATACATGATAATCGGTTTTCCGAAACTGGGCGCCTCCGACAGACGCACATTGCGACTGATGGTGGTATCGTAAACTTTGTCCTGAAAAAACTTTCTTGTCTCATCGGCCACCTGCCGCGACAGGTTCAACCGGCCGTCATACATGGTCAGCAGCA
>DAOUTW010000118.1 GCA_030668485.1 Candidatus Zixiibacteriota bacterium
CAATCCGCCTCAACCGCCCCGGAAAGCCAAAAGACCAACTCCCCCTTCCAATAACCATCCCTGGAGGAGATCGCCCTTGAAGACGGTGATAAGAAAACGGATGTACAATGAAATAACAAAATAGGACATTTCTATTTTGCCTTGACAGTATTTGTTTTATTACTTGACATTTCTTATTACAGGCCTTATTAATTTATTATTACTATTGATAGATGGCATTTCATTCTTTGAGTCAGCATCGTGGCGCCGAAACATTGCCTCACATGATTCATAACCTGCTTTTGCGGGCGGGTAATTTATGGCAGATTATAAATACAAACTCGCGACCGAAGGATAGACAAGTGAACTCCGATGAGTGAGACTTCTCAACAAGATTATACGGTCCCTTTAAATGCAGACGGAACCACCGGTTCGCACCACCTGAAGACCGGTTCGCAGTTTACGATAGTCATAGATCGTGCCATTGAGACTCTTATTATTGGCGAAGATGAAAAGCCGCTGGAAGGGGTGGCGATTTCTCTGCGGCGAGATGACGATATGGAGCTTCTGGCAGTATCGGATGGTAAGGGCATTGCCCGGTTCAGCAAGCTCGAGAAGGACAGAAAATACAGATTCTCTCTGTATGCCCGAGATAAGGATGCCTGGGAGTTGATCGAAAGCACTGGTGCGGGAGGTGATACCAGGGCCGTGCCCACTGACATGGAATGGCAAAGTATCTCCACCGCTGAGACAACCAGAACAAAGAAGCATATTGTGCAGCAGGGAGAGTGCATTTCCAGTATCGCTGAGTTTTACGGTTTCTTTCCGGAGACTCTCTGGGAACATAAAGCGAATAAGGACCTGAAAGAAAAGCGAAAAGACCCTAATATCCTAATGTCAGGTGACGAAGTAAGGGTGCCGGATCTAAGACAGAAGGAAGAAGCCGCCACGATCGGAAAGCAGTACACGGTTAAGACGAAAGGGGTTCCGGAGAGACTAGTTATTCAGTTTGTCATTGGCGGTGAGCCAAGAGCCAAAGAGGCATATCTTCTAACTGTCGATGGCGTTCCCCACAAGGGGATAACCGACAAGGATGGAGTGGTCGATGTCTGGGTTCCCCCAAAGGCTGTGCACGGCAAGCTGGTGTTTCTGGACTCCGGGGCTGAATATGATATAAGACTGGGCTATATGGATCCTATAACGGAAATATCGGGAATCCAAGGACGTTTGCAGAATCTGGGGTATTACTTTGGGCCTGTGGATGGAAAACCTAACCAGTCACTAGAGGATGGCATTTTGTGTTTTCAGAATGAATATGATCTGAAACCCACTGCGGAGCTCAATGATCGTACGCGGGAGAAGATATTGAAAGTTCATGGCTCATGAATACAGTAACTTGACATCGTTAACACTATGAGCCAAATGACTGGGCTGGATGGCAATTTCGCGCGGTCAAAATAGTAACAGGACTTGAAATAAATCGAGGACATGACAAATGGATACATTGAAGTGCAGTAAATGCGATAAGTGTTCCCTCACAAACAAAGGTATCCTGGGATTGAGTGAGTGCACTTCAACGATCCCGTACCATTATATACCAGACGCTAAAGTCCAGACCCCATATATTGTTCCGTACCTACTAAAGACCACAGATGAATTACGAAATATTGTGGCGGCGAGAAAAAGTACGCTTAAATGCGCCATTAAAAGAGTAGTTCCACCACAGAAGATTGAAGATTCCTGCGTGTGTATAAATGTTATCTGGGATTACAAAATAGCTAATGACTTTCGTTTGCACAGCAAGGATCCGAAAGTGCCACTCACAAAAGACACAGTATGGGTGATAGAAGGGATGGCGGGATTCGCGTGCCCGAAACATGAGCTTCGATTCAATAGTGTTTCCACCTGCCTGACTATAACATGCTTTTTCTCGAACGGCATGCGCGTCGGTGTACATGAACCAATGATGGGCGAACGTGTGTGCAAGGGTCATTGTCTGGAGAGTTTCCTGCATCCAGTAATAAAAACAATAGGTGTTGATAATGTTGTTCATATCGACGTGGTGGGTATCCTTGACACTTGGTATTTCCCCAAGGAAGCTTCGGGGGGCAAGGAGTTTATGAGTAGAGCGCATCTTGCGCCAGCTGCCTTAGAAATGATTAAAGAAAAACCACTGGCAAATGAATTAAACATCATAGAAAACTTGGATATGGGTAAAGGCAAAGTGGAGTGCCTAAAAGATTGTATGATAAAATGGGCAACATCTAATCCGGGCAATGATAATACTAATTTGGGTACGGTAATAAAGTGGGGGAAGAACCTCAATGCTATATTGGGCAGAAAGGGTTCTCTATGGCCATATCTAAATGACACGATTGATGATTTTAAGGAAATTGCTGAAATACCAACGCAAGAAGAGGTCATTCGAGAACGGTTCCTTCCGATTGAATATAACGAAGTGAAGGCCAAGGAATGGCTTGGGCAAACACTCAGCGTCGATAAGGATAAAATTGGTATTAAACCTGCTCCAACAACTTATTTAGTTGCGACACATTGGATTACGGCCCCGCGTGGTAAAACCACAGTAGAAAATGAGAAATTTCCTGAGGTGTGATTCTCAAAGGCCTGCATGATTGGAATATATTGAGTGGACGCTAGGCTCCCTGACGGGATTGGAAAATAACAATAGTTTTATGAATATCAAGTAGAGGTAATTAACTGGGAGGTTAAATTATGAAATTAGATAAGATGCGGTATGTTTTTGTTATGGCGGCGATTGTTTTGGCTGTCATTTATCTGGCGTCGTGCGGGAAAAAGGATCCGGTTAGTCCGGAAGAGACCATTCCGGCGGGCAAGATTATCTACGTCAAAAATGATATCACCAACGGTTATGGCATTTACAGCATGGACGCCGGCGGCGGGAATCAAACAATGCTAATCGACACCGAGGACGATGAAATGGTTCCGGATTGCGCCTGCGATGGAAGCAAAATAGCTTTTATATGGAACAAGTCCGGGATTAACCAGATTTATTCGTTGAACATGGATGGAACTAATCCGGAACCCCTAACGAATGATCAAACTGGAAAATTCAGTCCCCGCTGGTCGCCGGGTGATTTCATGATTGCCTTCCATAGAGCTGTAGATGGCAATACAGATATCTGGGTACTTCACATTGAACGTGAGACACTCATTCAGATTACCACCGATGAGGCAGCAGATATAACCCCATCATGGTCGCCTGACGGTTCACGGATTGTCTTTGCGTCCAATCGCGATGGCGACTACGATATTTATACGGTAGCTGTCGGAACGGGCGCCGATCCGGTCAAACTTACCAATGATACCGTTGTCAACGTGAGTCCCCAATATTCGCATAACGGCGAATGGATTGTTTATATCTCGCCCGATGCCGACATCGCCGAATCCGATCCGGAAGTGTTTAAAATGCGTGTCGACGGTTCCGAGATTACTCAGCTTACCCATAATACATTCGAGGATTTTTCGCCCTGCTGGTCTCCGGATGATGGCTGGATTGCCTACAGGTCGCGGGTTACCGGGCCGGCCCGGTATGACATATTGCGAATTCGTGCCGACGGCACCGGGGAGACAAACATCACCAACAATCAGGAAAACCAAGCCTGGCCGGACTGGACGAATTAGTGATTGCTAATTTATTTATTGGCGCACATAGACGTACGCCAACCACGATTGCATATTGGTAATTAACCGGGAGGTTAGTGTTATGAGATTATCCAAGATGCGGTATGTTTTTGTGATGGCGGCGATTGCTTTGGCTGTCATTTATCTGGCGTCGTGCGGGAAGAAGGATCCGGTCAGTTCGGATGAGACAATACCAGCAGGAACCATAGTCTATGGCAGCAAGGACAGTAACGATGGTGACTATGGTCTTTACAGCATGGACGCTGCTGGAGGCAATCAAAAACAAATACTTGATACCGAAGACAGTGAGCAGACTCCGGATTGCTCCTCCGACGGAAATAAAATCGCCTTTCTCTGGACCATAAGCGGGAAATCTCAGATTTATACGATGGACATGGACGGAGCCAATCTACAAAAGCACACGAGTTATGACTATACGGTCTCTTATCCACGCTGGTCACCGGGAGATTCAATGATTGCTTACCAAAGATACACAGATGGTACAAATTATGATATTTGCGTAATTAATCTTATTAGTGGTTCTTTCACTCAGCTCACCGCGGACACAGCTAACGATATGACACCATCATGGTCGCCTGATGGTTCTAGGATCATCTTTACATCCAATCGTGATGGCGACTGCGATATATATGCCATGGATATTGGATTGGGCACGGACCCGGTAAATTTGACTATGAATAATGTTGACGATGTGCATGCGCAATACTCCCACGATGGCGAGTGGATAGTTTATGTATCCCCGGATCGGGCGGTCGCTGAGTCTGATAACGAAATATTCAAAATGCGAGCCGACGGCAGCGATGTGACGCAGCTGACAAATAATTCCGTCTCCGATTATACTCCCTGCTGGTCGCCTGATGATTCCTGGATTGCATATAGATCCTATGTTTCCGGTCCTTCATGGCATGACATATTCCGAATGCGTGCCGACGGTTCTAATAAAATTAATATTACCAACAGCAGTGCAATTGACGCCTGGCCGGATTGGACGAGGTAGTAGATTTCGTTTGTTGGCGCACGGGGACAGGCAAGGGCCTGTTTTTGGCTGTCGCGTAGATGATCTGACTATGGCAAAAGATTCGTTTCATTAGAATGTCCTATAGAATCCCACCCGGCGGCCATAAGAATGACCTCTGGGCGGGGTACGGTGGCAGATGTCACTTTTTGGCTGTCGCAGAGATGATCTGACTATGGCAATAGATTAAAAAACCGCCGGGTGAAACACCCGACGGTTTTTTAATGAAGCATTTTACTATCTAACGATATTCTACTATCTCAGGGTTCCCTCGTAATGTGCGGTCAACTGTTTCTCGCGGATGCGGGGGTCGGTGTAATCGGGCAGGATCATCGGTGCTATTCTGCCATCGTCGGCGCCGGTGTCGTCGCATTCCTTGTTGTACTTGACAGAGTGATCGAGATTGAGTTTGCCGTCTTTGGCATCGCTGTTGACATACTTGGCGGCAGTTGTGCCGGCAATACGGCCATAGACCATGATATCAAGCAGTGAATTACCCATCAGACGGTTTTCGCCGTGGATTCCACCGCCGACTTCGCCAGCTACAAACAGACCCGGAAGGCCGGTTTCGCCGGTGTTCTGGAATTCCAGCCCACCGTTTTGGTAATGCAGGGTCGGATAGATCAGCATCGGCTCTTTGGAGATGTCGATTCCGAATCGTTTGTAGAGGATGAACTTTCCGGGGAATTCTCGTTCAACGGTCCCCTCCCCCGAAAGCATTTCGATCATCGGCGAATCGAGCCAGATGCCGAGTTTGCCGGTCGGGGTCGGCACGCCTTTACCGGTCATTAAGCATTGCTTGATAATCGAAGCGGCCTCGACGTCGCGCGGTTCGCGTTCGTTGACAAACTGATTACCCTCGATATTGACCAGGTTGGCTCCGGAGCCGCGGAATTTCTCGGTAATGAGAATGCCTTCGGCCTGTTCCGGGAAAACGATACCGGTCGGGTGATACTGGACGGTGTGCAGGAAGCAAACCGGAACACCGGCGCGGTAACCCATGATAATACCGTCGGCGGTAGCGCCGTAATGGTTGGTGGTCATAAATCCCTGGATATGGAGACGACCGCAGCCGCCGGTAGCCATGACAACCGACTTGGCCTTGACGACCAAATATTCCTCGGTCTCAAGATTGTACAGGACCGCTCCGGCGCATTGGCCGTGTTCATTGAGGATCAGTTCGACCGCCGGAGAAAACTCGACGACTTTGATATCATCGGAGCGGTTGCGCGCTTCGTCGCGGACGGTACGCATCATCTCGGCGCCGGTGATATCGGCTGCGTAATGCATCCGCTTGCGCGAGGTGCCGCCGCCGTGGATAGTCTTGAGCGTCCCATCCGGGAATTTAGAGAAATTACATCCCATGCTTTCGAGCCACCTGATGGCATCGGGGGCTTTGTTGGCCAAAGTTTCGACTAGTTCGGGGACATTTTTGAAGTGTCCACCGCCCATGATGTCGAGGTAATGGTAATAGGGGCTGTCTTTGTGACCTTTGGTGGCGGCTTGAATGCCGCCCTCGGCCATCATGGTGTTGGCGTCGCCGTGGCGCAGTTTGGTCGCCATGAGGACCTTGCAGCCGTTTTCCTGGGCCAGCAGCGCGGCTGCCGTTCCGGAACCGCCGCCGCCGATAATCAGCACGTCGGTTTCATAATCGATTTTGGTCAGATCGATGGCGTCGGGGTTGACACGGCTTTTGGCCTCGAGGACATCGGCCATTTCATGGGCGATGCGATAACCTTTGCTCGGCCCCACTTTGAGTTCCCGTCGTCCTTCTTCTTTGACGTCGGGGTGATGCTGCAGCATGTCGGTCCGTTCATCAAGATTCAAGAACGGGACTTCTTCGTTGCGACTTTTTCGCTCGACGCGTTCGGCGCGAGTCGATTCGACAACTTTTATCAGTCTTTTCAATTCTTCTGGGTATGGCATAACTACCTCTTATTTCCGTTCTCAAGTTTGATTTACAAACAGCAGGAATCTTTGGGAGTCCAGTCCTCGCCGCCAACGGCAGGCTCCATTTCCCGTTCCTGATATGTCTTTTTCAATGGTTCAAGATCCATCGCCTTCAGTTTATCGAGGCCTTCGGTATAACGCCCGGCATCGATATTGGCCACCATCGTCTTGAGATGCTCGGCTCGCGGTGTCAGGAAGGCTCCGGCCAGACGGCGAGCGAGCTGGCCGATATGATACTGGGGCAGTTCGCCCATACACCGGCTGGCGCACAGGCCGCACTGGATGCAATCGAAAGAAATCTGAGCCGCCTTTAGCAAATCGCCCTGTTTGACGGCAGCGATATAGTCCATCACCTCGACATCCATCGGGCAGACCTTGGTGCAGGCGTTGCAGGCGACACAGCGGAACAGCTCCGGATAGAGGGCAAAGACTTCTTCCGGCTTGCCTTCCATAGACCCGAAATCGTAGGTGGCCCGGTTGG
>DAOUTW010000108.1 GCA_030668485.1 Candidatus Zixiibacteriota bacterium
GCCGTCGTATCGCCGCTGGGTATCGTTTGAGGCGGCAACAACGTATCCTCAACCGTGGCCGTATCCGGTATCGCAAGAGAATCGGCAACCTGTACCGAATCGCTCGTCTGAACCGAGTCTTGCTCCGGCGCCGCATCAACCGCAGCCGAGGTATCGATAGTTTGCATAGTATCGGTCACCGTAAGAGAATCATCTCGAGGAATCGAATCTAAAATCGCCGTCGTATCCCCGGTCGGGACCGCTTGAGGCGGTATCAACGTGTCCCCAACCGTAGCCGAATCCGGTACGGCAAGAGAATCGAGAACCGTTATGGCATCTACCTCAGGCAAACCATCGAGTGGTATCGGAGTGCCCTCATCCGCGACAGCATCAGGTGTCGGCTCGGGATCTACAACCACCTTTTTCTCAGCCGGTTTCCTGGGGTCGGTACCTCGAAGCGAGTCAGCCATTCTTATCAAATCCATCGCCTTGACCGAATCGGCCACGCGGATAGAATCGGCAGTGCGAGCCGAATCGGAGTGTCGCAGAGTGAATGCCAGTTGTATGGAATCGGCAACCCGGCGCGCCTCGGCATATTTGATCGAATCGGCGACTCGTAACGAGTCGGCAGTACTCATGTTGCGGAATATCTCGGTCGAGTCAACCGGCGGAGCCTCCGAATCCAGCACAATATCTTCAACCTCCATCCCATCGGGACCGGCCAGAGAATCCGGGACTTGCAACGTATCGGATGCCATCAGAGAGTCGAGAATTGCGACTGAATCCGCCCGTCTGGTGGAATCGGCGGTTAGGAGAGAATCGGCCACGAGACTTAATTGATAACGGCTGGAATCGAGTGCGAGGAACTGTTCCAGAAAACCATCGGCTCGGACAAAGGTGAGCGAGGCATAACCGGTATCGGCAATGGTGCCGGACAGACCGAGCATGCCGATAACATCCTCAGCTTCATCGGATTTAGCATAACTTTCCAGAACTTTACGTAACAAACTGTCGGCTCCGGCGGTGTCGGCATAATCGTTACGATAGATATACGCCATCGATATCAATGCGCCGGGAGCAAAACGGGACTCCGGATATCGGTCAAGGATCGTCCGGTAGGCGTGAACAGCGGAATCGGGTTTCTCCAGATCGAAATAGAACAATTCACCCAGCAGATACTGATTTTCCGTCAGTTGATCGAGCATATCCTGGTCCAGTTCGCCGGTGGAATCGGCCTTCATTCCAACCTCACCGCTTTTGACATATCGTTCCAGCATCGCCAGCTTCGAGGCTCGACGCGTGGCATCCTGCATAATCGAAGAATTGCGCCTTTCCTCGCGCGCTTTCTGGTAATATTCGAGCGCTGTTCCCAGTTCTTCAAAATCGTATTGGTAGATCAATCCGAGATTATAGTAAGCGACAGCAGCAGCATCCTCTCCGGGATTCTCAATGATTAACTTATCATAGGTATTGATGGCGGCATCGAAATCGCCGTCCCATTCATAACCCTCGGCGATTTTCAAACGGATCGGGGCCAGAGAATCATAGTAGATTTCATTTTCGGACAGGGTCTCCAACCGTTCCAGGCCTCCCATCAAATCATTGAGGAAGTAATCGCATTCAGCCAACCGGTAAACGATCTGAAAATATTGTAGCGTATCGGGATCGTAATTGAGGGCTTCCTCGTAATTGTCCCGCGCCTTCCCGAACCGGTAGCCTTCATAATATCCGCTGGCGACAAACATCAATGCTCGCAATTTATCCGATTGTTCGCCCAGAGAATCGATCAACGATGCGAAATATATATTGGCGTTGTCATAGTCTTTCGCCTCGAAGTAATATTCGCCAAGAGCACGAGCGGCGTCGGCCTTCATACTCTTAGCGGTTTCCTGCTCGAAAATTTCTTCGAAAATAACTACCGCTTCGGCCTCTTCCTTCAAATGCAGTTTCGCCTTGGCCAGCAGAATCCGTGAGCGTGAAGCGTACTCCGTTTCAGGATAATTGGCAAACAGCTCCTTGAATTTCCGCGCCGACTTGTCGTAATCGCCCAGATAATAATAGGAAGCCCCGATTATATATAAAGCATCATCGACATAGCCTGAAGTCGGGTGGCGTTCGAGGACTTTCGAAGATTTGGCGATAGCGTCGTTATACTGCTTGACCTCCGCCCCTTTGGCATTATCGCGCGCATCTTTATTGCGGCTCTTCTCGGCCGTGTTGAAATTCTTACGAATATTGTGGAAGGTATTGAAATAAATACTGGTACAGGAACTGACCGTCAGCGTGAAGAAAACCATGATTAAGATGGGAAGGTTCTTTTTGGCCACCAGCTTACCTCATCTCCTGAATATATCCATTCTTCAGACCAGCAGTATAGAACATCTCAACGGCCTTGTCAAATTCGGACGGACTGATTCTCCGGCCCAACTGCTCATGACCGACGGCATCATGAGCCGGAAAATATTGACTCATCAGGCTGACATAAATATCGGCTGAAATCTCCTGGCCCAAAAATCTGAAAATCTCACCCGACCCGGACAACCCCTCCGGCAACACCAAGTGCCGTATCAAAACTCCCTTAACCCCCACGCCATCGGTGTCGATCTGAAGGTTGCCGACCTGCCGGAACATCTCCCGGACCGCCGCCTGATTCACCTCCTTATACCTTTTAGCCTGCGAACAGTTGCGAGCAATTTCATTGTCCGAATACCGCATATCGACCAGGTAGATGTCGACAATCCCCTTCAATAGCCGGACCGTTTTCGCTTTCTGATATCCGGAACTGTTGAACACAATCGGAATTTCCAGACCATCTTCGATCGCCAGCCCGATCGCCTTGACAATATGACCGACGACATGATCCGGGGTGACGAAGTTGATATTGTGCGCCCCCCGTTTTTGCAGCGACAACATCTTTTCGGCCAACTCATCGACACTGCACGCCGACCCGACCAACTGCTGGCTGATCGGGTAATTCTGACAATATTTGCAGGATAGCGAACAGCCGGAGAGGAATATCGTCCCCGATCCGCGACGGGCAGAAATCGGCGGCTCTTCGCCGTAATGGAGGTTGCAACTTGCTATATACATCTGATCGGTGATACCGCATTTACCGGTCTTGCCGTCAAAACGGTCCACCCGGCAATCCTGCGGACAGAGGTTGCAGGAACTCATCTGCGCCAGCAGCGCTTCGCCGATTTTGATGATGGCCTTCGGGTCTTTGCCGGTCATCCTTCTTTACGCACCCCTTTGGTAGTCTCGGTAATCATCATCCGGCTTACTTCAACGCTTCCACGATTCGAGGCAGGACCTCGCCCGACTTCCCTTCAAGGAAGACATTGCTAATCGGCGTCAGCGGCGTCTGCTCGATATTGACCTCGATCACGTATGCTCCCGCCCGGCTGGCCATGTACGGCAATGTTGCCGCCGGCTGGACCAATGACGAGGTTCCCACCGAGAAGAAGACCTGTGAATCCTCGGCCGATTGGAAGGCTTCGCCCATCGTATCCTGAGGCAGCATTTCGCCGAACCAGACCACATCGGGACGGATCATGCCGCCGCATCCGCAATGAGGCAATCCGCCGTCGAGGTTGATCTTGTCATCGAACGGCTGGCCGCATTCGTGACATTTGTTTTTGAGGATATTGCCATGCAGTTCGAGGATACGCTGCGATCCGGCGCGGGCGTGGAGGCCGTCGATATTCTGAGTGATCAGGGTGAACTCCGGGAAGATTTTTTCAAATTCGGCGATAGCGTAATGTCCCGGATTCGGCTCGACCTTGTTCATCAGATCGCGGCGGTACTGATACCATTCCCAGACCAGAGTGGGGTTGCTCATGAAACCGTCGACCGTGGCCAGTTCTTCCGGGCGCATTTTTTTCCAGATCCCGTCTTCGCCTCGGAAGGTTGGCACGCCCGACTCGGCTGATATCCCCGCCCCGGTGGACACGACTACTTTGGTGGCTTTGGAGAGCCGCTCGATTAATTCTTTTGATATCTCACACATAAGTATAAGATACGCATTTGTACGACCCAGTCAAGAGGCAGAAAAGTATCGCGATTTTACATTACTAATCGGGGCGTTATGTGCCGTCGAGGCCGGGGCGGGCGATGTCACCGTAGGTGTCGTTATCCTTTATCGTTTCGACGTTTAGGTGAAATTGGGTTCGTTCGTCACCTTTTTGTGTTGGGTGGTCTTTCTCGCTGACTGCCTTAGCTTTACGGGCCCTTTGTAAATGAGTCAAAATAGTAAAGCTACGGGTGATCTGGCGACCGAGGCGAGCTTCGTAGAGGGAGAGGGTGCCGGCAATATCGAGGTCGGGGATTGACAGGCGGTGCGTCACCTGTTCACGAAATCGTACTTCGTCTTCGGGGGTCGGTTCATAGTCATCATCCATCGAGAAGTAGCGACGGTGATCGACGGTATCATCAAGTCTTCTTTCAAAGCGATCGAGTTGGTGGTGTATGGTTTCGAGTTCGTAGCGGAGGACGCGATTGGAGCGCCAGAGGGCGTTAGCGATTTGGCGGGCGAGGTATTCCTCGAAGATGCCTTCGGGATCGAGTTCATCGTAGACATTGCAGATGAGCATGTTGTATTCGTGTTGATCCTCTTTGAGGTGGGGGGAATTGATAACCGGATGTTTTGATCTGAGGCCGTGGGTGACGGCGTTCATGGATGATGCGCCCATGCCTTCGTCGGTTTTGGGGCCGGTTGATTTTTTGGCATTTTGTTTATTGGCGACGATTTGTTTCTTACTTGCGGGCATATTTTATTACCTCCTGCTTATTACAGCTTTCACTAAAGCCGGGCAAACAGGATTAACAGCGATGTTGTGGTGAAAATGTGCAGAAATGATAGTGTTTTAAGATAACGCTTCACACCCCAGAAGGAGTGCGGTACCAGGCGGGACAGCCAAAAAACCGGCCTCTGCCGGTCATCGCGAGGAGGCCCGAAATCCCGAACAGAGTGAGGGGTGGGGCCGACGCGGCGATCTATGGCCCGCATCCATCTGATTGCAGGCGCACGAGGACATACACCAGCCACAAAAAATAAAAATATTAAATTGGGTATTGCTCTTTGAGCTAAAAAGATTGTAATTATTGCTTGGTGTAAGAATGGCAAAGAATAACGAAAATAACAATTTTCCGGTTTTTCCAGAGTTTGATCACGCTCGTTTGGGGGCAAATCACAAGCGCAATTCTTTGTTTATTCCAAGAATTTTGCGGACAAAGGCCCATGATGTTTCGCTGCAGGATGAGAGGCAAGAGCAAGCCTACAAAATTATATGCAAATGGGCAAGTCTCGAAACATCTGGCAAACTAGCGAATATGAACGAGCGGAAACTCGAAGGTGAATTTCTTGCCGATGTTTTTGGAAAAGCATTGGGATACAAATTTTTCTCCGAAAATGATGATACTTGGGATATAGAGGCCCAGTACAGCGTTAACGGTGGCACAGCCGACGCCGCGATCGGCACATTTGCGGCAGGACAGAATATTCCACCTCTTGTGTTAATCGAATTAAAGGGACCGAATGTAAATCTTGACCGCGACCGTTTTAATGGACGCACCGCAATTCAGCAATGCTGGGATTATCTCAATAACGTTCCCGACTGTCCGTGGGGTCTGGTTTGTAATTTTGTAAGCTTCAGATTGTATCATAGGACGAAATCGTCCAAAACTTATCAGCAATTCCTGTTAAGTGATTTGGCTAATCGGCAAAATTTCAACGAATTTTACTATATTTTGGAGCGGGGCGGATTTATCCCAGAGACCGCAGTAAGACCGTCGCGCGCGACTTCGCTACTCGATGAATCGAATAAACGGCAGAAACTTGTCGGCGATGATCTTTATAGATATTATGACTCAGAACGAGTACGGCTGATAGATCATTTAAGCAGAGCACCACACAAAAAGCCTCTAGACGAAGCTATTCGCATAGCTCAAAAACTCGTGGATAGGATCATTTTTATTGCCTTTTGCGAAGATCGAAATTTATTGCCGGAAAATTCTATAAAAAGTGCACATGATACCATTGCACCATTTGGCAAGGTGACAAATCCCCGTTGGCGGAATTTCATCGATCTTTTTCGAAGTATAGATGAAGGAAACAAACGCATCAATATATCGGCATACAATGGTGGCTTATTCCGAAAAGATGATGAAGTTGATAATCTTGAGCTAAGCGACAACTGGACAGACTTCTTTTATGGCATAGCCAAGTATGATTTCAGAGAAGAAGTTAATGTCGATGTTCTGGGTCATATATTTGAGCGGTCAATCAAGGAAATTGAGCGCATTAAGTCCGGCGCACTATTTGGCGAGCAGGAAGAGAATATCCGCCGTATGCAAAAATCCGCCGAGCGAAAACGAGGCGGCATTTATTATACCCCCGAAGAATTTACAACCTACATAGTTAATGCGACTGTTGGCAAAATAATTGATGAGCGATTTGCCGAAATTGCGCAGAAAGAAAAAATCGATAAGATCATGGACATGCATAGCAAGCCAAATACGAAGATGGCCCGTTATTTGCGGAAATGCTACGATGCATTAAAAGATATAAAAATTGTCGATCCTGCCTGCGGGAGCGGTGCTTTCCTAATAAAAGCATATGAATTACTGGAAGATACATATCGGGATATAGTCGAAAATCTTATTTTTCACGAAGGGACAAAGGTTGAAAAGGATTTCCCCGATATATCGGCCGTGATCCTGACGGAGAACATATTTGGCGTGGACCTGTCTCGGGAAGCCGTGGAAATCACTCAATTGGCGCTCTGGATTAGATCGGCTCAAAAAAACAAGTCGCTGGCGAATTTATCAAGAAATATTGTCTGTCGAAACAGTCTTGTTACCGATACCGAGGTTGATCACAATGCAATCAATTGGCATGACGAATTCCCGGATGTATTCGGTCGTAAAAATGGCGGTTTCGATTGTGTCATCGGCAATCCCCCCTGGGAACGAATCAAATTACAGGAGCGTGAATTTTTCGACAATATCGATCCCGAAATTGCCGGAGCGGTCAACGCGGCGGACAGAAAAAGAAGGATAGAAAAACTTAAGAAAGACAATCCTGAAGTATATGAGCGATATCTGCAAGCCAAGAAAAGCGCCGAAAGCACCCTAAATCATGTTCGCAACGCGGGAAATTTCCCTTTAACGGGCAAAGGCGATATAAATACTTATGCTGTATTTGCCGAATTGGCGTTCAATATTGTAGCTTCCGATGGGCAAGTCGGCTTGCTTGTACTTTCAGGTATAGCTACCGATAAAACAACGATGGACTTTTTCGGTAAACTTGTAGATTCTCAATCTTTGGTAGCATTGTATGATTTCGAAAATAAAAAACGTATCTTCGCCGATGTACATCAATCCTTGAAGTTTTCAATTCTACTATATGGTGGGAAGACACAGAAATGCGAGGCCTCTGATTTTGTTTTCTTCTCCCATGACATACGAGAACTGGATGATAAGCATAGGCATATTGATTTATCCGCCGATGACATAAAACTTTTAAATCCCAATACCAAAACCTGTCCCATTTTCCGTAGTCAGCGCGACGCCGAAATCGTAAAGGCGATTTATCGACGTGTTCCGGTTTTTTATGACAGGACAAGAGAAGATGGCGGCAATCCGTGGGGAATAAGGTTTTTGAGAATGTTTGACCAAACCAATGATGCGAAGTTGTTCGTCACGGCGGAAAAGCTTCTTGAGAAAAAGTACAAACTGACTGGAAATATTTGGAAAAAGGGGAAATCTGTTTATCTGCCATTGTATGAAGCCAAGATGGTGCAAATGTATGATCATAGGGCGGCAGGTGTAAAAATCGATGAAAGTAATTGGTTTCGCCAAGGGCAAACAGTAACCACCGAATTATATCAACATCAAAACGTCGAATTTTCCGTTATGCCAAGGTGGTGGACAGTAGAGGAGTACATTAAGAAGGCCAATCAAGATTTAATTCCATCAGCATATATTGCCTTTAAGAATGTGACAAGTCCTACTAATAGAAGGACAATGATTGCCTCTTTTATACCCGGCGTCGGCGTCATCAATTCGGCCCCCTTGATAATCACTGATGAATCACTCTCCGTCCTGACGAATGCATGCTTGCTGGCAAATTTAAATTCGTTCATTCTAGATTTTATTGTTCGTCAAAAAATAGGAAACGTAAATTTAAATTTTTTCATAATTGAACAACTCCCGATTTTTTCTACGGAATTCTACAATGATCGCTGCCCATGGAATAAACGTCAAACCCTTGCAAAGTGGATTTCCGACCGCACACTTAAACTAACTTGCACAAGTAATGACATGATTCCTTTGGCAAAGGCCGCTGGATTCGATCCGCCCGTTCATAAATGGAAGCCGGATGAGCGGGCTGAATTAATGGCCGAATTGGATGCTGCTTATTTTATCTTATATGGTATAAATCGTGACGATGCAGAGTACATATTGTCAACATTCAGCGGCACAGAAAAAGAGTCGGACGGTTTGTTTGATGTCACAAGCACCAAAAATCGCATATTAAAAAAGTTTGATCAATTCCATGAGAAAATGAAATCTTAGCTGGGTGCCGCACTGCTTTAGGGCGTGTTGAAAAAGTCATATCAGGGCGATAAAGACGCTGGGAAGGTGCATAAAATAAATCTTAACTGATTGCCGGAATTGTCTATAGATCGCCACGGCCCGCAAGCGGGCCTCGCGATGGGCATAATGACCAAAAAGTGTTGGTAAAGGGGTCATTTTTTACATAAATGGAAGTACCAGAGGAAGTAATTATCTCTCATCCTCCGATGAAGACCCCGGTGTTGACGATAACGCATTTTCATAATAATGAAGTAGCTTTCTAGCCAATTATTTGAAGATGGTATGGAGGGATCATCCATGTAGGCTATCATA
>DAOUTW010000123.1 GCA_030668485.1 Candidatus Zixiibacteriota bacterium
AATATCTTATGCAATTCTATTAATTGTGTCAAGCAATATATTCTATTCTTTTATGTTACGGCGGGTCTTGATCCGCTATTATCCGCCGCGGCGGACCGGGTACAAAATTTCTTTCAATATCAGGTATTTCCTGCGCGGTCAGGAATCCTTTCCTGACCGCCTTAAATGTATCGAAAAGTGTGATCACCCGCCAGTCCCGATAAGTTTGTGCGCGGCACATGTCCACATGTGCCCGATTGCCCGGCAGATGTGGACATCTGCCGGGCGGTTCATGAATAATGATCCCTGAAATTCTGTCTGCATTTTTCTAGAAATGGTAGATTTTTCGGATGCACATAAGGCTTTTTATATGACCAGTACTTATCGGAAGTCAGAATCAGCGACAATTCAACCATCCCGTCTTGTGCCAGTCCACCTTTATCAATAATTCCTTCTCTTTTCCCTTCTATTTCATTGCGATGCAAATCATCTTTTGTTTTCTCATATGACATGACTATATCATGGAATGTAATTTTCGCTTCAGAGAGGTTCTGCAATAAATCAGAGGTTCTCCAATCCTCTCTTTTTCTATCTGCCCACTTAAAATCGAGAAACGCTTGAAGAGTATCCAGATCCTTCGGAACAGTAGCATCGAACTCCGCCATATTATCCTTCTTTATGAGTTCCCGATATTGTTCTCTTGCAGCCCTGATTTGTACAATTTGTTTATCGGCATCTTCAAGTGTTTCGCTTAAATTTAGCATATCATTTTGAAGAATATTTGGAATTTGATCCTGGGATTTATACGCCAATTCATGATTAATACTAGCCCATGCATGCATAAGTATTGTTCTAACCTGCAATTCAAATTTAAGATTGTCAAGGTCCCTATAATCTGGTGCATGGCACCATGTTTTTGGAAGTTGGAGTATATAATGGTCTGACCTATAGCCGATGTTCTCAATAGGCTTATAATTTGGCCTTTTTCCATATTCTAAAAGTTTAAATTCCTGTTCAATCTTATCATGGATTCGCGCGAAATCGTTTTCGTATACATATATTATACGCAATGCACAGATATCCTCAATTTGGGTAAGAGGGTCCTTATATTTCTTACGCTCAGCTTTGCGCCAAAACGATTCAAATGATTTGATACGCCCTTCAATGGGTAATGTTCTAACACCCACTTCATCCATAAAATCTGACAGAATATCTTTTAACTTTCGTTCTAATTTTGTATATGCTGGTAATCCAGATTTAAATTTCAATTCAATTTTATCACTGTCTATTTCGGTTTTCAAATTGCTCCCCTCCTAAATGAGTTATGATTTAATGCCTTTTCAATTGCTCAGACTATATATGAAACTCGATTATGTCCCCGTCGGTGAGGACGAAGGTTTTCTGGACACGCTGCCCGTCGAATTTGCCCTCACCCCAGACTTTGGCAAATTGCAGTTTGTATGCGAAATCCTTGTGCAACTCGAAGGCGGCATCTTCGACGGTCGCGTTCGGCTTGAGGATGATCGGATCGGAGAAATCGGGCTCACTGCTGATCGTTTTGGTGTAGACGCGGATAATATTGAGAGCTTTGTATATTTCAGTTTTGAAATTATCAAGTGTATCGTCGTCGAGGATCGAGGTTTTGACGATGGTGAATCCGGGGTGAAGCTCGGCACAGCGATGACTGCGCTCCTCTCCCCCGTCGTCGTAAATCTTGTGCGCGATGATTATCGTTTTTTTATACGCCAGGCTGGCATCCTCAATACTATCGGGATCGGGAACGGTATGAGTCAGGATAACACGTCGTTCTTTGAGTTTGTCGAAGACGTACTGCGCCCGTTCCTCGAAACCGTCATCGCCAACGCCGACGACCATGCAGATCAGGTCGGCATTACGGATAATCCCCAGGAGGTAGGTTTCGAACAGGTCGGGCGAAATCGGCGGAGTATCGACCAGTTGGATACTGATCGATTCATACGTCATCATTCCGGCCAACGGTTCGCGGGTGGTGAAAGGATAATCGGCGATCATAGGTTTGGCGTTGGTGAGAGCATCCAGAAGCGACGATTTTCCGGAATTGGGCGGACCGATCAGAACCACCTGCCCGGCGCCTTCTTTGTCGATATGGTCGAGTTGTTCGGAACGCGAGGCGCCGCCTTTTTTGCCCCCCGATGCGATCTCTTTGGCGAGTTTGGAGATTTTGGACTTCATGTCGGCCTGGAGCTTGTCGGTGCCTTTGTGTTTCGGCATCATGGTCAGCAGCTCTTTGGCCAGGCGGAGTTTTTCGGCAGGGTCTTTTTCGGCCTTAAAGACCCGTTCCAGTTCGTAATATTGTGGCGGCAGATTAGCAGGCACGACGGCGATCCTCCTATATCTGAAAATAAGCAAATTTTTCGAAACCGTCAATAGGGAAGCATTGTTATAGAAAATGAATAAAGATTGTAAAATGCTGGAGGAGTGCGGAAAAAAGGGCCTTAGGCCGATAATAAAGATACTGTTGAGAAGTTAAAAAATCACTTGACAAAATCGGAATATGGTATAATTTAAGGCACCTGTTTGGTAGAAAGGTGATTATACAAGATGTCTAAAGTCTGTGAAATATGTGGCAAGAAGCCGAGTACGGGTCATTCGGTTTCACATGCTCAGAACCGTACGAAGCGACGCTGGAACCCGAATCTGCAAAATGTCCGGACCAAGATCAACGGGACCCCCAAACGGCTGAGAGTTTGTACCTCCTGTATTAAAGCCGGCAAAGTGACAAGGCTGGTCAAGAAACCGGCATAACAAAGTTACCAACCCCCTGTCAATAAAAACCGCCGTCCGGGCTTGCCGGGACGGCGGTTTTCTTCTGGAGGTATCCCACAATGTGCTGTTTAATGGCCCAATAGCGACAGCACCGCCTGGTGGGTCATATTGGAATGAACCAGCAGGGCGATGCCCGCCTTGACCTGAAACTCACTCTTGATCATTTCGGCAATAGTCAGCGGATAATCGGTATCGCGGATACCCGACTCAGCCGCCGTCAGATTCTGAACCGTCACTTCCAGATTCGAGCGCCTCGCCTCCAATTCGTATTTCTGCGTCGATCCTATATCTACCTGCGCCTGGTCCAGTTGTGCCATCGCCTCATCGATCAATTCAAGTGATTCCGCCGCCTTTTCCGGATCCGACAGATCGATACCGCTCAGATGCGGCAGGTTTACCAATGACCTTTCACTGCCATCCAGTAAATTGCCGTTATTGAAACTGGCCGTATCGATGATATGGTTATAATTCTCAATCGCTCTATCGGTGGCGGACTGGTAGGCGTCATTTGCGGCCTGATCGTTGATACCGCCATTGGCGGCCCCCACAGCCATCGAGCGTACACCCTGCAATACAGACCGCAACTGGCTGACCGTGGAGTCGGCCGTATTGTATTTCCTGATTGTAAGGGAAGTATTCTCGATTTCCTGGTTCAACGAGGCGATCTGAGACCGCATCTGCTCGGAAATAACCAGTCCTGCCGGATCGTCCGATGCCCGGTTAATACGCAAACCAGAGGACAGCTTTTCCATAGCTGCCATGAGCATTTGATATGACCGATTAAGATCATAAACACCCCGGGCACTGCTATTATTGTAATTAATCCTCACGGGCATGTCGACTCCTTTGATTTCTTATAGAAGTCTCATGCAAACCGCCTGCCAATGGCAGGAGCCATCCGCAAGGTACAGAATCGCAATAGATTAGGATTGGTGCTTGAAGATCTACCGAGGGTTCTGCGGTCGAAATATGGGCCAATGCCCATTGTATCGGGTAAGCAGCCTATACCCGATTAACCCAGCGATGATCAATAGATAATGTCAGTTTGTGGAGATAGCTCAATTGGCATAAAAAAACCCGCCATTAAATGGCGGGTTTTTGGGGAGAATAATTTCCGATTTATTAAAACTGGAAACCGACTGAGAACCGGTGTACCGATTCCAGGCGTCCGAAATCGGACCAGGCATAGTCGAAAACAACTTCTTTGTTTTGGCCGACAGGAGCGTGCAGACCGCCGCCGAGGGTCAAGCCCTGCTCTTCGTAATTCAGTTTATATCCGCCTCGCAGGAAATACTTTTCCTGGAAACAGTACTCGCTACCAATTGAGGCCTGCTGATCGTTATCGTTGGGATGTTTTGCCTCGACCGACATGGTCAGGCGATTGTCCATGTTTTCGAGCAGGTCAAATGCCATACCCAGACGGAAAGTCAGCGGCAGATCATACGAATCGACTGCAATGTTGCCGTTGGCCGCGCCGTCGTCGACAGTGGAATTAAGATCGGGACCTGAGAATTCCATCTCGGGGCCGAGGTTGGAAATATTCATCCCGATGCGAAGCGATTTAAAACCGGTATGAAGCTGGGTGCCAAAATCAAAGGCGAAGCCGCCTGAGGTCTCCCGGTAAATCTTCTCATAGATATACTTAATCGAGACACCAAAGGCCAGGCGGGTTGTCAGGAAGCGGGCATAACCGGCAGAAAGGGCAAAGCTGTTAGCTGAGAACATTTCGCCGGTGCCGTCCGGATTATCCACCGTGGTCACTTCCATCTCACCCATCGATAGCAGGGTCGCGGAGAATCCGATAGTTCCGAAATCCTCAACCCGGGTACCGAGGCTGACATAGTTCAGTGTCACGTCAGTGATCCAGTTGACATTGGTGAAGGATATGTTGGTGCCTTCGATATTAGCCAGTCCTGCCGGGTTCCAGTATAAGCTGTAGGCATCATTGACAATCGCCACCGAGGCCTCACCGAGCCCCTGGTATCGGGAGCCGACACCTATCTTGAGGAATTGCGCCCCGACGGAACCTGTCTTGGTATAGTCGGCGGCGAAACCGGAACCGCCGATGACAATCAGAAGGGCGGTACAATATGTTATTACCTTTTTCATCTTTTTCTCCCCCGGCTTATTTGATTACGGCAAATTTGCCGGTGATATTTCCGTGTTCGCTATCGACATTGAACAGATAGACACCGGCAGCAATACCGCGCCCCGCCTCGGAAACCATATCCCAGTTGACTGTGCCGTCATCATCGTTTTGGAGAGTTCGCAACAGATCTCCGGCGAGGGTGTAAATCCTGATTGTGCATCCTGCCGGAAGATTGGTAAACTGAACCTGTCGGTTACCCGGACCACCGTCCCACTCAGCATAGCCGAGATAAGGGTTGGGTACGACCCGGATGGAATTCAAGGCCTGACCGATGTTATTGGCATAGACCTTTTCCGAGGTAAATTCGATATGGTCATCGGGCGACGCTATGGCGGGCCCTTCGATGACAAAGACATCGCCTTCCTGCGGAGTGCTTAGCGCATCGAGTTCAAGAACCCAGGTAAGGTAATCGGGCAGCGCTTCCGGATGGAAGTTGCCGTCATCATAATCGAAATAGGTCAGGATGATATAATCACCATCGGCAATAGTCCATTCACCGTCCCCATACCAATCTGCGATCCAGGCACATATCTGCATATCGGCGGTCACATCCCAAACCTCGAACGGTATTGCCACGGGCGCTCCCGTGAACCATTCATAAGCGGTTGACCCGTCGGCGGTGAAGCGGAATTCGATGTCATTCCGGAAAAGATCGTTGCAACCGAAAGTCGATGAGAACTGCTCGAGGTACG
>DAOUTW010000104.1 GCA_030668485.1 Candidatus Zixiibacteriota bacterium
AACGAACGAACCTCGGCGCCCTGCTTGCGGGCCAGCACCATCGTCATGGCCGCCGTCAACGTCGTCTTGCCATGATCAACATGACCGATCGTACCTACGTTCACATGCGGCTTCGTACGCTCAAACTTCTTCTTGGCCATCTCTTACCTCTTCTTCCTTATGCTCATAAAAAATTTAATTTTTCACTCCAATCCTCATCCGCTTGGTGACTTCTTCCGGCACCGGCTGATAGGATGAAAACTGCATCGTGAATACCGCTCGACCCTGAGAGAGGTTGCGTAACCTGGTGGCATAACCGAACATCTCCGAAAGAGGCACCGTGGCATTGACAACCTGGGCTTTTTTGCGCGGCATCAAACCGGCGATTCGGGATCGGCGACCATTGAGGTCGTTCATCACGTTCCCCGCATAATCCTCCGGTACGATAACTTCGACATCCATGACCGGTTCTAGCAGAACCGGGGCGGCCTTTTCGGCGGCGTGCTGAAAAGCAATCGAAGCGGCTATTTTGTAGGCCAGTTCCGTGGAATCGATTTCGTGATACGAACCGTCCAACAATGACACCTTGATTCCAATCATCGGATTGCCGGAGATAACGCCTGAATTCAGCGACTCTTTAACTCCCTGCTCAATTATGGGGATGTATTCACGTGGGATAGTACCATCACTCAATTTGTTTTCAAACTTGAATCCGATTCCTTCCGCCAGAGGCTCGATACCAAGGACAACATGACCATACTGGCCCTTCCCGCCCGACTGACGAATGAACTTTCCTTCACCCGTTTCAGATTTGGTGACCGTTTCCTTGTACGCCACCCAGGGCGCACCGATATTGGCCTTGACCTGAAATTCGCGAAGCAGCCGGTCGGTAAGAATATCAAGATGCAATTCGCCCATACCGGAAATGATGGTCTGTCCCGTTTCCTCATTGGTGTAGACCCTGAAAGTGGGGTCTTCCTCGGTGAGTTTTCCGAGTGATTCGGTAAGCTTTTCCTGATCGACCAGCGATTTTGGCTCGATGGCTACACTAATAACCGGTTCCGGGAATCGCATCAATTCCAGTTGAATGGGATGCTTGAGATCCGATAGAGTATGGCCGGTGGAGGTTTTGCGGAAACCGACGGCGGCGACGATATCGCCGGCCTGGGCCACTTTGACATCCTCACGCTTGTTGGAATGCATACGGAGAATTCTCGCTACCCGTTCTTTTATATCGGAATTAGCGTTATACACATAAGTACCGACCTTGACCGTACCGGAATAGATCCTGAAATAGGTCAATCGACCGACATGCGGATCGCTAATAATTTTAAAGGCCAGAGCACACATAGGTTCATTTACATCCGTTTTGCGTATCGCTTCCTTCGATGAACGTGGAATATGACCTTTTATGGGTGGTTTGTCAAGCGGAGAAGGAAGAAAATCGACAATTGCATCCTGTAAAAACTGCACCCCAATATTGCGGAAAGAGGAACCGAGTAAAACGGGAATAATCGAGACATCCAGACAGGCCTTCCTGATCGCCGCGCGAATTTCATCCGTGGCAATCGGCTCGTCGGCCAGGAACTTTTCCAGAAGGCGATCATCATAGTCGGAAACCGCCTCCAGGAGAAATTCCCGGGCCTTCTTGGCCTCTTCTGCCATATCATCGGGGATATCGATATCATCAAACTCCCGGCCCAAAGTCTCCTTCTTGTAAACCCGGAATGTCATCGTGATAAGGTCAATAATACCGGTAAAGAGGTCGCCCTCGCCGGCCGGAATCTGAATCGGAATAGCATTGGCACCCAGTTTTTCACGCAGTTGCTCAACCGTTCCCATGAAATCAGCGCCGACACGATCCATCTTGTTGACATAGGCGATGCGGGGGACATTGTACTTGTCGGCCTGATGCCAGACCGTCTCCGACTGCGGCTCGACTCCGCCGACAGCGCAGAAAATCGCAATCGCCCCATCAAGAACGCGCAGCGATCTTTCCACTTCGACGGTAAAATCAACATGTCCCGGAGTATCAATAATATTAATGACCGCGTCTTTCCAGAAGGTGGTAGTGGCCGCGGAGGTAATAGTAATCCCCCGTTCTTTTTCCTGCGCCATCCAATCCATGGTCGCAGCGCCGTCGTCAACTTCTCCGATACGATGCGTTTTCCCTGTATAATACAGGATACGCTCGGTCGTCGTCGTTTTACCGGCGTCTATATGGGCCATAATCCCAATGTTACGGATATTATTTAAAGATGTCTTATCCGACATAAACCCTACCACTACGCTTCTCTCAGGTGACCTATCTCATACTCGCGCGTCTGATTCAGCAGGGTCTAGACGGCAAGCCGTGGATATGGTTGGAGACCATCACTCGCGGCAACGATCCGGTAGCACAACCTACCGGCTTGAAATAAAGGTTACCACCTGAAATGCGCGAAAGCCTTGTTGGCTTCAGCCATTTTGTGCGTGTCTTCCTTCTTTTTAATTGATGCTCCCTCGCTGTTGGCAGCTGCCATCAACTCGGAGGCAAGTTTCTGAGCCATAGTTTTTTCAGAACGGGCCCTGGAAAACGTGATAATCCAGCGGATGGCCAGAGCCGAACGCCGATTAGTCCTCACTTCAATCGGGACTTGATAAGTGGCGCCGCCAACGCGGCGTGACTTAACCTCCAGCACCGGCTTGACATTGTTGAGCGCCTTTAGAAAAACTTCCAGTCCCGGAGTACCGGTCTTGTTCTCACAGATATCCAAAGCGGAATATAGAATCGTTTCGGCGGTCGATTTTTTACCACGCTGCATCAGACTGCCAATAAATTGGCTGATGACCAAATCACCATATTTGGGATCGGGTATCCGTTCTCTTTTTTCCGCAGCTTTTCTACGTGGCATACAAAACCCTCTTTCGTTAACTCACCGTGGTCTTTTTCGGCCGCTTGGTGCCGTATTTGGATCGGCCACATGTACGATCGGCCACTCCCGAGGTATCCATGGCGCCACGAATAACGTGATACCGGACACCGGGAAGATCTTTCACTCGCCCGCCTCTAATTAAAACAATAGAATGCTCCTGCAGATTGTGCCCTTCACCGGGAATATAAGCAGTCACTTCCATTTGATTGGTCAGGCGAACACGGGCAACTTTGCGCAGGGCGGAATTCGGCTTCTTGGGAGTCGAGGTATAAACGCGGGTACAAACACCGCGGCGCTGAGGGCAACTTTTCAGAGCCGGAGTATTCGTTTTCACGGTTATCTGTTTTCGTCCCTTGCGAATCAACTGGTTAATCGTCGGCACAAACTGCTCCTTACTTTTCGTCTCTTGTCAGCACGTTAAAAAAAGCCTCGCATTATACCAACTATCATCGGTAAGTCAAGCATTTTTTTGAAAAATATCGGAGAGAGAATCCTCTTTTTCTCCGTTTTCCTCAACCTCTTCCAAATTGGAGCCGGAAAGGTCATCATCGGTTTCAATTTGGATATTGCGGTACTTTTCAACTCCCGTACCGGCGGGTATCAACTGACCGATAATCACGTTCTCTTTCAATCCCTGGAGCAGATCGGTTTTGCCGGTCACCGCCGCCTCGGTCAACACCCGAGTCGTCTCCTGGAATGAAGCCGCCGAGATAAAACTCTCGGTCGACAGCGAAGCCTTGGTGATACCGAGCAGCAATGGCTCAAATGTCGCCGCCTCACCACCCTCGGCTATAACGCGATCGTTCTCGGCCATAAATTTCTGGCGATCCACCTGCTCACCTTCGAGGAAGGTCGTGTCGCCGATTTCTTCACAGGAGACCTTTTGAAGCATCTGCCGAACGATCGTCTCGATATGTTTATCGTTGATCTTCACACCCTGAAGACGATACACTTCCTGAATTTCGTTCACCAGGTATTCCTGCACAGCGCCGACGCCCTTGATTTTCAAAATATCATGGGGATCGATGGAGCCTTCGCACAGACGTTCACCGGCCTGAACCCGATCGTTTTCATGGACATGAAGATGTTTGCCATGAGGAACCAGATACTCCTGCGTCTCGTCGGCATCACCTTCGACAAAGACCTGCTGCTGACCGCGGACGATTTTCCCAAATTTGACGACACCGTCGATTTGGGATATTACCGCCGGATCATGCGGCCGGCGAGCTTCAAACAGCTCGGCTACTCGTGGCAAGCCACCGGTGATATCACGCGTTTTGGATATCTCGCGCCCGATCTTTACCAGCACTTCGCCAGCCGAGATCTTATCGCCTTTGGCCACCCGCAGGTTAGCACCGGTCGGAATACGATAACTGGCCTTGACTTTTCCTTTGGTGTCGACGATCTCAATAGACGGGAAGAGAGTCTTTTCCTTGGTGTCGATAATAATCGGCTGAATCTGACCAGTCGTCGCATCGATTTCCTCTTTCAGAGAAACATCGGGAATAATATCTTTATACTTAACCTTGCCGCCGACTTCCGTGATGATGATATTGGAATAAGGGTCCCACTGGAACAGGACATCACCCTTGGAAACCTCATCACCATCCCCTTTGATCAACTCGGCCCCATAAGGAACCGTGTATCGTGAACGAACGCGGTTGCTCTCATCGATGATTCGGATCTCGCTGTTACGGTTTTTGACGATTATGGCCCCGTCACCGCGCTTAATCGTTTCCACGCGTGTGAATTGGGTAATTCCCTCGTATTTGGTCTTGGCCTGCGATTGACCGACAATCTGTTCTGCGGTGCCACCGATATGGAAGGTTCGCAGAGTCAACTGGGTTCCCGGTTCACCGATCGACTGGGCAGCAATAACGCCAACCGCCTCGCCGATATCGACAATTTTCTTGGTGGCCAGATTACGACCGTAACACGATGCGCATACCCCTCGGGTCGACTCGCAGGTCAAAACCGAACGAATGGTTACCGTTTCGACACCGGCATCTTCGATAGCATGAGCTTCGATTTCTTTGATTTCGGTCCCCGCCTCGACGATTAATTCGCCCGAGATTGGATCGAAGACATCCTCGAGAACTGTACGACCGAGAATACGGTCACTGAGAGATTCGATTATTTCTTCACCCTCTTTAAGGGCTTCGATGCTGATTCCGAGAATGGTTTCGCAGTCAGGTTCATTGATGATGACATCCTGGGCGACATCGACCAGACGACGGGTTAAATATCCGGCGTCTGCAGTCTTAAGAGCTGTATCGGCCAGACCTTTTCGAGAACCGTGAGTTGAGATAAAGTATTCCATCACCGTCAGGCCTTCCCGGAAGTTGGCCGCGATCGGATTTTCAATAATCTCACCTACACCACCAGTAATTTTCTTCTGCGGCTTTGCCATCAGTCCGCGCATACCGGCCAACTGGCGAATCTGTTCCTTGGAACCACGAGCGCCTGAATCGGCCATCATAAAGACCGGGTTGAAGCCCTGGTTGTCAGATGCCAGGTTCGCGAACATAACTTCGGCCACCGCCGAGGTAGTCCGAGTCCAGGTATCGATAATCTGGTTGTAACGTTCGCCGTTGGTTATAACACCCTTCATATATCGCTTCTGAATCTTATTGACTTCCTTGTTGGCATCTTTTATCAGACTGTCTTTTTCCTTGGGAATAATCAAATCATCGATAGAAACGGTGACACCCGCCCTGGTCGCCCATTTGAACCCAAGAGATTTGAGATTGTCAAGGAAGAAAACGGTCGGAGTCTGTCCCAAATGATGGTAGCAACGTGAAACCAGATCTTCGATCTTCCCCTTGGTAGCTACCTCATTGAAATACGGCAGAGCATCGGGGATGATTTCATTGAAAATAACCCGGCCCACAGTGGTTTCCACTAATTTGCCATCGATACGAACCCTGATATTAGCATGGGTGTCGATAACCCCTTCGGAATGAGCCATCAAGGATTCATTCACGTCGTAAAAAGCCTTTCCTTCACCTTTGGCCTTGGGGCGGACTTTCGTCAGATAATAACAACCCAGAACAATATCCTGTGATGGAATCGCAATCGGGCGTCCCGATGATGGAACCAGAATATTATTGGTCGAAAGCATTAAGACCCGGGCTTCCAGTTGCGCTTCAAACGAAAGCGGAACATGAACCGCCATCTGATCACCGTCAAAGTCGGCATTGAAAGCGGCACAAACCAGAGGGTGAAGCTTGATCGCCTTGCCCTCAACCAGGCGCGGGTAAAAAGCCTGAATACCGAGACGATGAAGGGTAGGCGCGCGGTTGAGCATTACCGGATGATCCTCGATTATCTCCTCAAGGATATCCCAGACTTCGGGACGCTCTCTTTCCACCAGCCTCTTGGCCGATTTAACCGACTGGACATACCCTTTCTCTTCCAGCTTCATGATAATAAACGGCTTGAACAGTTCCAGAGCCATATTCTTGGGCAGACCGCACTCATACAGCTTCAATTCGGGCCCGACCACAATCACCGAACGACCGGAATAATCGACACGTTTACCGAGAAGGTTCTGGCGGAAACGACCCTGTTTGCCCTTGAGAAGATCGGAAAGCGATTTCAGAGGGCGTTTCGAGTCACCGCGGACCGAATGGGTACGACGGCCGTTATCAAAGAGCGCATCAACAGCTTCCTGAAGCATCCGCTTTTCATTTCGGAGAATGACTTCCGGGGCCTGGATATCGATAAGCTTTTTCAGACGATTGTTGCGGTTGATAACCCGCCGATAAAGGTCGTTGAGATCGGAAGTAGCGAAACGGCCGCCTTCGAGCGGAACCAGAGGCCTGAGATCGGGAGGAATCACCGGGATTGCGGTCATGATCATCCATTCCGGACGATTACCGGAATGACGGAACCCCTCCATGACCCGGAGACGCTTGAGAACATCTTTTTTACGCTGAACCGAGGTCTCTTCTTTGACCTGCCAACGCAACTCGGCCGCGAGAGTTTCCAAGTCCTGCCTTTGGAGAAGCTTTTTGACAGCCGGAGCGCCCATAGCGGCTTCAAACTCCTTGCCCGCCTCCTCCATCTCAAGGTATTCGTCCTCGGAAATTATATCGCCTTCTTTGTAGGAAGTGTTGCCGGGATCAATCACAATAAATGATTCGTAATAGAGAATTTTTTCCAACTCGCGGACCGATAGATCTAACAGGTGACCGATTCGTGAAGGCAGCGATTTGAAATACCAGATATGAGATACCGGTACGGCCAGTTCGATATGTCCCATCCGCTCCCGGCGCACTTTGGCCTGGGTTACCTCTACCCCGCAACGATCACATACTATGCCGCGAAACCGGATTCGCTTATATTTGCCACAATTGCATTCCCAGTCCTTGACCGGACCGAAAATACGTTCACAGAAAAGACCGTCCCGTTCAGGTTTAAAGGAACGGTAATTAATCGTTTCCGGCTTGGTAACCTCGCCAAACGACCAGGAGAGAATAGTTTCCGGAGAGGCCAACCTGATCTGGATGGCCTTAAAGGTCGGAGCTTTCTTCTGCATTCTTCCCGCAATATCGCGCACGAGATTAACTCCTTTTCTCTGACCCGCGGGTCAATTTTTCTCAACCAAGGTCACGTCCAGACCAAGAGCTTGAAGCTCCTTGACCAACACATTGAATGACTCCGGAATACCGGGCTCGGGCGGATTCTCACCCTTGACGATTGACTCATAAATCTTGGATCGTCCCGCCACATCATCGGATTTTACCGTCAGCATTTCCTGAAGTGCATAAGCGGCTCCGTACGCCTCGAGGGCCCATACTTCCATTTCTCCGAATCGCTGACCGCCGAATTGAGCTTTTCCGCCCAAAGGCTGCTGCGTAACCAGTGAATAAGGACCGATCGAGCGGGCATGGATTTTATCATCAACCAGGTGAGATAACTTCAACATGTAGATATATCCGACAGTGATCCGGTTATCAAATCTTTCTCCGGTGCGGCCGTCATAAAGCCAGGTTTTTCCATCTTGATCAGCCCCGGCCTTTTTCAATTCATCCTTGATTTCAGCCAGGCTGGCACCGTCAAAAACGGGGGTCGCATAATGAAGATTTAATTTTTCGGCGGCAAGTCCCAGATGAGTCTCAAGCAACTGACCGACATTCATTCGCGACGGAACACCGAGGGGGTTGAGAATAATATCAATCGGAGTACCATCTTTCAGATACGGCATATCTTCTTCAGGGACAATCCTCGAGACGACACCTTTGTTACCATGCCGTCCGGCCATTTTATCGCCGACCGACACTTTACGCTTAATCGCGACCTGGACTTTGACAAGTTGTTTTACACCTGGAGGCAATTCCGCACCGCGCTCAACTTTGTCGACCTCAATCTCCATCTCCGCTCGCTTTGAGGCCAGGAGAACCGACGCCTCGCCGATGATTTTATCAACCTGCTTATTGGTGTTTTTCTCGTTGGTAAATCCGTCCGGTGCGACGACCATGTCAAAGTCGAAATCCTGCAGATTTTCCTTTTTGTATTTATGCCCGGCGCGAATCGTCACCGAATTATCGATAATGGAACGAACAGTGCCGGCGGTCTTGTCATCCAAAATTTCACCCAGACGAACATTACGATGGGCAGCGATATCGTGAAAGAGCTTGTTGTACGCTTTTCGGATGCGGCTGACGTGGTTTTTCTCGTATTTCTTGGCCTCTTCGGTACGTTCTTTCCTCGAGAACACCTTGGAATCGATGATGATACCTTTCATTCCGGGCGGAGCCTTCAAAGAGGCATCCCGGACATCACCGGCTTTTTCACCGAAAATGGCCCGCAAAAGCCGTTCTTCTGGAGACAACTCCGTTTCACCCTTAGGCGTCACCTTACCGACCAGAATGTCGCCCGATTCAACCTCGGCTCCGGCACGGATAATACCATTCTCATCGAGGTTCAAAAGAGCCTCTTCTGAAACATTGGGTATCTCGCGGGTAATCTCTTCCGAACCACGCTTGGTGTCACGCACCTGCAGTTCGAATTCCTCGACATGGATTGAGGTGTAAATATCTTCTTTGATAAGACGCTCTGAAAGAATGATGGCGTCCTCAAAATTATATCCCAACCAAGGCATGAACGCTACCAGAACATTATTTCCCAGCGCCAGTTCACCGCAATCCGTAGCCGGCCCGTCAGCCATAATATCGCCGGCCTTGAGATCGTCACCAATCTCGACAAAAGGCCTCTGATTAAGGCAGGTATCCTGGTTGGATCGTTTGAACTTGGTCATATAATAGACATCGTCTTCATAAAAGCCAAGTTCATCAGGCAAGGCCTTGATATGAGGGCGAACGACGATTTTCTGAGCATCGACGTAGACAACCTGGCCATCCCTCTTGGCGACGACGGTAACGCCGGCATCGGTGGCGGCCTTTTTCTCCATCCCGGTCCCGACAAACGGCGCCTCCGTTTTCAGAAGCGGTACCCCCTGGCGTTGCATATTGGACCCCATCAAGGCACGGTTGGCGTCATCATGCTCCAGAAAAGGAATCAATGATGCTGCTACAGAAACCAACTGCCGGGGTGAAACATCCATATACTCCACTTCCTCGGCATTCAAGAGAGGGTAATCATCCCGGTGTCGGCAGGTAAC
>DAOUTW010000042.1 GCA_030668485.1 Candidatus Zixiibacteriota bacterium
ATGAGGATCAGGTATATAGCCCTTTAATTTCCCGTCGCCTTGATTGGCTGTAGCATCAAAGGCTTTCCTCACCGGAGAAGGAGGTTCCAGTCCTATCCCGGTCATAACCAAATAATAATTCGGTTCGTCAAAATGCCAGAGGCCGATTAAACCGGCTTCGTCGCCGCGTAAAGGCCGATACATGTCAGCCAGAATCTCGGGCTGAGTTCGGGGCACATTCCAGATTCGAACTTCGTCTATCATCCCTTTGAAGTGCTGTGATGTTGAAGAACCATCCCATTCCTGTCCGACACTGAATCTTGAACCATGCGACGGTAATTTCGAGACGCTGAAGGATTCCCTTTCCGCGCCGTCCACCCATAGAATTCCGGCGCCAGATTCATCGATTGTCACCGCGACATGATACCAACTTTCGGCGGGAAATTCATCGAGGCCGCAGAGGTAACCGTTAACGTCATCATAATAACAGAATTGCTGGTTGGCACCGTCGTAAGTTAGAAGAATAATATTACTGCCGGTTATGGTGTTAAGCGCCAATATAACCGACGTGTCGGCCTGAGTATCCGGACAGACCCAAGCCTCCATGGTCATGGAACCGTTGTAACCGACACTGCCGACGAGGTCATTCGAGACATTGTTGGCCTTGACAAAATCGTCGACGCCGTCAAGGTACAGCGCCCGCCCGGGACCGTTGTTCGGTATGACGTGTTCTTTATTCGACCAGTCATACTGGTTATTATTAACGGTCAGCGGAATTATCTGATATTCATAGGCCTCGCCGTTGGTAACGTCAGTATCTTCAAAAGATGTAATCCATTCCGGCGGGTTGGGAAAGTCCCAGACAAAAGCGTTAACAGTGGCAATATCGGCGCCATTTCTTCGAATCTTGTATCCGGTAATCGGATCGAAATGTTCTGTAAAATGAGGATCCTTTCCCGAATAATCGGGACGTTTCCACTCCAACTCGACTTTCCCATCCGATGCATAGGCAGTCAGTTGAGACACATGATACTTCCATTCTTCCAGCTTACTCAGGTCGTATGTTGCGGGGGCGCCTCCAAAACGGATTATTGAAACATCCATCTCGGCACCTTCAAGGCCGTCGAGGGGTTGACCATCTTCAACGGCTATGAAGTAGATCATCAAATCAGTCATAAACCGATTACAATCGCCCGTATCCGAATAGCTGTGCAGGTCGGGGCAGACATCTCCGTAGAAGGGAATATAAACGGGGGGAGAGTGATGATGATCCGCCTCCATATATTCCATTCGCATCAAATCGTACAGGGCATCATGGACCATTGATGAACGGTAATTGAAGAAACTGTGCGGTCTGCTCGGGTATGATGGACCATCCCACCGGAATCCTCTTTTTACGGTTATGATTCCTCCCTCTTCGAGGCGAACAAAGTCCCAATCGCAGGTGGGGAGGGCGTTTGTCGCCCATTCATGAAAGAAAGATGCCAGGGCCTCGGCACTATCCGGTATCAGATTCTGGTCCAAGAAATACTCAGGCAGACTGATGGTGTAATCTTTTTGTAATTCGTAAAGCTCGGTAGCAATTGGTAAGAACTCAAATTCGGCCCAATCCGTATAGTGTTGCGCTACGGCCATGCTGTTGTTAAGCAGTAAGGCCGGAATGAATAATAAAGATAAGATAGACTTTTTCATGAGCAACCTCCGATTATTGTTATAATCCTGCCACACATGAATATAGGAAAGTTTATCAATTAGTCAATCCAGTTTTGTGGGTTGATTGATAGGTTGGATAAGTAACGGTATGATTAATAGACGGACCCATTAAGAGGTTTTTGCATATTCGGGAGATATATCCCTCGGGCAGATGTGGACATCTGCCGCGCACAGAGTTTCCACTAAAATGATAAACCTAATCCTGCAATCGCCGGATGAATTTGTTGTTCATATCTAATTTGACCGACTACCTGATTAGTCTTCAACACATCCCAAACGTGTTACCAAATCAAACCCCAGTTTTTGAACCAGGTGTAACGAAGAATCATTTTCTTCGGCCACCCAGTAGGTTGGCGTCCTCTTTCGGCTAATTAGATCTGCTGCGATGCTGTTAACTATTATACTTCCCAGTCCCTGACCCCGATGCGTCTCCACTGTATATACCTGTTGAATTGCGGCAGATTTCCCGTCATCGCACATCGCCTCCCCAATGGTGACGAGAGTATTATCGATGACTATTCCATAGAATGGCAGGCCATTGTATACTTTGTGATCAGACCCTATCAGGCGCGTCATCTCATCGGGAATGGTGATCTGACCAAGCAGTTCCTCGGTTATCAATTTAACCGGATGTGATGCCTTGCGTTCATGGAATTTTGATGGAATCAGGATGTATAGTTGGTCCACCGTAATTTCCTTACCGGGAAAAATATCTTGAACCTCATCGTGAAACTCAAGCGGGAAGTTCAGGCAGACGTCTTCTCCTTCTCTGTCCCGTAAATGCTTGAGAAGTGACAGCATGGCCGATTTGTCATTGGCCATCAACCATTGGGAATGAACCCAGCCGAGACCGCAGTCCCTTCCGGTAACCATACAGCCCTGAATTCCGGCATCCGTAATCACGCAGGGAGATACAACATCGGGCCTCCGCTTACAGACATAAAGAGGGAATAATGAACTTGCTCCACTGGCTGCCAGATATGGTATTATTTCCTGATTTTTGGTGTTCTTAATTTCCATGGTGTCACATCCTCCTGCGGGAAAATTATCACAATAAAATATCCCATAATATGGTTTGAAAATATGGTTTGTCCACCCACATTTAAACCTATCTGGGAGTCAAAATCAAGAAGAATCAGGAGGGGTAAGCTATCTGATAGGCAGCCGGTTATTTGAGATAGTTATGGTTTTTGGCGGTCCTGATTATGATAATTGTCAATTTCAAATGGCTGAGACGATCCCTAGAGGAATCGACTACAGTATAGGAGACTGTCTGACTGGAGGTGAGTGAAAGTAAACGGATTCGCACCGCAAGCGGTGCGGCACCCGGCCTTTTGTATGTCCGGGAGATATCCTCCGGGAAGATTTGGACATCTGCCGTGCACTGAGTAGCGGGAATATTCCAAGAATGAATTATCAGCCAATTTTGTGGCAGTTAGAAAGTCCTTAGTTTGGCGATGCTTTGCTGGTTGTCGTTGAGGCGGTCGCTTTCGGCGACGAGGATCGCATCCGGTGAATACTCCTGTACCGCCTCCAAAAATCCCGCCCAATCTTCCTTGCCTTCGCCAACCGGTTTATGCTCGTCGAGTTCCCCTGAATTGTCATGCAGATGACAATGAGCTAGCAACGGTCCCAGGGTTGCGGTCCATTGACTGGACGGAAGGTCTGAGAATACGAGAGCATGACCGTTGTCAAACGATGCGCGAAGATGAGGATGGCTTCCGGAGACAATTAATTCAGCCTGAATATCGGGCACCGGATCCCAGAGATTTTCAAAACAGATGATGATATTACTTTTTCCGGCGTCGTCGGCAAACGGCAGCCAGAAATCGAGCATTCGCCCGGCCCAGTTTTTACGGTATGAGGATTCCCGGATGAGAGGCATGAAATTGGTGTGGGTAATGTAATAAGACGCGCCGATTTCGATGGAGGCGGCGAAAGCGGCCTTGTGCCGCAACCGTGACACCTCGACAATCTTCGGATCGAGGCTGGAGGCGACCAGATCGAAAAACGGGCCGTGTGAAATAATAGGTGAAATTCCAGCCACAGCCTTCTTATGCCTCTCGATCCGTTCGGTCAAATCTTCATCGAGTATCGAGGGAAAGGCAAAATCGGTCACTTCGAGTCCAAGCCCCTCCGATTTGCAAAAATCGGCTGAGGCTTCGAGTTCCTCCCCAACGGTATTGATCGCGAGTTGATTCATTTTGTATACCTCGGCTCCTGATGGCGAGATCAAAGTTTCACTGGATTATTGTAGTAGTCCATAATAAATATTTGATGGAGCATTTTCAAGAATTAATAAAGCGCTTTCCGGAGTCAGAGTCGGTTTTCCAGATGCAGGTCTTTTGCATACAAATAATGAACCGACACGTCGGTTTCCTCCTTAGGCGGGACAAGGTGAGGCTTGCAAGTAGTTGTTATAGTGAGGCTTATGGAAATTGGGTGATTCTGACCCGGTCCGGCCCCGGTTTTGCATTGATAGGAGGCGGTACAAAAACGCCGACTTTGCAAAGGAGACTATTATGAGAAGAATTTTCATCGTTGGAACCTTGCTTCTGGTAGTTGCGGTCTTCCTGACCGTAGCCGGCTGCGATAAAGAGAAAATAGTCGAGACTACTGAATATATCCACGACGTCGAGTACATTGAATCACCCCCCGATACCGTTTTTGTTAGTGATACCACAACCATCAATTCCTCCGATACCGTTTTTCTGACTGATACAGTGGTTCAAATTAACCACGAATATGATACCGTGTTTGTTTATGACACCGTTACCACAGTACAGAATCATTATGATACCGTTCTGGTCCCGCAATGTTCCCCTAATGAATTGCTGGCGACATCTGCCCTGGAATATCGCTGCGATCCCCTGGTTCTTGAGGCGATCAATGCCGAATTCGGTCTCAGCGAGGGATGGATTCTCTACCTCTCTGCCTTCCAGATCGAGATTACACGACAATCCGCAAGTGTTTATGATATCTACGGAATAATCGACTATTGGACACCCGACTGGACCGGATTCTACCCCTTTGAATTCTTCTGGCGCATGACCTTTAACGGCGGCGATCCGGCCGACCCGGATAATTGGACTATGTCCGAACCTCCGGGTGCAGTTTCCGGCCATAATCCCGGTATACAGATGATCGAAGACCCATCCTATTCGCGACAGGTTGGTCGTTAAAAGACCGATAATATTACTACTGCATACACGGCCGGGAAGTTTTCTTCCCGGCCTTTTTTTGTGCACTCACCATCGGACTCTTCGCAAAATATTTTTATGGCGTCTTAAACGCTTATCATGAATCTTGTGGCAGTTGAAAGTTTATTGAAAGAGGGAGTATCGTCATGCCGAAAACATGGAAAGTTTACCTGTCAGGAGAGGTTCATTCCAATTGGAGGAGCAAAATAACATCGGCGGCAAAGAAGGCGAAGCTGCCGATTGAATTTTATGGGCCGGTTACAGATCATGCCGCCAGCGATGATTGCGGCGTGAAAATTCTGGGACGGGAGGCAGACAAGTTCTGGCATGACCATAAGGGGGCAAAAGTCAATGCGATTCGGACACGGACTCTGATTGAAGATGCCGATATTGTCGTGGTTCGGTTCGGGGATAAATATAAACAATGGAATGCCGCCTTCGATGCCGGTTATGCCGCCGCCCTCAATATTCCGCTGATAGTCCAGCATCCGAAAGAATATACTCATGCCCTCAAGGAACTCGATGCTCCCGCCCTGGCTGTTTGCGAGACGGGTGCGCAGGTGGTGAAGATTCTGAAGTATGTGGTGAAGGGGAAGCTGTAAATAGGAGGGATATTGAAGTGTGAACCGATCCTCGCCTGAAAGCGGGCGTTGGATGGGGCAGCGGTCGGGACGGAATGGCGAGAAATTAACCCAAACTTTATTAGTTGCCGTTCGGTATTTGTAACCTCTTGATATTATATAAATTACAAGATATTGGGGGCTCCCCGCAGGCCGAAAAATTTTAATACTAAAACTGGGGTTGTAAGCGTTTTTTGCGGAGAATTCGTATTATTAATCGTAAACAGGGGAAGAGCAGCGTCGATGAAATAGGTGGACAAAATCCTCAGGAGGCAGGCTTGGAGGCAGCGAGGCGAGACAGAGCCGATCTGATCGAAAAAGCCCGTAACGGCGACGCCGGGGCCTTTCGGGAGTGTATCAAGCTGTATGGCTCGCGGGTCAATGCCATAGCCTACCAAATGGTCGGTAACGGTGAAGACGCACGGGATATCTCTCAGGAGGTGTTTATCAGGCTTTACCGGTCGCTGGAGCGATTTAATTCCGATTACTCTTTTACATCCTGGTTATACCGCCTGACCGCAAACCTCTCAATTGATTTCCTGCGTAAAAACGCGCGCCATCGACAAAGATCATTGGACGAGCCGGGGAATACGGTTGACATAAAAGATAGAAGTCCGGGGCCGGATGACAATGCCGAAAGCAGTGAATTTTATGGAGCGATAAATCGACTGGCAGGGGAATTGTCGATAAATCAGCGCCGGGTGTTTGTCCTGCGCGATTTGCAGGGATTTCCGACCGAAGAGGTGGCCGGGATATTGAAATGTCGTTCCAGTACCGTAAGGGTTCATCTTGCACGAGCCCGGCGCCGAATAAAAGATGCCCTGATCAAACATTATCCCGATCTATTGGAGGTGATATCCGATGAGATGCCCGAAAGCTAAAATGATGCTGGCGTTATATGTGGGGGGAGACCTGCCCGAATTCAAAGCCTCGCGGCTGATGGCGCATCTCCAATCCTGCGATGAATGCGCCGCCGAACTGAAAACATTACGGCAGTCACGAGTCGCTACGGAAAAAATCGGAGGGAGTGATATTCCGAAAGCTTTGCCTGCCGATTTTGCCGATCAGGTTATTGGCATTGTCAGCGCCGGTAAATCATCGTCATTGAGACAGGTGTGGTTCCGGTCAGGGTTTCAGAGAATGCGACCGGTCGCGATTCTCAGCGCGGTAGTAGTGATCGTACTAATTGCGGTCGGTGTGACTCAAATGGTTAAGGACAATAAAATAGAGTCCGTCGCTCGATGGCGGATGGAATTGATCCAAAGCGTCGGCGGCAATGGCACAGGAGTGGCGTGGGAGACGATACCTAATCTTAATGATGTTTTTGAAACACCGGTTCGGATGGATCAATTCGATCCGCCGCGCGAAGCGGGAGTGTATGCCGTCATGCATCGTATCGAAGCCGAGGGCGAGCCGCCTCGTTATGTTATCGATTATTGCGGCGAAAGCCGCCGCCTGGGTCCCTTCCGGGGGCACCCCTGGATTAACCAGAGCAAAGGTCGATTGTTATCTCGCGCCGGGTCGGAAGAAAATGTCTATATAGCGGTCATGCTCATGCCCGATTCAACCCCAAAAGATCGACGCGACATCGAGGCGGTCCTGATCGAGGCGTTTAATCCCTATTTTAACAGGGTGAAAGGAGCGTAAAATCATGCGTAGGATGAAATATGCTATAACCGTTATGGTAGCTTTAATGCTCACGGGATGCTGGACACTGTCGATCCATCCCCTGTATACCGATAAGGATCTGGTTCAAGATCCGATGCTGGAAGGCAAATGGTATCCGGCCGATTCGCGCGACGTGATCTGGATATTCGAACATGATGAGGGGGGACGTTATCAACTCAGCATCATCGAGGAAGGAGTGAAGGAGCAGCTGGAGAATATGGAAAATGATGGTTCGCGACTGATGCTGACGGTCGATCCGATAAGAGATTGCCGACTCATTGTCCATTTGTTCAAACTGGGGGATGACCTCTTTCTGGATATGTTTCCGGCTTACCCCGAAGAGGTCAATGAGATTTTCGCATTTCATCTCATCCCGGCCCACACCTTTGCTCGGGTGTCAATTCAGGGTAATGTTCTGATGCTCTCGTTTTTTGATATGGCATGGCTGGAGAAAAGCCTAAGTGAAGGCAAAATCGAAATCAAGCATGAAAAAAGCGATGATATGATTGTTCTGACTGCCGGAACTGAGGAATTACAGGGATTTGTCTTGGATCATCTGGATGAGGCCTTCGAGGACGCCGAGGAGATGCATCGTCTGGAATAGTGACTTTTATCCAGCCCATCTGCTGCCACTTGATTGAGCGGAAATGAAAAGGACCGGGAGTTCCCGGTCCTTTTTGTTGTCAAGTTCGAAGCCATAAACGGTATTGTCGTTTACACCCTCAACTTATTTCAAGAGAATCATTTTCTTCGATTCATTGAAAACAGAAGATTCGAGCCGGTAGAAATATATGCCGCTTGCTACCTGGCGTCCTTCATTATCCCTGCCGTCCCAGATGATATTGTGCCGGCCGGTTTCCATATCGCCGTCAATCAACGATCTGACATTCTGTCCCAGGATATTGAAAACCGACAATGAAATCGGGCCCGTTGTTGGAACTGTGAACTGAATAGCCGTCGTTGGATTGAACGGATTGGGATAGTTCTGTCCCAAATCCCAGGTCAGGGGCAAAGCGACGGTCGTTTTGGGGCCGGGCTCGCCAAAAAGGGTAAACGGATAAGCGCCCATGTCATTGCGGGTACCGTCCGGATCGAGATATCTCAGGCCCGGATCGCCGGTGTTGATACACGGGGAACCAAACCTCAGAGTATAGTCGGGGTAATAAAGCGGATCTTCGGAGATGCTATAATGCCCCGGAATGGCGTTTGAGTAATCGGGATGATTATGCCAGACATTATTGTAATCCAACTCGTCCCAGTTTCCATAAACACCATACTCATAAGAATCGGTGATGATGTTGTTCTTGGCCTTGCCCTGAACACCGGTAAAGATGCCGCGGTAATTAGCGTCGAAGGTGTTGTTGACTACCTCCGTTCGGGCACCCAGATTCCAGATACAGGCGATTTCATTATTTCGTAAGAACAGGTTGCGCGTGATGATCGGGGAGGTATTATCCATGGTCCGGATAACGCCGCTGCTGCGAGAACCGAGATCGCCCCGGTTGTAAGTAAAGATATTGTCCTTAATCAGGGGAGCGGCGCCGTCGTCGATTCTAAATGAGAACACCGCCCGGCACTCGGTGACGGTAAATCCCGAGAACATTGAGGTTTCATCTTCGCCGTGCTCCATTTTGATAACAGCATCTTCCGGATTGGCCGGATAAAGTTTCGTACTGTCGGGGCCTCCCCGGGTCATAAGTTTGCTGCTGTACCCGTGAAAATCGATATTCTCCTCGTATGATCCGGGATAGACGATAATATCGGAACCGTTACCATGGTCGATGGCGCCCTGGATATTATTGGCGCCATCGGAAATGACGTAAACTGCGTGGAAAGCGCCCATATCATTGCGGGTACCGTCCGGATCGAGGTAACTTTCATGAGGATGGCCCCGGTCGATGCAAGGCGAATTATGGGCCAGGTGGAACCAGCTCTCCCCAGGTTTGATGTACATGGGATTTTCTGAAATATTATTCGGTCCGTGCAAAATAAAGGTGTAGTCGGGGTGATTGTCCCAGGCGTCATTGTAGTCGATATCGGCAGGCGGCCAGTTGCCTGAGAATCCTTGACGTTCGGAGCTGGTTACGATATTGTTGAAGGCAATCGGATTGCCATCGCTGTGCAAACCGGCAAGGTTCTTTTGGAAAGTGTTGTTAATGATCTTGGCCGAGCCGGCAACGATATAGACGCAAGCAGGAAGCGTGTTGCCGATAAAGAGGTTCCGGTTGATATACGGATTGGTATTGTCGATTTTGATCACACTGCTGGTGCGGACGACGCCGAATGGATTCGGACGATTGTCGACAAAGATGTTGTTCTTAATTGCCGGATTTAACGCACGAGACAAATCGACAGTATGTTGCGCCTTGAAACCTCGCACGGTGAATCCTGAGAAACAAGCCCCGACTCCTTCGTCGCTGACCATCTTAACCGCCGGCAAGAAGATATCATGTGGTTCCAGAATGGTCATGTCGGCGCCATAGAACCCGTTAATCACAATCGCCTTGCCCTCGTAGTCGAGATTCTCCTCGTATAATCCGGGGCGAACCTGAATGGTGTCGTAATCATATGCTACGGTTATCGCCCGTGAAATCGTCTCAAATGGATCGTCGATGGTCCCGTCACCGGTAAGGTCACTGCCATATGTCCCATCCACCCAGATTGTGGTCGGAGTCGGTATTACCGGATCCTTGACCAAGGTCGGATCACCGCAGACGGTCATGCCGTAATGCCAGGCTATTTCGCTATTGCTGAAGCCGCCGCCAGCTATGGCTGTAAACCAATCGGCAAAAGCCTCGCCTATGTTTTCACCGAGTCCGAACGGCTCATAGAAGTATTGAAATCTCAGCATGGCTCCGGTTTTGGTGCTGCCGACCGATCCCAAACCATAGGTGTCGCAGAAGATATACCAGCCGCCCATATAATTGGTGGAGGTAAAACGTGAATTGGAACAGGCGAAGAGATTATAGAAAAGAGCCGTCGGATCAATATCGGTTACCTCATAATACCAGGTCGAACCGCCCCCTCCGCCCGGCACTGCGAACGAATGATGGGATGGGCTGGAATGAGCGCAGACCTGGATGAACTCATAATTATGAGTCAGCCGATCTTCATAATCGTAGCTGGTGGTGACATACTGGTCTCTTTCAAGGACGACACTGTCATAGGCCAGACCCATATTGGAGGCCCAACTCGAACCTGAGCCGTACCAGTCATCGTCGACGTACATTAAGCCCCGGTCCTCCAAACCGATGTCTCCCATTCGATAGCGATGATTTTTGTCGAAATAGCCCTGCAGCAAAGCCACTTCATCGGCTCCGCCGTAAGTCAGGGTCGACGCCGTCAGCCGTCCCAGCCAGATTTCAGGCTCGACATCTCCGGAGTGCTGATCGTATTTGCCGTCGGTATCGATGTCCTCCCATAACCCGTCCATATCCATATAATACAGGTCACAGGGGAATTCCTCATGGCCCCAGTAATCGAACTCAAACCAGGGCACCGGCAAATCACCGATAAGAACCACGCCGGCCATTCCGGCGGCATACCTTGTCAGCAGGAAGGCCTTAAATTCTTCCGGAGTACCTCCTTCGATCAGGTACAGGGAAACGTTGTATCCGTCACGACTGAGATCGATGATGTACTGATCGATTGACGACTCAATGTACGGATAAAGATCGGAATTGATAAGGACGCAGAAATAGATATCGTCCTTGCTTCCCGAGGTCGGATTGAAATCGCCCAGATGCAGATAGTCAAACGATTCCGGCTTGCCAATGATCAAATTCCATTCATCATAGGTCATCGGCTCATCATCGCCGACCCAGTGAGTGACTACCAGGGTGTCGTAGTCATCCAGAGGCTGTTGCGCCATTGCCGTATTACTTGCAGAGATTACTGTTAGGGCAAGGAAGGATAGCAGCAGAAACACCCGGGATACCATACCGGGGTGAATTTTGCAGGCAAACATAGATACCTCCTTGAAACGCGTTAAAGAATTGTGATTGCGGCCGTGTAAAGATCAGCTTTGGCCGCCGCCGAATCGCCGGTCCGGGGTGACTGGACCCGGCTGGAGGGAATTCATTCGTTAGAGATGCTTTCAGTTTGTTGTGATGCCGGACTTGTCAGTATTCGTGTCACAGTAAATGACGGTTGATGAGGTGTTGTCTTGGATGGATTTACCACCTCCTTCTGGGAGAATCCCTCTCTTCACATCCGCCGGAATCAAACGTCTGAAATTGTGCAGACGATTCCCGCAGAAGACAAGATGCCAATTAATGTTTTTCTTTCCAGTGTAGATTAGCCCTGATGCCAAACAAGTATAAATATCGGACGGGGAGATGTCAAGAGATTGGAGTGAATTGTCTGAGAAAACAAGTAAGTTCCCAGATGCACGGATTAAAAACTCGATGAAAAAAAAGATGCCGTCTGAACCGGGAATATGAGAGCGAAAACGAAGGCTGATATTATATTACGGGCTTTATAAAGGGCGATAGGGAGAGATTAAAATTTAACTTTCTTGCCGTAGAAGAAGTCCTCGCCATAAGCCGATATCCAGCGGGCGAAGGAGGATCGTTTTATACCAACCCGCACCAGATTATGCACCAGGGATGGTGGGTGACTGAACGGGCAGACTTTCATGCATAATCCACAATCGGTTCCGATCAGGCGCCAGTATCTGAGGCATGACTCCACCTGCAGGGGCCATTTCCTTACTCCTTTGACATCGGTCTTGCCGCCTCTGGGAATCGAAGCCGAGGGGCAGTTGTCGGCGCAACGCAGGCATCTATCACAAAAATCTTGAACGCCGAAAACGATCGGTTTATCGGTAATCAGGGGCAGATCGGTGGTGACGGCGCCGATCCGGATGCGTGCGCCAAAGCGAGGAGAAATCAAATACCCGTGACGACCTAACTCCCCCAGCCCGGCATCATGGGCCACCGGGGGAAGCATTAGTTGATAATTGCTTCCTGAAATATGAGCTCGGGCCGGATAACCAAGGTCACGGATATACTGAGCCAGCGCCAGAGAGATCATCGTCCCCCGCAGATATTGCGCTGCCGATTCCTCGGTGATCGGCAGGCTCGGGGCCGCCTCGACATGATCGTATTTCATCTCCAGGGTGAAAACGATGACATACTTATGGGAGTTGTCGATCGGCGCACCCCACGGTTCCGGCCCACGACCAACATGAGAATAAAGATACATCGGATTAAGCGGGGCAATACCAACTTCATCCGCACCCAGATGATGAGCGAATTGTTTGATCCTGGCTGTCATAGTCTCCGGCGAAGATTTCGATTTCACCGGCTCAATCTCGCCATCAACTTCGGTGACCATACCGTGGATGACCTTGAAAATAGCATCGGTATATGGCGACCGGACCGGATCATAATACTTCCCGCCCGGAGCCATCAACTCCGGCAACTCACGAAGTTTGTCATCAACCTCTTTGTTCTCCGGCCGCATAGCATAGTATGAATTATATTTTTCCGATCCCGAATTGTATTCCTCGCGCGAGAACATGACATCGCGTTCGTCGACCTGTTCGGTAATTTCACCGATCTCAATCGGTTTGGAGGCACCCAGCGGCATAAAAAATAGAATGACAGGAATCGCGATAACAGCCAGGGTGATCACTACAATAGAATCGGATGGGGATAATATGGAAAACCCGCCAAACCAGACGGTGCTAAAACAGATCAGAAAACCCATGCCGATAAATGCCGCTCTCGGTCGCGATTCAAGAATCGATGTCCAGGCAAAAGCTGCCAACAGCAGAGCCATCACGGCACCGGCGGCAATAAATATCAAATCAATAATCGACATAATGTTTGTAAGCACCTCACCTGTTGATAAAATATGTGTTTATGTATCGGGAGGCAAGGATAATGAAAGTTCTCACTCGATCAAAATAAAACCGCTCCCCGGAGGAAGCGGCTTGGAATCTGTTTTAAGAGAATACCTTATTTTGCAATACCCATAACGTCGAGAATAAAGGCGTATTCTAAAGCGATTTCCTTGAGATAATCATACCGTCCGGAGGCTCCACCGTGTCCGGCGCCCATGTTGGTTTTCAACAGCAGGGGGTGATCATCGGTTTTCATAGCCCGGAGTTTGGCCGTCCATTTGGCCGGCTCCCAGTACTGTACCCGTGGGTCGTTCAGGCCGGCGGTTACAAGCATATTCGGATAGGCCTTGGCTTCCACATTATCGTAAGGTGAATACTGCATCATGTAGTCGTAGTATTCTTTCTCTTCAGGATTTCCCCACTCGGTATATTCGTTTACCGTTAATGGAATACTGGCGTCGAGCATGGTATTGACGGCATCGACAAAAGGTACATCGGCGATGACGATATTAAACAGATCGGGGCGCATGTTAACCACTGCGCCGACCAGAAGTCCGCCGGCGCTGGCGCCGCTGATCACCAGTTTTTCAGGGGAAGTATATTTTTCGGCGATCAGATGCTCGGCACAGGCAATGAAATCAGTAAAGGTATTCATTTTATGTTTCAGTTTGCCGTCCTCGTACCACCAACGCCCCATTTCGCTGCCGCCGCGGACATGCGCCATAGCATAAATAAATCCGCGATTGAGAAGGCTCAGGCGATTGGATGAAAAATAAGGATCCATGCTGTAACCGTACGAGCCGTAGCCATAAAGATAGAACGGGTTGGAACCGTCTTTGATCAATCCTTTTTTATACACCAGCGAAATCGGCACCTTGACGCCATCGGGAGCTTCAGCAAAGATTCTCTCCGAGGTATATTCCTCAGGATCATATCCGCCGAGTACCTCATATTGTTTCTTCAGTTCCCGTTCACGGGTCTGCATGTCATAATCGAAGATCGAACGGGGCGTTACCAGCGAATAATATGTGAAACGAAGCGTCTCGGTGACATATTCGGCATTGGAGGACGGGGAAACCATATAAATCGGTTCGGGGAAGTCGATATAATGAGACTTTTTGGTTTCGAAATTGGTAATTTTAACCTGACGCAATCCGTTCTCGCGTTCCAGCACTACCATATAATCCTTAAACATCGACAGGCCTTCGATCATGACCGAATCGCGATGCTGGATAACTGTTTTCCAAACCCGGCGGGCGGGACCGCGTACCGCGGTTTTCATGATTTTAAAATTCTGCGCATTTTCGTTGGTCATAGCGTAGAAATCTTTGCCATGATGGTAGATATAGTATTCGACCTCGTCTTGACGAGGCTGGATCAATTTGAATTTTCCGAAGGGATCGTCGGCTCGGAGATAATGGATTTCAGACGAGTTGTTGCTGTACTGGCCGATAAACATATACTCCTCACTCAACGATTTACCGGGGTATACATTATACCGCTCGTCCTTTTCTTCGTATATCAGGGCGTCGGTTCCACTGCCGCCAAGAGTATGTCGCCACATCTTATATGGGCGTTTGATATCATCCTGAGTGGTGTAGAAAACGGTTTTGTTATCGGCCGCCCACATCGCGGGGCCGTCAACATCATGGACAATGTCGGGCAATAACTCGCCGGTTTGGAGATCTTTGAAATAAAGGGCATACAACTCGCCGCCGGAAGTATCGACGGCATACGCCAGAATGCTGTGATCGGGACTGGTGGCGAAAGCTCCAAGGGCGAAGTAATCGTGGCCTTCGGCGAGAATATTGGCATCGATCATAATCTCCTCAACGCCATCGAGGCTGCCTTTTTTGCGGCAATAAACGCGGTATTGCTTCCCCTCTTCAGTACGGGAATAATAATAAAAGGAGTCATCCTTCATCGGCACCGACAAATCGGTTTCCTTGATTCGGGCCTTCATTTCCTCGAAAAGGGTTTCCTGAAATTTATCAGTATGTTTCATGATGGCATCAGTATAGGCGTTTTCAGCCTCCAGATAGGCTATCACGGTGCTGTCTTCCTTGTCTCTGAGCCAGTAATAATCGTCAACGCGAGCTTCACCATGAACCGTGTCGGTATGGGGTTCGATTTTGGCTACCGGCGGGTCCGGGGCCGGACCGGAGCAGGAACTAACTGCGAATATTATGAGTAAAGCTGAAAATATTGTCAGCGCACTACCGCCGACCTGATTAAACCGAGACATAATCCATTCTCCCTTCAAATATTCCATTCACATCAATTTTCAGACAATGCGACTTTTGCCGGGTCAAATATTAACCGGAGCCGTAGTATAATACAAAAGCCCCGAAGGTTTCAAGGGGAAATTCGACTCTTTATTTACCCGGATACTTTGTCGGAATTGCCGTTTAACAGGGGAAAGGCCGCGACTGCCATAAAAAAAATACGCCCAGGAGGATTTGAACCCCCAACCTTCTGGTCCGTAGCCAGACGCTCTATCCAGTTGAGCTATGGGCGCATAATACTTAAGGCCGTATTTTGGCCCTACAATATACAAATCGACATCGATTTGTCAAATAAAAATAGGAAAACTCAGGTGATCGGATGGAGCCGTTTTATCCCTTGAAAATAAGGTAAAAAACGACGATTATGACGATTGTTATAAAGGCAAATGCTAAAAGTCTGCCTTTTCCGCCGCCCGGATTGTCTTCTGGTTCCTCGACCGCTTCCTGGACCGGTTCAGCGGCCGATAAGGCCCATTGTTCCTCAGCCTCATAATATTCTGTCGGCTCTCCGTCAACGGTCACGGTGGCCAGTTCCTGCAAGTCGGACGAGTCTACCCCGCCGACTATTTTCAAAGTTATGATGCTGACGTTATCCAGCCCGCCACGATCATTGGCCATTTTTACCAGATCGCCGGTTATTTTTTCGATATCACCCTTACTATCCTTGGCCACCTGTTTGATGTCGGGATCGTCGACGAAACCGCACAGGCCGTCACTACAAAGAATATAGATGTCATCTTCGAAAATTTTTCGGGCCGCGACATCGATTTCCACACTGTCCTTGACTCCCAGGGCGCGGGTTATGACGTTGCGATTGACCAGATTCTTGGCTTCTTCAGGGGTGATCTGTTCCGATTGTTCCAGTTCGGCGGCCCAACTGTGATCGATGGTGAGGGGGGTCAGTTTATTATTATGATAGCGATAAACACGACTGTCGCCGACATGCAGGACAGTCATAATGTTTTTTTCTATGGCAACGGCTACAATGGTAGTGCCCATGCCTGATAATGACGGGTCGGAAGACGCACGCTTGTAAATGGTGTGGTTAGCAATTCGAACCGCCTTAGTCAATACATCGGTGGAAGGAGGGAAAACGCGGGGAAGATGAATACTTTCATCACTCAATAATCGATCGAAGAAATTGGCGTACAGGGAACCGATTGTATCACAGGCGGTGGCCGAGGCGACCTCACCGGCATTATGTCCACCCATTCCATCGCAGACGATAAAGAGATTTTTGTCCGGTAATAACCTGATCGAATCTTCGTTTATTTCCCGAACCAGACCGATATCCGTTTTGCCAGAAGATTTAATAATCATGAATGAGGTGTGCGCTCCTTTACTTCCTCCATGCTTCTTTTTGCCAAATTACAATAATCCTTAAAACAGGACAAGTAATAATTTTAACTATTCAGAACCCGGCTTGATTCTCTTAATAATGGCCAACCCGGACCCTTTTATTTTAATCGACGCCTTCTGCGCAGTAATCTGGTTACGCAGCGAAACTGTTTCTCCCTCGCGGACGACCAAATCTGTAGCTGCAAATCGTGTACCCCGGAGGGTCAGCGATATCCTCGTGCTGACCGGAAGTATCGACAGCCGGCGCCCTTTATATCCACGTAATGTCCGTGTCTGATCTCGCAGGGCGATGATTTCCTGTCGGCTGTCCAGAAAACGGAGGCGGAGCGCCTGTTTTCCGGTTTTCATATTGCGAAAGAGAAAAAGGTTACCCAGAAGATGATCGGTTTCTCCCATGCGAGCGTCCCATCCGAATACCGTTATATCGGTAAATCCTCTGCGGATACATAAATCAATAGCCAGCTCAGAATCGGTCTTGTCCTTATCGGCGGGGTAGAAAAACAGTTCGATCTCCTTCAGGAAACCTCTTCGTATACGAGGGGCCGAATCAAGGTCGCTGATCCAATAATCGGGCTTTATGGAATATTTTTGGAGGAATGCGATACCGCCATCAACCGCAATCAGGGCCGGCCGGGGACTGGCCGCGTTTAATAGTTGTCGAACAAGTTGGTCGTCGCCTTTGGGGTAGAGCCCGTTGAGAAAAATAAACGCTTTGCCTTCCATGGCTACCTTTGAGGTGTGGCCTGTTATAAAAAAGGGGAGCCTTGTGAGGCCCCCCCGGCAATATGCCTTTAACGAATCACTGCAAACTTAAATCGGTTGACCTTCTCTCCATCTTTGTAATAGCACAGATAAACGTCTGAGGCCAGGGATCGGCCATTGTCGTTGGTTACGTTCCAGGTAACCTGGCCGGTACCACTGCCGTTTATAATCCTGACCACTTCATTCGTCAGGGTCGTGATCGTCAGTGTACCTTCCGGCGCCATATTAAATACCGTCACTTGATTATGTACGTTCGGTTTAAATGGATTGGGAGCCATATAAACCTGAGCATCGACGACGAATGTCGAAACCCCGCTATACGGCGAATTGTTGGCCCGACTGCGCCAATAGTATACTTCTCCGGAATTTAAAGGCACGGAGACCTGCCATGAAGTGGATCCCATCATATTTTCTTCCACCGGACCCGAATATATCCGGTTGATGAACATGGAATCTCTTGATACTTCGAAATAGTACAAATTTTCATCCAGGAGACTGATGACATTGGTCACATCAAGCATCGGTTGCGTCTTGTCGACCGTAATTCCGCCGGTGGGGTAGATGTTATCGGGCGACGACTGATCAGCATTGACCGAAAAATCGAAAGCCCAAAATGAGCGGGTCGGCGCCCATTCCGAATAATTTACTCCATCGCTGGCCCGACAGGCCCAGTAGTAGCGGCTGCCGGAAGAAAGAATCGGCGAAATCGGCCAGACGATGTCGTTGCCCATACCGGCAGGTTCCAGTCCTGAAATCGAATCGATCAGGTTGGTTTGGCCTTCATCGGAATAAACCGCAAACTCATAGGTCAAAGGGTCCGACTCGGGATCGAATGCCTGCTGTGATATGAGCGATACCTGCAATGATACCATCGTATCAAAATCATTGGGCGAAACCAGTTGCGGCGCCTGCGGCGGCTGGTTGACGCCGAACAAAGTATCGAGATAAAAACGAGCTAGGTTCATCCAGGATGAATAATCAATTCCGTCATACGCTCGCACCTGCCAACTGTACCAGAAAGCATTGGAAAGGCCGGCCTGGGGAGAATAGGATGAGGTGGCGCCGCCGCCCTGACTGATTCCTGACGCGGAATCGATCAGAGTGACTCCCGCCGAATCAAAAAGGTTTATCTGATAGGTCAGATTGTTACCGTCCGGGTCGGTTGAATTGTACCAACTGAGCGACAACGGTAAGAAAGTTATCGTTGCCGCATCGGGAGGGGAATAAACAGCAGGCGTGGTCGGCGGCAGATTCGTGATCGAAGCATCGACCGTGAAACTCATAACCGTCATCCAACCGCTATACTCCACCTGGTCGTAGGCACGTGCCCGCCAGAAATATGCCGAACCGTTTTCAAGCGGGGTGCTGACCAGCCAGGATGTAGTACCCGTGCCCTGAGTAACAGCGCCCGATTGTGCCGCCAGCGCGGAAAAGTTGGAAAACTTGGATACCTGAAAATAATAGACCGAGGCTGTCCCATCCGGGTCTGTAACATTGTTTATCGTAAGGGTCGGCTGAAGCCTGTCAGCCGTTCCGCCATCCTCCGGCGCATTTCCGGTAGGGGATGGGGGCGGAATATTAGGCGTCGTGAAATTAAACGTAGTTGACCAGCCTGATGAGGTCATCTCGTTATTGGCCTTGCATCGCCAGTAATAGCGATGACCGTTTTCAAGCGTAGAACTGGTGGTGAAACAGGTCGTCCCGGTTCCTTCCGTTAGCCATGCCGATTGGCGGACGATTGTCACGAAATTGGCATCCTCGGCTATTTCGAACTGATATTTAACCGGATTCTCACAAGTACCATGACCTGAATTGTTGACACATAAAGTGGGGCTGTTACCAAGCGCTGATCCCGATGCCGGAGATGTCGGAACCGGAACCGTCGGAGGAACACCGCAGGAATCGGCAGTGATTAGAATTTTCCCCATGTACGGTTTGAGATAGAAGATGGAGTCGGCGACCGCCGAGGTGTCGGCGTTGGCATCGACCTCGCGATATAACTGATGCAGATTAACGGCCACCTGATCGTTAACCCAGTCAGCCGTACCGTGTGATGTCCGGACCAATGTCACCGCCGCGCCGTTGTTGTAATCGCGCCGCATCACCGCCAGCTTGGTGTAACTGCTACCGGTCGAACTTACCTCATAAGCCGGACCGTCAGGCTCGCCAAAGTCGACCTCATAAATATCGCGCCACCGATTGATATCGTTAAATCGCGCCGGGCCGCAATAAGCGTTGGTGTCACGAACCTGGAGAAAAAAGGCGTAGTGAGTCATGTAAATTCGGCTGGAGTCGTATTTCCAATCGGAGGGACTGGAAGAACATAAAAAGTCACCACTAAACAGCCAGTTAATATAACGATCGGGATGGGCCGCCATAGTGTCGGCCATGGCGTACCATTGCTGCCACCCATTGGGCCACGCCTTGGCGTAATCAACCGGGTTCTCCAAATTGACATGAGTATAACGAACCGCCACACCCAAATGCGCCGGTGAAAACTTCTCCACATTGGCGAATCCGTAGATCCGCTCCAGACCATGAGCATCACAGGCCGAATCGAGAACCACCCGAATTGTCGAGTCGATCAGAAGCGTCGAATGATCGTAGTAATTGAGGTTGGAGTTGAGGTCGTTGCCGATTCCCGGCTGCTCCATCCAATCCAGTCCGGAGGTCGGGCCGCCGGTAGCGCTGTTGATCTCATAGTACGAATTCAGCCGAGGTCCGAAGCCGCCGCGATATTGATTGTCCATGAAAAAGGCGGTCCAGTGACGGTCGCCCGGACCATATGCCACCGAATCCTCGATCAGGTGACGACGATAAGCATAGGCGATCGCACGCCGGGCATCGGGATTGAAACCGTTGGCCAGCCAGCAATAACCGGCCGGATAAAACATGGTGTCCGAGGGCGTGTTGTTCCAGTATTGATAAGAAAACCGCTTCTTGTGATGCGGCAGACCGGTCAGGTTGTATTCGCGGACACCGTCACCTTGGTTGGTGATCCGAACGAAATCGTCGTCGATATGAACCACCAGCGATTCGGCCGACACCCCAATACTGTCGAGGTAATGCTTGGCGTAGATATAAAGCCACAGATCGGTGACATTGTTGAGCCGCTCGTTGTACTGCTTGCCGGTATCGAAACGTTCGTACAGGTTGATTTCCTGTGACGAGGCGTATGGCCCGGCCCGGAAAATCTTCCCCATCGCCTCAGCCGTATCACAGAGGCTGTCATGCATCCCCGGCCAATCACTTATGCCGTTGATGGCGCAGTCATACCTTTCGGCAAACCACGTGATTGAGGCGTTTCTGGGACCCGTATAAATGTTGGCCCCGAATGAAAATTTGTAAGGTGTCTTATCTTGCGCCGGGGCGATTGTGCATAGAACCAGAACAGTAATAAGTATATATATACTTCGTCTCATACCAGTCAAACCTCTCTTTTGAATTCAGTCTGGTAATGCAAAAATCCTGCCGTCGTGGGGCTTTTATATCTTACGCAGTACCAGTGAATTGGCCGAACTCCCGCCGATCTAAATTGTTCATTCAACAAATCTGCGCTTATTCTGCACAGGACCAACATACTGTATTTAAAACCGTTTTACATTAAAAATATCGACACAATTCCCGGTTTTCTGCATCAAATCGGGCTTTCCCGGGGTAGGGCAATGAGGATATTACTGTTTATATTGAGGAATATAAATGGCGAATTCCCCGGCGCTCTCAGTGTACTGTAATATCATATTGTCCAACAGAATAGGAGTCTCGATCGGTCCCCAATTTTGTTCTATCCGGAGAGGCGCCAGCCGATGGCAAATGAAATAGGATGGTTTTTCAGAAATAATTTTATTTTTTACATCTTCGAAACTGCTTTCATTCACCGCAATGAACTGCTTTGAGGTCAATTCCGAGTACATAATTACAGCGTTCGAGGTAAAAAATGGGGAGTTAAAAATGACCGTCTGATCATCCTCGAGGTTTGTTTTCAGCCAGTCGATAGCCGGCTGCACAAAGGATGGATATTGAGTGACTGGAGACACCGATGCCAGTTTGGACAGCATTCTGTTGTCCACTTCGCGGTAGTTGGGACAGAGGATTATAGTCCACAAGAGAGCGGAGAAGAGAACAATTTTGAGCTTCAACCCGGCATGGCCAAAAGGTCGAAATCTTTGGGCCAGATCGAAGCTGCCATGGGCAGCAAAAATGCAAAGGATAGTACCCGGCAGTATAGTGTACCGTGCCAGGGGTGATAATTCCCCGGTGATAATCGATTGGTAGAGATATATCGCGGATTGAATGGCCAAAAGTATAATCCATTCCATCCCGGTGCGGCGCATTATAGATCGGATCATACCCCAAAACCCGCCGAGAGCAATCAGCGGTGAAAGGCTGATGATGATAACTCCCGGCCAGAAGGCCGCCCTGTATATCATAGTTTTAAGATTACCCAGACTGTCAACCGTTTGTTGCGTGAGAGCGGAATGCTCCGATGAGGCGGCGTTCAGAGAATAGAGCATGTCACCGGTTTCCCGAAAGCTACCATACAACCAACTCAAGATGAACAGCGCCGGAAGAATTGAGACAGCAACGGCACCAAAAATGAAGCGGCTTCTGCCGGTCGGAGAAGCGTGCAATGATTGGATTAATAACGATACAAAAACAAACGGTGGCAACAGCCAGGCCTCGAAACGAATCATCACCGCTGCCAGCATCGCCACGCTCAGCAGAACCATCTCGCCTGTGGTTTGCTTGTCAAGGAAACGGTGATAGCCGTACATGGATGCGACCATGAACAATATAAACAGGCTTTCACTTCCGGCAATGTTCCCGAATTTGATATGTATGGAGTAGAGTGCAAAACAGGCGGTGGCAAAATACGCTTTCTCTCGATCAAAGATGCGCGCAACCAGTCCCCAAAACAGAGGCAGTGTCAACAGCGAAGCGACCAGGCTGACCAGCCGCGGGACCAGTTTGACATTGTCCCAGATCATGAGCACAATACCGTTGATATAAAATTGAAGTGGGAGCCAAACCGAGGATTCGCTGTTGGGGTGCCAGATGATAAAGGGATGGTGCGACCAGTTCAATGAGATAAGACTCCGGATAATTGAATCGGCCCCAAAGTTGGAAGAGAAGGCAAAGGTTATTGCCCGAATCAGCAACGACGCAAAGATCACAATTAATGAAAAGCGCCTTATATCCAAAAAACTACCCCTCGTTTTAATCGGATTTAAAGCCAGTCGGTATCGGCAAAGGTAAGGAAAAAGTCGGAATAACGCAATTGTTTCGATTCTTCGGAATAGGGGAAGAGAATGATGGAATAGTTGCTTTTGCGCTTGATAAACCCGGCTTTACTCAGCGCTTTGACGCAATAGCACGCTTCTGAGAGTTGAAAATGAATCGATTTTACTCGCCGCTTCTGGCAATATTCGATCAGAAGTTTTAACGCTCGCACCTGATCGTCGTGGCCGCTGTCGATGCAGAAATCGGCAATGGCGACAACTTTGTGTTCAAACCGGATGGCGATATATCCCAAAGGGCTCCGCTCATTATTATAAAGCTGCAAAAATATGTACTTATTGGTCGGTACTGAGAAAAATCGCCAGACCAGGAAATCCCGGTCGCGCACCGCCATAACCGGATGAGCTTTTTTTATCGTTCCGTACTCGGAATCCCGAACGATCTCCTTCTCCTCAATCGGCTCAAGTTTAAATCCATCGGTGTTGACGGAGCCGAGATAAAATTTCTTATGAAGCACGATGGCAGGCTTCAAAAACAGACTGAGAATAGTTCGGAATATCCCGCCGCTTTCCAGCCGCTTGGCAAAAAACTGTGAAGTGAGCGGAAAGGAATAGGTATCCAGAGGACCGAACGCGGTAGCCCCGGCATTGAGCAAGGGCGTCAGGGCCAGACGATTGGGAAAGCCGATCAGAAATTCATACTTATGCTTCAATTGATCGTGCAGTTTTTGCTGGATAGAATTGAATATACGGCGCCGCCTGAAGTCGGGATGGACCATACCGTCAATCGCCTGGCCGATTTTGACGACTCGGCCATGATACCAGAGGCGCATCGGCATGATTACATATGACGCGACAACTTTGTTCGATTCCGGATCGCGAACGAGAAAGATATCGGCAGGGCCGGAGGGGTTAGTGGTGTAAAGCCATTCAAATTTACGCGCCCGTTTCCCCGGATAAACCAATTTGTACAGCTTTACAACCGGCCGGTAGTCATCAGTCTGTTCGATTCGAATATCCATCAATCGTTTTTCGCTTCCTCAAGCCGAACAATCGGCTTTTGGCCGATATAGTAAACCCCCGATAACATTGCCCGGTATTGCCTGAAATCAAGGTTACTTCCGATCCCTATCCGGCGCAACAAGTATTTATTGTGGCCGGTTAAATTGAGTCCCGTCTCGGTCAATACGGCGCACTCAAAATGCCGGGCGGTTATCTCTACCACCTCGCGGTTGATATCCCGCCAGCGGCCGTTGGGATAGGCAAACTCGGAAATCGAAACGCCGGTAATCTCCTCCAGGTCGCGCTTGCTGCCGACAATTTCCTCTTCCAATCGGGCCGGTTCCAGCCGGCTAAGGATCGGATGATTCTGCGAATGTGCTCCGATCGTTATTAAGTCGTCAGCCGCCAGTCGGCGGACATTTTCGGGAGTCATCGGACTGAAATCGCTGAATCGATTGTCGTCGATAGTATCACCGAATCTTTCATATAGAGCCGCAACGACGTTTTCGTTATCGGTCGAAGCAACTGATTTGAGACGTTCGCAGATTTCATTATGGGCGCTGTAAATATTACGCTCGGAAGAGAGATTGTATTGACCCAAACTTAAATCATCTAGGTCAATCGCCGTAGGAGCATGCGATTTCAGAATAACCGAAATTAAATCAGGCCAGAGATAGAGATAGCGGTTACTCTGCGGCATGACGAAACGGCTGGTTATGAATATCGTGGCCGGGATGCCCAGCTCTTTCAGGATCGGATAGGCCAGATCGTAATTGGATTTATATCCGTCGTCGAATGTTACCGTTACCGCATGCGGTTCAATTTTTCCCGATTCCAGCATCGCCACCATCTCACGAAGCGATACCGGATGGAAAAACTGTCGGAGGTATTGCATCTGCTCTTTAAAAGTATCGATTGCGACCTGAGTCCATTCCCGGGTGGTGGGATTTTCAGTCAGTCCGTGATACATAAGTATCCGCGGATTGAAACGGGTGACATATCGGATAATTTTACCCGGTCCGGAAAGACCGGCCGTTTTTTTTATTAAAGCCCTAATCATTGACCCCCGCCTCCGGAGGATTCGGCATCAATGATCGACTTTGCTCGTTTCTTGAGTGAAACCGGTATAAAACGCTTTACGGTCTGAACAGTTTTCATGAACCAATAATACAAGCGGCCGGACAGGGTGGGAGGGAAATAAAGTCTATCTTTCATCTCGTGTGAGATCGTGGCCCAGGTTTGCTTGTATTGCATATCGCCTCGAAGCATATCAAAAACTTCGATCCCCGCCTCGCACAGGTCCCTGATGCAATAATCGATAATCATATTCCCAGGGCTGATTCGATTATGAGTCATGTCGAAACCGGACAAGTAAGCGTAAAATCGTTCCCGATATAAAAATCCATACAGGATGGCGACGATTTTGTCCTGATGGCGAATAGTGTAGTATTTAATTTCGAATGGCCGGCCTCTGGCACCGCTCAGAGCGGCATGGAAGTCCTTGATCTGCTTCCGGGCCAGAACACCGCTTTCTCCTTTGTGCTCCCACCGTGAAGTATGCAGATCGATCAGGGTCGCCAGAAGTTCGCCGGACATATTCTCTTTGTGATAACTGTATCCGCCGGCACGATCCATGTAGTTTCGATTATTACGCAGGGTCTTGCGAAATTTTTTCTTTCTGCTTTTCAGGAAGTTCTCATAACCCCCGGTCAGTTCGGCGACCAGGGCTGTTTTCGATTCATAGATAGTTGCCTTATAACGATTGTCGGCAAGAAAGCGACCCAGAACATAGAGAGGGCTGCCCGGCAAGACATTCTCGAGATCAACAATATATCCATTTTGAGTTAGATACCGGGCGAAGGCCGAAATCGCATCCGGTAGGGACTTTTCCCTGAATAGAAGGGGATTATAATCTGTAATTGCTCCGCCCAGGCAACGAACCACCGAAGCCGAAAACAGGTGGCCGATTTTCTTTTTGCATTCGCGAAGCGGTAGTACTGCAATCAGCATATCATCCGAGTAGGCGGCCAGAATCGCCAATCCCCGGTCGGCGGTGAATGAGCGGGCGGCATGGTATTGCCATTCCCACGAGCCAAAGACGGTGGCGCCTGGGCTCGACTCGAGCAGTTCGTTCCAGGACTGTTGCAACTCCTCCAGGCGATCGAGAGAATCTATCTTTTCGATAGTGATCTGTTTCATGATTCCATGGCCGCCTGTTGTTGATTAAGCAGCTTTTTGGCTACCAAATAAATGGCCGAGGCCCAGACCGAAAATTGAAACAGATGAGGATAATAGGTGGCGGTGATAAACTGACCGGCCACAATATACCCCAAGAGGATAACGTCGATACAGTGCGAGAAATATAGAAGCGGTTTGCCGTCTTCTATTTGAGCCAGCATTTTCCGACTTTGTTTATTGACCAAGAAGATGGAAGCAATAAACAGGATGTATATCGTAAATCCGACCAGCCCCATCTCGGTGATGATCTGAATAAAAACATTATGCGGCGACCAGTAGAGATTGGCCGAATCTTTTTCCCGGTACGTCCCACCGTAGGCATTGGGAAAATTACCGGTGCCGACACCGAAGATCGGGTAATCGCCAATCATGCTGAGTCCGGCGCGCCAGAGCTGGAACCTGACGCCGACCGATTCGTCATTCTCATATTCTTTTATCGATTCAATGCGCTCTACGTATTGGTCGGAAACCAGGTAGATGGCAGGTACTGAAAGGACGGCCAGCGTTACCAGACCGACCACCAATTTCTTTTCTTTGTAGAGAAGGTAGATAATAGTCGCCACCATCCCGACAAAGGCGCCGCGCGACCCGGTGAATATGATGGAGACGATGAACATGGCCAGAAGTACCAGCGATGCAATTTTTAACAGGCGGCTACCGGTCGATTTGAACAGGTAATAGCAGAGAGGGAAAGCGATACAGAGACCGAGGCCGAACTCGGAAGCATTGGCCAGAAAATAGCTGGAATAGCCGCCGACACCATTAACTCCTTCGCCCGACATTTTAAGCGCACCGCCGCCTCCCAGGACCGTTGTCCCGCCGACGATTATACCATAACCGCCCCGCCCGGTAGATCGTGTCATGCCGATCGTTAAATAGGTATATATCTGGACTAGGCTGACAAAACCGATTGAAAAAAGATACAACGTGATATAGTTGAGTATTCGCTTGGTGTTGTTTAGAAGCATAATCGCCATAAAGTAGAAAATCGACATCTTCAATAGCTCAATAGTCGTTTCCACCGACGAACTGAACCAGATGGAAGTTATATTTGACAGCACCGCCGCCACCAAAAAGGCTATAAACATTTTATCATTGCGCAGCAGAGTGATATGAGTCTTTCCTTGAAATTTGCGATGAATTACCAGGCTAATCACAGTCAGAGCCAGCAAAAATATATTCGGTCGCAGGATAGCCAGGGAACTGAAAAGATCCTGGGGACGGAGGTAAACAATCAGTAAATATAAATAAAGACCGGATACCGGATATTTAAGGATTACCGCGACCAGCATAATCAGCAGGATGGGACCGAATATGAATTCCGGGTCGACCACAAATAGTAAGGCGCCGCCTATTACCGAGAGAATGACAGCGGTAATAAGAATACTGCGGGATTCGGAAGAAGGCCCAAAAGACCTCCTTTTTCCGAAATCAGTTCCTTTATGCTTTGTTGCAGGCGACATTGCTTAATCCACCGCCGATAATATTCGGTCGACTTTTGCGGCCAGTTGACGCCATTCAAATGAGTCGGCGTATTCACGGTTAACTGTCATTGCCAAGGAAGAGTTTTTCTTGCGTTCCATCAAGTCAATAATGGCGTCGGCGATCCTTTCGGCATCATCGAGAGAAACAAATATCTCAAGGCCGGAATTGAGAAGCATCCGATGCGTCGTGCCGTCGATACCGGCATGGAGTATCGGTCGACCGATGCGCATATACTCAAATATCTTTCCCGGTAAGGCGCCGAGATGATAATACGGAGTACCTCCGGTCACCAGATGCATGACATCGTAGGCGGGATACATCTTCATTAATTCGTCATGGCTTTTGAATCCGAGGTTATGCACCAGGTTGCCGATTTCATATTTTTCAACCAGATGATCGAATGATTCGTCCGAAAATCCGATGATGCTGAAGGTCAGGTCGTCTTCTGTGTACCCCTTGGCTGCTAGAAGGCGCAACGCCTCGGCGGTACTGTCGCCGCTGTGGGTATACATGCTGCCGACGTAAAGAAGCTTCAGCGGTCCCTTGCTTCCCAAAGATGATCCGCAATCAATACCGGAAAACTCTTTCTCATTGAATCCGTTGGTCACCACAGACAACTTATCGCGAGGGATATCCGGCATCCGGGCCAGGAGACGGTCGACATCTCCGGGACTCATATTGATTACTGCCTTTGACCGCACCAGCGCCTTCCGCTCCAGCCACTTTTCGTATTTCTCCCGGATTTTGTATCGGTAGGGCTGATTGTCGGTCCAACTGTTTCTAAAATCCGTTATATACCGAATACCGGTCATTAGGCGCAGCATCAATCCCAGGATTTGAACCGAATGAGGCGGAGAGGTGACCAGCAGATAACCGATATTTTCTCTCTTGATCATCCGGTAGGCGCGGGGAATATTTTTCAGGCTCCAGAGGATATAATTATCCGGTATCAGAATGAAATTATCAACCAGCCGGAAAGCGGGGGAGAGGATGAACTTTTTGATCAGCCCGAAAAATCGTGTTTTCAATGAGCGCCTTGCTTTTGCTTCGTTGCTATCACCGGCTGTTTTTTGATATTTGCTGTATATCTTCCCCGTAAGTTTACGTGGCATCGGAGCCGATGTCCTGATAACCTTCAGGCGCGGGTCTATTTCCTCGAAAAGAGATTTATCCTCGACACTCGAAAGATGAGCCGTGGCGGTCAACAGCGTAATATCCCATCCCGCCTCGATCAAATACTTGGTGAAAAATACTGGCCGGTAAATGCCGCTGGTACGTGCCGGAGGGAAGTCGATCGAGATAAACAACAGCGATTTTTTGCTATTACCCTTCGTCATGACGAACGGATTCCTCTCAGCCGGATACTTTTTATCATTGACCAAAAGGCATCAATCTCATAACGGTTGAAGACTCGCAGGATCAGGCACATCCCCACGAAAATAACCAGGCCGCTCCCCCCTCTGATTATCAGGGAAAGGAAGTTGTTGTCGATTTCAATCTGCATTCCGATTATATACGCAACCGCGGTCGCAATTATCATCCGAAGATACAATAAGGGATCATATTTCAGCGGGTAGAACTTCTGGGAATAAATGCTCAGCGCCACATACCTGACAAAGAAGGCCAGCAAGGTGGTGATCACTGCGCCCCAGTATCCCAGCCATTGAATGAGGAAATAATATCCGACCAGAGCCACGATCGCGCCATAGATATTTGCTATCCCGCGATAAATGGTTTTCTTCACGAAAAATATTCCGGCCGATGAAATCGAGGCCAGACCTATAAACATAAAGGCCAGAAGTAGTACCGGTACGACCCGGTACGCCTCATGGAATTTCGGGTCAGCCATGATAAAAATGAGATTTTTAACGCATAACGAATAAGGGGTGATAAACATCAATGAAAAAACCAGCATATATTTGTTGTAATAATTTATCGTTCGGCGACCCTCCTCGCCTTTTTTGTACAGGTCGAACATCTGGGCGTTCCAGATCAATTCAAAGGGACCATAAAACAGCGCCGGGAGGATAAGGGCGAACTTATAGCTGAGGCTATAAACGCCCAGCACCGATAATCCCGCGAATCTCTCCAGAAAGAAGCGGTCGGAAAAATGGATGACAAACATCGACAGGGTCGATATAATCAATGGCGCCCCGTAGCGAATCATCTGGCGGGCATGTTCGCCGGAAAAATCAAACCTGATTTTTCTCCGCGCCAGCACTGTCATGGCGATCAGAAACAGCAAATTCGATATTATCTGAGTATACAGAACACCCAGGACGCCCAGTTTTAATCCGACCACGAAAAGGATATTGAGGCTGACGGCAATAACGAAACGCCCCAGCGACACGGAAGTATATATCGATGATTTTTTCTCGGCCTGCAGATAAGCTATTCCGGCCGCCGATAGCATATCGAAAATTCCCGATACCGCTACAATCTTCACAAAAAACGCCAGTTGCGCGGCCGACTGCGTCGACTCACCGCTGTGAAAGACCAGTCGAGATATCGGACCGGCAAAAACTACAACCAGGCCATTAGCAATCAGAGCCATCACCACTATCGAGAAAAAGGCGGTGCTGATAACCTTCGTTTTGTCGCGTTCATCGCGGCAATCGGTGTAGAAACGGATAATCGAATTGGATATACCCAGGCCGACAACCATCCCGACAACGTACATGGTCAGATCCAGAAGTTCCAGGACACCATAATCGGCCGGAGTCAGGTAGGTCGTATAGATTGGGATCATGAAAAAGCCGATCAGCTTGGTCAGGTAGATCCCCACCCCATAGGTGATGAAATGTTTGGTCAGTATTTTGATATCCTGTTTCATTCAGAACTTATCCGTTTCGACCCTTCTTTGCCTGTTATATCACACGATCCCTGATTCTCTTGATCAGGTTTTTGGCGGCTCCGATTATCCTGACACCGGAGGTGGCACTAAAATAGTCATCCAATTTTAACTGCCGCCGGTTACTTTTGACCTGAAATCTTTTCAGATATTTCAGATCTCTCCCGGCCCGATTGATGCCGGTGTATGAGGTCATGATCACTTCATATCCCAATTCGAGCGCCGTTTTTGTTACACGGTCGTTAATCCTCCCCATAGGCGCCGCCAGTGTTGTCACCGGCAATCCGATATTGTCTTCGATGACCTTTTTGGAATTATCCAAATCCGATTTAAGATCGGCCTGATTTAAACGCGTTAAATTTCGATGTGTCATTGAATGAGATTGAATGGAAAAACCTTGCATAGCAAGATTCCGAAGTGCCGGCCAGTCCAAGTAATATTCCTTCCCGACCAGGTCGGGTACTATATTCAAAATCGGTTTCAATTTATACTTGGCGATAACTTCGACCGCATCCTCAACCGATTTATGGCCGTCATCGATAGTTATCAAAATCTGTCGATGATTCTTTCCCTCGTATTGGTCACGGTCGGTGATATTGGCCGGATCGACCATCCCATAACCTGAGGCGGCAATCTCTGACGCTTGACCGGCAAAATCATCCAGCCTGATCGAAAACGGAAAATCCTCCGTCTTGATGCCCGCCGGTTTATCCCGGTGAAAATAATGATATGTCAGAACCAGTAAATTCATAATCTACCTGTGGGTCGGTTCCCATGTTTTAGATCCGGCCCCGGTAATAACATTGAACCAGGCTTTCAGCACCGCGCCGATCGACAATAAAAAGAATCGAGCCATCTGCCCGATACGAGGAATTTTGCCGGCAATTGGCGGGATGGAAAGAAGTATCAGCCAAATGTATCCGCAAGCAATTGCGATATACACCCAGCCCTCATTGGAAAGAAGCAGGGCCAGTATGAAATTTGCAATCACCATAAAGGGGAAAAGCCATTTGAGCATTTTATGCGACCATAACTGCCAGGCAAAAACAGGGTAACTCAGGGGATTGAGCAAGGCCATATTGGCCATGACCGTTCTAATTCCGGCTTCGATGATTCGGGACCGCCGTTTGAATTCCGCCTCAGATGATTTTACCATCGGAACATAGCCGATCAAATCGTCGCGATGGATCACTTTGTATCCCTGGCGGTAAACCTGCAGGGGAAGCGCGAAATCGTCGGCTTGATCATTGCCATATCCTTTGAATAATTCACGGCGTACGGCAAAAAACGATCCCGAAGCGGAGACGAGTGAATTCAGGCGGCTTTCCAATCTTCTGATTTTCATCTCATAGTCGATATATTGATGCTGCGAGACCGGGGAATTTTTATCATCGTCCACCCAGATATCACGGCTCGATACCAGTCCGACTCGCTTGTCCTCGAAGCTGGATAGTATGATCGGCATGATATCCGGCTTGGTTTTCACTGAGCAATCGGTGAAGACTATTAATGATCCCTGGGCCATTTTCACTGCCTTATGTAATACGGCAATTTTGCCGCCCCGTTCAGCCAGCCGGAACTGTTTTATACGGCTGTCTTTCTCTGCAGCCTTAGTCAATATTCTGTCGGTTTCATCGGTCGAGGCATCCGACCCGATGATAAATTCGATCTTATCGGCATCATAGGCAACTTGCCTAAGATTTTCCAGCTTGGCGGCGATATTTTTCTCTTCATTGTAGGCGGCGACGATAAATGACACCATCGGAAATTCTTTCGGCTCGGAAAAAACCGGCTTTTTCCTCAACGATGCCATCAAAGACAGAAGGATCGGGTAGCCCTGAAGCGTATACAACATCAGGCAGATAATCAGCCAGAAGACGATTTCCATAATCGACAGATCAGGCATTAGCTACCCTTCTCCACAATTCCGCTAACGGGCGGGCCGCTTTTTCCCAGCAATAACGTTCTTCGATCAAAATTTTCCCGGATTTGGTTAGTCTTTGATACAAATCGTCATCCTGCATGACTTGTACCAAAGCCGCGGCAAATCGTTTCGGATCATCTTCGATAATAATGTTTTCGCCGTTGGTCACTGCCAGCCCTTCGGCTCCTTTACTCGTCGATACCACCGGGATTTCCGCCGCCATCGCTTCCAGAATTTTGAGCCGTGAACCGCCGCCGATTCGTAGCGGAACCATCATTACCCTGGCCGCATTGAGATAAGGCTGGATTTCCGGAACGTCGGGATGCAGATTGATCCCATCCTTTCCCGCGAGCGCATTTATTACGACTCGAGACGGTCGCCGCCCGACAACAGCAGTCATGCAGTCCGGCATGAGGCCGGATAACTCCGGATATATCTCATCGGCAAACCAGTCGAGGCCGTCAATATTGGGATGCCAGTCGAGCGATCCGGTAAATATGACTCCCGATCGCTTATCTATAGCGCTGTCATTAGCATACGCCCCCGGATCGACACCGTTTTCAACGACGACGATTCTATTTTCAGGACAGGACCGGGCCAGAGTCGTTTTGTCCTCACCGGAAACGGTAACGATATATTCATAAATATTTTCAAGCTGCTCTTCCAGCCGTTTCACTTTGCGGTGTTGATTGCGATAGAATGATCGCTGAATAGCGCCGGAGGCATGATCTAAATACCCGGCCCAGATAATATGCTCGATATTGTGCTGGGTGAGAATTAGTCGCTTATGGTCGAGACCATGCAGATTACCGGTCATCGAAATCGAATCGCAATGGATGACGTCATACTCCTCGGATGACATCAAATCGTCTAGCTCATTTCTAAATTCACTTCCGGTATAGTGCCGGGTCAGGTACGGCTCGGAAAAGATAAAAGACAACATGGCATCAGATACTTTGGAGAATTTGTTTTCACTCCGCCTGATATAATGGCATTTTATACCGGTCGCTTCGATAGCATCCAGGTGTTTTTTGTCATCATCCGAGGCGATCACGGTCAAGAGTTCAATATTAAATTCAGCCGCCAACGCTTTCATCAGGTTGAAAGTGCGGATTTTGGCTCCTGTCACCAGCGGATAGGGGAGAGCGCCGGTTATGATCAAAACCTTAGGCTTGCTCATGACGCTCTCTTATTCTATTTATAAATTCAAGGAAGTGAGCGGCATTAGCCCGCGCCTCGAATTTATCCCCGGTTATCTTTCTCAATTCGTCACCAAGTTGTCGCTGCAACGCAGCATCCCGATAAATTTCCGAAATCGCCTCCGCCAGCGCATTGTTGTCATCGAACGATATCAGCCGTCCGGTTCGACCGTCCTCGACAATCTCGGTTGCGCCGCCGGCCGGTGTCGATACCACCGGCAGGGAATATTTACCCGCCTCCAGAAGGACATTGGGAAATCCTTCCATATGAGAGGTCAATACAAACATATCGAGATCGGCATAAAAGCTGTCGTTATCCTCAATCCATCCCGCGAGGATAATCATATCCTTATACCGCTCCGGAATCATCCCGTTCAATTCGTCACGGCGCGTACCCTCACCGGCCAGAATAAACCGGAAATGCCCCGCTTCGTCCCCATCCAAAACCTGAATCGCCGCCTTGATCAGCATTTCCTGATTCTTTTCGATCGAAAGCCGCCCTGCAGTACCGATTAAGAAAGCATCGTGCGGAATATTGAAGCGGTCGCGAATCGAATTATCTCGTGAGGCGACATTATCGATCGGGATACTGTTGGGGATGTATATCATCCGATCCTGTTTTATCCCTTTTTTGATCAACTCGTCATATTTATTACGCGACACCGCCACAACTCCGTCCATCCCCTTGAGGAAGGCGACATCGAGCCATTCATAGAACATCACCTTCAAACTATTGCGGGTCCAGCCCCGCGAAAAACTTACTCGCGGCAATCGTAATTTTTTCGCCAGTTGAATCGAAAAGTAGTCGGCGCGGTAATCATGCGCTACCAGTACGTTGAATCCGTTATCCCGGATATATTCTTCAAGCGTGCCGATCGGTGAGAAATCAAAAGTGCCGGAGAGATTGATCAGATACGATGGTACTCCCAGTTCCTTCAGCTTCTCATAATACTGATTGCCGTCTGACTTTTTCGTGACCACAAAGGTCGCCACCATCGACTCAATTCCCAGGTTAGCCAGAGACCGGGTCAAATATGTTATCTGGCGCTCCGGTCCGCCATAGAAGTAGGATGATCGGATATGAAAAAGTTTCGGCTTATTCATTCGAATAACCCGGTAATCTTTTTGATCAAATCATTACCGCCCGATTTTATATGAAAATGCGTCGGCAGAGTTACAATCGACCGAGCGATCGCTTCTGACCCTTCAAGATCATGCTCATCTCGCCCCGGTAGCTCTTCAATCTGATTCAATGCTGTCGGATACATGGCTGATAGACCAAATCCTTGCTTGGCGCCAATTCGCAGTATCTCTCGTCGTTTATTGACATCTTCGACCAGCACCGGCAGCCGCAGGCTTCCCGGTCGATCATCTATCCGAGATTTAGGGACAGAAACCGATGAATTGTTTCCGAGAATAGAAAGATACTGTCGTGATACATCAAGGCGGTCGGCATTCATCTTTTCTGCGGTCATGTAAATCCGATGCAATAACCTGATCTTAAAAGCGGACAATCGGATCATCTCGAAATCCGGATTGAAAACGCTTCGTCCCAGTTTCATTCCCGGCATACGAGATAAAATGTTGAAGATCGATGGTCGTATGATCAGATTGTAAGATCGGGCCTTGATATATTCGCCGCCGGAACCTGTCGCCTCCTTGAATTCCGATTTTATAGTTGTTGCAATTGCACCGGCAAGAGCATCATCATCGGTTACCAGCAAACCGCCGCCGACAATCGACAGGTTTTTGCCTCGTCCGAACGAATAAAAACCGACATCGCCGCAGGTCCCAAGGAATCTACCGTTGACCTGTATCCCAAAACCCTGCGCCGCATCGTCGATAATCAGAACATCGGCCCCGACGACATTTCTAATTTCATCTATATCAAGAGCAATCCCGAATAAATGACAAACAACAATTGCTTTAATATCGGGATGCGTTTTTATTGTCTCATGCAGCTTATCCGGATCATACCCGAAATCGATCTTACGGCTGTCGGACAGGATGGGAACCATCCCGGCACCGATCACCGCCGCCGCTACGGTATAGCAGGTGTATCCCGGCAATATCACTTTCGATCCCGGCGGCAAAGCCGCCTTGAGGACGGCATACAATGCCGCCCGCCCGGTCGAAACTGCGAAAAGATGTTTGACCTTCAGATACGATCCGATCTCCGCCAGACATTCTTTGATTGGTGTCGATGATTTCCTTGCGGCCGAGACCTCAGCGGCGGGAAGATCGGAGGCGACCGGCGTATATTTGCTCAGCATACCCATTACGGGAAATACCTCGCCAGACGCGGTCCGGCAATTTTGGTAATACAAACCGGCAGTTTTTTCCAGAGAGATATCGCCATCCGATATTTGGCATTTTCCGGTTTCAACAAAGGAATCCGGTCTTTATCCGAGGCGATATAATCGACATAAATCGGAATAACCTCGGTCCCCCAGTTGGTCTTATATATATATCCGCCCGAATCAATCGCCGACCGCCCGAAATCGACCAGTTCAATCTCGCTCCCGGCCAACTGTTGAATCAATTCCCATGTCAGATGATAATTGGCCAGAAGGTTTTTATACCGGTTGGGATAACAGCCCCAGGTCATTGTCGCCCGGTTTTTGAATTTCAATACCAGCTTGCCGCCGACCGGTTTGTTATCTTTGTAAGCAATCATCATCTGCGCATATTCGGACAGATACTTGAGGATCGATGCGAAAAACTTCTTCGGCATCACCGGGGTGCCATGTTCCGTCATCGCCATTGCGAACAGGTCGTAGAAATGGTCCAGGCGATCCTGCCCCTGGTAATAATCAAGTCCCTGCTTCTCCGCCCTGCGAATCCTTGTTCGCAATTGCTTTTTGAAATTCTTGAATATCTCCTCGGTCGAGCGATTGATATCCAGCCTGAAGGTCGAACGATTCTGAATCGTATGGTCGGCGAGAGTCCCGATCCCCTGGGCGGTATGACGCATCTCCAGATAATCGGCTGATATCTTCTCCAATACCTGCCGTCCGGTGTCAACCAGCGTCTTTTTTATATCATCATTAACACCCAACACACCGCCATAATTCAAAAACGGCATCGAAACCATCGCTCGTCCGGTGATTTTCTGATCGAAAAGAATAAGAGGCAATCCTCCTGCGATTTTGCCGTTCTCCCGATAAACGATCAGGATCGTATCCAGCCCGAAAGTGTCCCCAAAAATATCACCCCAGGCGAAATGCTGACAAATATCGGCCGCCGGATCGGACATCAGATAATCAACCCATTCCTGTCCGCCCACGGCCAGCGGCATAATTTCAACCCGGTTATCTGAGGTTTTGGTCAATATATTCCGCAGATCAATTGCCATTACCTGGTATTCCGTCGGTATAAACGACTAAATATCGCCTCTATTACACGCTTCCTGATTCCCCTTCGCGTCAACTTCGTCCCTTCGTCCAGCAGGGAAGAAGCGGTGATAAATTCGCTGTCGCCCTCCCGGAAAAACAGCTCCAGAAACTCCAGATCGTCGTCAGTTATCAATTGCGGATGAAGGCAAATCGTATATACCGATCCCATCTGATCCAGAATCCGCAGTCGACTCGGTGCCGACCAGAATATCTGCGGCAATTGCATCAACTTCCCGATTCGACGGGGATATAGAAACATCCCGTCCGATAAAACCTTGAATTCATTCTGTTCCAGGGCCGTCACAGTCACCTTATCATACGAATGCCAGGGCGAGATAAATGTCACCGGGTCAAAACCATACTCATTGAGGATTTCCTTGCCGTTTTTAATATCAGCCATCTGGCTGTTGAAGTCCCTGCCGGCAAATTCGGAGGCATTATTCAATTTTAAAATTCCTCCGTCCTCGGTCTGCTGCAGGTGCCGGTACCCATGCTGCGCAATCTCCCAGCCGGCCTGTTCCAACTGTTTTAATTCCTCGACAAATTCATATTCGGGACGGTCGTCGAATTTGATAGACTCGTCGCGATTATCCGGTATGACACCTAATACGGCAGGGATATTATACTTCATGAACAGATCGATCAGGAGCCGGCATTTTTCGCCGTCCTGATAGGGGGATATATCATCCCAGCGTATGATAAATCTTGCCTTTGACATTCCTGCCAATATTTCCTTTGTATGTTTTGTGCCGGGCACATCTATACCCGCACAAAATCAGCCTCTGCCCATACTCGCAAACTAATTAAGTTGTTATACCTCATGCACCTTTTTCTGACCATCCACGCGACAGCCAAAAACAGGCTTTTGCCTGCCTGATTCTTGTGGGCGGCAGACGCCCTCGTCTGCCCCGGCATCGGATCATGCGCAATAGCTAAAATGTGGCTCTTGCCACCGCGACAGCCTCTAACAGGCTCCGGCCTGCATTTTTGATCCGATTAAGCCTCGTAGGTCAAGACCCTCGCGGTCTTGACAATAAACTGGTTCCGGCGTTCGGTCATCCACGCGACAGCCAAGAAGTGGCCTTGCCACCGACAGCCTCTAACAGGCTCCGCCTGCCTGATTATAACCTATTATCAATATTTCGGTCAAGTTTGATATTTTGTTGAGCCGGTGAGTTATTTAAGCCAAAGTCTCCAAAAGATTTGCCAGTTTCATCCGGGATTGAATGAATACTCCGCCCGGAGTCCGCCCAGCCGGCCGGGTGGCACCCCAAACTTGTTTGGGGGTGATTCATTCGCGGGCGATCTGCCTGAGCCTGATTTGCCCTGACCTTTGATTGCACTTGCGACAGCCAAAAACAGGCCCCTGCCTGCGCGATAGCCAAAAACCGGCCCCTGCCGGCCTGCTTGGTGCCCCACCTGAAACGCTTCTTAACGTTTCGGGTGGGATAATTCTATGTGGGCGGCAGACGTCCCGTCTGCCCCAGCTTTTACAATTGCAATTAATTCAGATCATCCACGCGACAGCCTAAAACCGGCCCCTGCCGGCGCGGCAGCCAAAAACCGGCCCTTGCCGGCCACTTTTATATTGAATAAATCACCCTAAAATGATATAATCAATAAAGGCATTCCAAACAGGGGTATTTCGGGAAGGTGTCATCCTTATGGATTCAACTGTAATTTGGGGGCTTGGCGGCATCGTCGTGACAATTTCGGTTTGGCTCCTTGACCGCAAGTTCAGGCAGGGTAAACCGCTCATACCGGGTGTCCACAAACGAGGCCAAAAGGCCCCACTCGATGACCCCAAATACATCCTCGGTATCCGCGCCGATGAAAAATTCGGCTTTCATCCCTACTATCTTGAGCGTGATTTTGACCCTGTTATCAAAAAGAAGATCGATAAATACGAAAGCCTGATCATCACCGGCCCCGCCCTGGCCGGAAAGACACGGGCCGTGTACGAGGCCCTCAAGGAATTCGATCCCCAGCCGGTGGTTATTATACCGGCCATTGAGGAGATTAGAAAAGAAAAATACCCCGACGACACCCATATTAACAAGAACTCTCGCACCATTCTTCTCTTTGATGATATCCATAAATACAACGTCCGGACGAGCTTCGGGCATTATCTGAAGCAATATAAAGACAAAGGCGCAATCGTCATCGCCACCTGCCGAAGCGGTGATGAATATAAACGGTTTTGCGACGAATTCGAATCGGCCGAAGATATCTTCGGCAAGCCGATAAAAATCGAGAAGGTTAAGAAAAAACAGGCCGCCAAAGTCGCCGATAAGACAGGCCGTAAAGTCCCGAAATCATTCGATGGTATTATCGGAACTATGTTTGTGCCGTTGGAGGCGATGGAGAAGATCTATCTGGAAGCCGCGCCCGATGAGATCGCCCTGCTCCAATCACTCAAATGCCTCTATGATGCCGGTGTTTACAAAGGCGGGGAGGAGTTTTCCATCGAGCGGCTGCGAACGGTTCTGGCCGGGATGGAGGAGATCGAGAAAAACGATGACGCCTGGCATGACCTGTATCGTGGTCTTGAGCAAAAAGGTTTTTATAAAATCATCGATTCCAATCTGAAAATCGAAGAAACCTATTTGCAAAATATTATCAGAGGTACCTTCAATTCACCGGAAATCCTTCGTGACTTGGCCGAGCTTTTCCGGAATGATTTCGTTGCCCTGTTCAGTATTGCCTACCGGTCTGGTGATCTTGGAAATATCTCCCTGCAAAAAGCCGATTATGAAAAATTATCGATTGAATTGTACAAACAATGCCTGTTACTCAAATCCGGAAAAAAATTTGCGGAAGACCATGCCATGACGCAGAACAATCTGGGGCTTGCTTATGGTACTCTGGCGGACGTGGATGATAAAGCGTCTAATTGCCGGGCGGCGATCTCGGCCTATGAAAACGCCTTGAAAGTTTACACCTTTGAGAGCTTCCCGATGCAATACGGGGCGACGCAGAACAATCTGGGGAATGCCTATAGCACTCTGGCGGCGGTCGAGGATAAAGCCTCTAATTGCCGGGCGGCGATCTCGGCCTTTGGCGAAGCCTTGAAAGTTTGCACCCTTGAGCGCTTCCCGATGGACTATGCCATGACGCAGAACAATCTGGGGAATGCCTATCAAACTCAGGCGGAGGTCGAGGATAAAGTCGCTAATTGCCGTTTTGCGATCTCGGCCTATGAGAACGCCTTGAAAGTTTACACCCTTGAGAGCTTCCCGATGGACTATGCCATGACGCAGAACAATCTGGGG
>DAOUTW010000041.1 GCA_030668485.1 Candidatus Zixiibacteriota bacterium
ACCATGATGGTTGAAAAAGGTGACGCCGATGCTTCCCTGATGGGTGTGACCAACAACTATCCGATCAGCATCAAACCGGCTCTTGAGATTATTGATATGCAGGAAGGTGTTTCTCGAGCCGCCGGATTGTTTATGATGATCTACAAGAACAAGACGTACTTCCTGGCCGACACGGCGGTCAATATCGACCCGACGGCCGAACAACTGGCGGAAATAGCTGAATGTACCGCCAACGAAGCGATCAAATTCGGGGTCGAGCCGAAAATCGCGATGCTCTCATTCTCCAATTTCGGCACCGTCGATCATCCCAGCGCGAATAAGGTGCGCGAGGCCACGGAGATAATCAAGGAGCGCCGTCCGGAGTTGATCGTCGAAGGCGAAATGCACGCCGACGTGGCGACCAATCCTGAATTCCTGAAAGAGAATTTTCCTTTCTCGAAACTGCAGGAAGCGGCCAATGTATTGATTTTCCCCGATCTTAATTCCGGTAATATCGCCTATAAGATGATGAAGGAAATCGCCGGCGCCGACACTATTGGCCCGATCTTGATGGGGCTGAAAAAACCGGTGCATATTCTGGTCCGCACGCAGGATGTCAGTGAAATCGTCAATCTGGCCGCAATCGCAGCGGTTGAGGCGGAAGCCAGCAATAACCACTGATTTCATACGCGTTATTAGGTGAACTAAGGCGGAAATTCAATTTCCGCCTTAGTTTTGGCGAAACGGTTTTTGCACTGCCTAACAGAATATCGTACCGGGAAAGAAATTTTTGTTGATTTGTGCGATCCTGCCGATAATATTCAACAGTTAGATTGTTTTGCACTCGCAAGGAAGAACGGAGGAACGTTTGGGTTTTTTTGACCTGATCTCCAATGATATCGGCATCGATCTGGGCACGGCCAATACATTGGTGTTTGTCCGCGGCCAGGGGATTGTGCTGAATGAACCTTCGGTGGTCGCGCTGGAACGTGTCACGGGTAAGGTCGTGGCTATAGGCTCGGCAGCCAAGGAGATGCTGGGACGCACCCCAGGAGAAATTATTGCGATCAGGCCGTTACGCGACGGCGTTATCGCCGATTTTGAAGTAACCGAAAAGATGCTCTCCGATTTTATAAAACGGGTGGTTCGCCATAAATATCTGATGAAACCTCGCATCGTGATTTCGGTTCCGTCCGGTATCACCGAGGTGGAAAAACGAGCTGTGCGCGATTCGGCTGAAAATGCCGGCGCTCGCGAGGTTTACCTGATCCAGGAACCGATGGCAGCCGCGATTGGTGTCGGATTGCCGGTTAATCAACCATCGGGTACGATGGTTATCGATATCGGCGGTGGTACATCCGAGATTGCGGTTATCGCCCTGAACGGTATTGTCAGCAATACCTCGATCCGGATCGGGGGGGATGAACTCAACGAAGCAATTATCATGTACCTCCGCAAAAATTACAATCTCCTGATTGGTGAATTGACGGCTGAGGATCTGAAGATCAATATCGGATCGGCATATCAACTGGAGCAGGAATTGTCGCAGGAAGTCAAGGGGCGCGATCTTATTGCCGGAGTGCCGAAAAGTATAAATCTGTCGTCGGTGCAGGTACGCGAAGCGCTTTCGGAAACGATTGAGTCGATCGTTGAAGCTGTGCGGCAGTCGCTGGAGCAGACGCCTCCGGAACTGGCCTCCGATATTCTCGAGCGCGGTATTGTCCTCACCGGTGGTGGTGCACTACTGCGCGGGCTGGACAAGCGTTTGCGCGAGGAAACCAATCTGCCGGTCTATGCCGCTGAGGATCCCCTGACTTGTGTGGCACGAGGCACCGGAAAAGTATTAGAGGATATGACTCATTATAGCAAGGTCCTCATCAAAGCTCACCGCGATTAAGCTGCTCTCAATGATTTTGATTTACGGCCCGTCCGTCTGATTTGAGATGGACGGGTTTTTTATTGTCCAATTTATCGCGCCATCAGGAACCCCTTCCTGACGATGAAAAAGACCGACCCTATAATATCATTTGACAATAGAGATAGTTGGGATTATAATAATATTACCGGGCGAAGTTGAAGGTAAGGGAGCGGTTCGAGTCCCGCCCGGGGTATTTGAATTATCGGACAGGCATCGGGGCATTGACAACATATTTAAAACAATGCGAATCGATAGCGGGGTCTACTCGAGCCTGAAAGGCAGGCAATGGGTGGGATACATATCGGTAGAAAAAAGGAGACGCAAAATGAAAAGACTATTTGTGTTCACCGGGTTGGCGCTGTTGCTGGCGACAGCATCATTGGCTGACAAAGGAGATCATGCTCTGTATTTGGGAATTAGCTACTCTATTATTGCCGGACCAGACGAGGCGCAAAATCTGATTGGCGGCGGATTTGGTTTCAAGGGAGGCATCGGTTTTGGTTTGAATCCCCAAACAGAATTGATTGTTAATATGCAGTACACAGGATTCCCCTTGAAGCGTGAGGGATACCTAGACAAGCTAGAGGAGAATCTCAATGGGTCTCTAACAGTACCCCGGTCCGAGATAAGCATGAGCGGGGGCAATATTCAAGCTTACGGGATCATGGTGGATCTGAAACACACTCTTCCTTCCGAAGCCCCGGATACGACTGTCTACCCCTATCTGATTGCAGGATTAGGATTCTTTCATTTTGAGAATCCGGATAAAGTCACTCTGAGCGCTCCAGATTACTATGATTTGGTGATTCCCAGTTCGGAGATGGGTGAACCATCGACTGATCCGGCGGTCAGCCTGGGTTTGGGAGTAGATATCGAGATGTCCAACAGTACGAGCTTAATTCTTGAGGGTCGGTATATGGTGGTGTTTAACCACAACTATCCCGAGAATGACGGAAATTCAAAACTGTTCAACATCAGTGGCGCGTTAAGGATCCTGCTTGGGAAGTGAACAACGGTATTTGTATTAAAATTCAAATCTAATGGTTCGAAAATCGTTCAGTACGGGGTATTTTATTTGATTGGGATTGGCATCCGGGCATCGACATCTATTGTATTGAATTAGTCTATCCCACAGCAAGCTGTGGGGCACCCGGGGGATCAAAATGATCATTAGTGACTCGAAAAATCCAATTCTAACGAGCGAGCTGAATTTATCTTGGGTGTTGGGGTTGGTATTTGCATTTATAATGTATGGCATATTAACCGTACTATTTCCGGGGTATTATGAAGATCAAAAATGGCCCCCTTCGTGCAAATCTTGTCGTTCTGTGGATCAAGAAATACACGGATCGATGAATATATATGATTTGCAGAATACATATACTTCTGAAAACACCTGTTGTATTTATCGAAATGAAACCAAAAAAGACACACTGGGATTAGGCATAATGATAACTGAAGGCAGATACCACATACCAATATCGCTTTTCGGTATTACTCAAGCTTCTCCAGGCTACTCTAACATCTCTTATGAAGTCATTGCGGTGGATGAGCAGAATACTATTATCGAGCTGAAAGGGGACAATGATGATTGTATCTGTGTATGGCCGGCGGGACGAGGAACCAATGGAGGTGATGAATACTTGTCAGATATATTTACCCGCGTTGGGACTAAAGTGCGTTATGGCGGCCATGTATTTCAAATCCGTGGGGCTGGTTGGTATCGTCTTGATGGAAAATACTGGTTGAGCTGGTTGCCTTTTTTTGGCTCAACAAATCCGGTACACTCATTTTACCGTTAGTTAAAGGGAGAAATAATTAAGCCGGTTCTAATCAGGTAGGTCGAAATCCTTCGAGGCTTCGACAATTGCGACATTACAGGCCTGAAATCTTCGACCTATTAATTAACGCGAAAATTCAAACCTGATGGTTCGAAAATCGTTCAGTACGGGGTAGATGCAATAGAATCTTTTCTGTATCGCATCGGGATTTCGATAGTATATAGGGAAAAGCGGGAACCCACCCTTGTCCGCCAAAGATGGCCCACGAGAGTCTGAACTATAGTCTATTTTATGGAAAAGAGGAAATGATGTCATCTCAGGAGATCGGAAAAGTTAAATCGGGTAAGGGCAATACATATTATGTCAAGTGGGATAGTTCATCGCATGATGTATATGTGTCGTATGCCGGCTGGGCAAGCTGCGGGAAAGCGTCGTCGGCAGGCGATGCCATGAATCGGGCTGAGGCATACCTTTACGACAAGTAGCGCCACGCCGGGGGCCGCACTGCTTTAGCTGTGTGATATGAGCGATAAATCTCTTGACAGGCACTAAAAACTTTGTAACTTATATATGGCAATATAAATATATCAAACAGAGTTTTTTCGCTCTTGCAATGCGGCAAATGCTGCTTTTACCTTGGGAGGGTATTATGCAATGCAATATCTCTAATGGAATATTTCTTTATATAGTATTTTCAATACTACTTTGCTCGATGATCTCTGCGGAGGAGATTAATATTACTCATGTCGGCAGTGCGCTTTGGGGGGATGTCAACGATTTTGACATTCGGGGCGATTATGCCTTCTTGGCGATGGGACATGGTTTGATGGTTCTTGATATAAGCGATCCGGAGTATCCGACCGAAGTATCGCGATCGTTCTTTGGAGATAGAGGGCCCAGATCGATTGACATTGAAGGTGGTTATGCCTATGTGAGTCGAGGCATAGAACCGGCGTATATTGTTGATATATCAGATGTCTATGCCCCTCAAATAATCGGCAGTTACCAGGCGGGATGTCCGGTTGATGAAATAATCCCTCATGGTGATTACGCCTTCCTTGTCCATGGATGCGGTACGGTAATTCTTGATATCACCGACCGAGCCAATCCGGATTCAATTGGGGGCGTTTTTCTCGTCGGTCCCATCGGTGTGACCATTTCCGGAAATTTAGCCTTTTTGTATTCTTTTGACGGAGTAATGATTCTCGATATGACCGATCCGTCGTCGCCGGTGGAGTTGTCTGTTTTCGAGACCGATGAATATCCGCGCTTGACCACCGTCGATGGCGATTATGCTTATCTGACCTGCGGGTATGATGGTTTGATAATCCTCGATGTCTCAGATCCGGCCAACCCTGTCCAGGTAGGGCAGTATGGCTCCAGCGCAGGCGGATTTGCCATTGATGGAAATATCGCGTATCTTGACATGGGTGGCGCGCTTGGACTTGATATCCTCGATATCAGCAATCCCGCCAATCCCCAGTTTCTGGCCCATTCCGATATAACTTCCTGGAACATGCATCTTAGTAACGATAACCTGATTTTAGGTCACGGAGATTCCGATATAGATATTCTTGATATCTCAATTCCCGCCCAGCCGACTATTGCAGGTCAGTACGATCTCCCTGAATACTGGGCTTATGTTCATAACGAACATATTCGTACCGATGGTCGTTATGCTTATGTGCCATACGGCAGAGAGGGAATGGTAATCGTCGATGTGTTCGACCCCGCCCTACCCTCTGTGATGGCAGATGATATTACCCATCGCTCAGGTGATGTAATCGTCAAAGATCAGTATGCCTATGTCACCGATATAGGCGGCGATTACTGGGAAAATGGGTTGAAAATTTTCGATATCCGGGATATTGATAGCCCCTCGATGGTCGGATTTATTCATGATGGTGCAGCCCATGCCGTTAATTTATTCGATCACTATGCGCTGTTGTTCGGCAGCTTCCCCAACATGCGGATCATTGATGTCGCTGATCCCGCTAATCCGGCGGTGGTCAGCAGTCTCGATTCGGTCGCTCACGTCAATGCCTCGGTCATAGTGGATGATTATGCCTATCTGGCGGGGTCGTATATATTGCAACAGAGTACTGAACACTTTGAGATAATTGTCATGGATTTGTCAGACGCGCTTGATCCGATTGTCGTAAAGCGAGTCAATCTTGAGAAAGAACCTGATGACATCGCCGTTCGAGGCGATTATTTATATGTTGCCACCAATAATATGATTCAGGTTTATAGCCTGAGTGATAATCCCGCCGATCCGGTTTTCGTGACTGAATTGGATACCGATGGAAGTGACGCCATTGATATTTATAACGATTTTCTCTTTGCCGCCACCGGTTCCAACGGGCTTAAGGTGCTTGACATTTCCGACCCGATCAGCCCGGTCATTGTCGGTTCCGCAGACTTTCCCGGGGCCTACGGTGTGGCCGTGTACTACGAAACAGTCATTGTTTCCAGCAGTTGCGGTATCGAACTGTTTCACTGCGACCTGCCGACCTGTTGCCAATGTCCCGGCGACGCCAACTATGACGGGAAAACAGATGTTGGCGACGCCGTCACTATCATTGATTATGTCTTTAGGCAAGGGTCGCTTCCGATGTGCCCGCCCTCGGCCGATGCCAATAATGATTGCTCGGTCAATGTGGCCGATGCCGTAACTTTGATCAACTACATATTCAAAGACGGCTCAGTCCTGCTCTGCGGTGAGTGTGAATAATTATTGTCCTTCGACAATTCATTGATAAAGTGTGCGGGATCGGGCTCTGGCTTGATCCCGTTTGAATACCTTCGATAACCCAAAACAAAAATAATACTTGACCCAAGTGGTGCCAGACCTTAAATTAAATATAAGAGTTTGACACCTTTGACGATTCACCGAATAATATTCAAATTAATGCTCGGTTCATTCCAGGGGATATTCCTTAGAGCAGGAGCAATGTATCAAATTAACCTCACCATTGCAGGTCGATAAGCCGTCATGTCAGCGGACTGACAAATAAAACATTATATATTCGAGCCCGAATGTGCGGGCAAAAGTCTTAACCCTTTCTCAGGGAGAGCCGAATGAAAATAAGATTAATAATCTTACTTGCGGCCGCTTTGATGATCGTCGCGCCGAATGTTGCATTGACGCAAGTTTGCGGAGATTTTACCAATGATGGATTTGCCGACGTCTCGGACTTGACCGCCTATGTGGATTTCCTGTGGAAGGGCGGTCCCGCTCCGGTAAATTATTCGTATGCGGACATTGACGATTATGAAGTTATCACATTAAGCGATTTGGTGGGGTTTCTTCGGTTCATGTTTCTTGGTTCCAGTTCGCCGACTTGTCCGCCGACCTATCAGAAGATTGGACCGATACCTAATCCGAACATATACCTGGATCTGGATAAAAAAAAGTACACCAACTACCCCACCCCGGAACCGATTAACATATACTTCGTGACCAATAAGGATTTTGTCTGCCTTGATCTGCCTTTCTATATCAAGGTCGGTAATCAGACAGCCACGATCGGAACGGTTACCATCGATCCGGTTTACAGCGACTGGACGACTATCAGCGAGGATTATACTCTTAATGCATCCGGAAGTTTGCTTCTGACCTTCGGTGATCATACGGGGAATGCGTTGGGTCCATTTCCGCAAAGCCAGCCCCAGCAATTGATGGCTACGGTAGAAATAACTACTCCTGCAGACCCGGGAACGGATAATAAAATCAAGCTGGTTTGGGACCGGAGTGTTCCGCCGGTGGTATCGCCTTATGGGTCTTCACATTATCCGATGATTATAACCTCGGCCTGGCCGCTAAAAAACGTCATGGAGGCGTATGAACCTGCCCTGGCGCCAATGGTGGGCGTGCCGTCACTGACAAACTGGGGACTGATTGCCCTGCTGGTTCTACTTCTGGGATCGACTGTCTGGGTAGTGATGAGGAGAAAAAAGGCGACCGTCTGATAAATATTCTCATACAATCATAAATCGCCCCGCCTCGAATGAGACGGGGCTTTCTTTCATATCAATTTAAGAGAAAACCATATTGTAGCATTGACTTAGTATATGGCGGCTCCGCGGAAATAATTAGTTTGCATTTGGCAGTTAATGAGATTTTCTTAAATGACCTGAATATTTTTGGTCTTTTGGCCGGATTGGTTGTCATAATTATAGAAAGAACAAATAACGGATGATGCCGGACGAACAAGGATTGATTGAAAAGGCTATAAAAGGAGACAAAGAGGCTTTTGCCTCGCTTGTCCGGCAATATCAAAATAGGATATTCGGGTTTATTATGAGAATGACAGCCAACAGAGAAACCGCCCTCGACCTGACCCAGGACACCTTCCTGGCGGCCTACCAGAACCTCAGCGGGTTCCGGCAGGAGGCGTCGTTTTCGACCTGGCTGTATCAGATCGCGGCCAACAAGACCAGGAATTTCATTAAAAGATCGAAACGGGAAGTGTCTTTACCGGTAGGATATGATCAGGCTTCTGAAGATGATCGCCCCGATACCGGGTTGGAGAAGAAAGAGCAGGAAGCGCTTCTTGTCGAGGCTATTTCTGGTTTACCGCATAAGCAACGGTTGACCTTTAACCTGCGCTATTTCGAACAGATGAAATTCAAGGAGATCGCCGGAGTCATGGGCGTTTCAGTCTCGGCGACCAAAACCAATTTTGCCGAAGCATTGGCAAAATTAAAAAAGAGGCTGGGTTAGTGATGGATTGCCAGAAGGTCAAAGATTTTATCCGGGACAACTTTATGTCGACCGGTTACGATCTGCCGCGGGATATTACGGGACATCTCGATGAATGTACCGAATGCCGGGCCTATTTGGAGGAGATGAATATCCTCGGCGCGAAATTGGATCCGATTGCCGAGATATCGATGTCACCAGAGGAAACGATCGATTTCGAAACCGGTTTGAACCGGGCTATCGAGGCGGCGGACGCCGAGCAGTCCACGTATGTACCGGAGAATAGGATATTCTCGCTGACACGGATGGCCCTGGCAGCGGCAGCGGTGCTGATCATGATGGCGGTCTCTTTTAATTCGGATATGACAAACGGCCTGGCGGTACTTCAAAATATGGATGCCTTGCAGTTATCGCAGGTCGATACCGATGATATGGCGATGATGTTCGTCAACGGCGATTCGGATCTGCTCCCGTCGCTGGTGGAAGATGAGTCGGCGGCGTATCTGACCGATCAGATAAAGCCGGGGCAGGCGGATGACATCCTCGATGCGGTGACGGCGGAAGAGTTGGAATGGTTGATGGAAAACCTTACAATGGAGATATAGCATGAGACGATTATTGAACACATCGTTTCTGGTCCTGATGGTCGGTGTCCTGACGGCCGTGGTGGCGGCTCAACCGCCGGCGCCTGATGATAGCAGTCACAGGGGATTTCGCCCGCATAAATGGGGGAAGATGTCGGCCAATATTGAAAACCTGCGGATGTTGAAGCTTCTGGAAACGCTGGATCTCAGCGAGGAGCAATCGGAGAAATTTGTCCCGATCTTCCACAGTTTCAGGAAAGATAACAAAGCCTTGCTAGAAAAGAAAAACAGTCTGATAGACGGGATAAAGGATCTGCTCGCCAACGATGGTCCCGATGATCAGATCATAGCTGAGTTGAATAAACTAAAGATGAACCGGTCGCAAAGCGATACCCGGCAGGAGGAATTCTTTTCCAAATGCCAGGGTATTCTGACCACACCGCAGCATGCTCGCCTGATCATCTTCCATGAACGTTTTGAGCGGGAGATGCTGGAATCGCTACGCGAATTCCGCAAGCATCAGGGAATGCGATCGGGAATTAATCGACCGGGAAAAATTTAGATAATTAGAAGAAAGGAAGTATCATGAAAAGGATTCTTATTCTCACCGGGATACTGATTTTCGTAGCCGGCATGAACACCGCCGTCTTCGCCCAGCGCGGGCACGGAATGATGGCTCCCAAAGCCGACGGCCATGGTCAATGGGATAAAGGTGGCATGATGGGGCATGGTCCCATCCTCGGCTGCCAGAAGGAACTGGAATTGACCGACGACCAGGTTGCCAAAATCAAGGATTTCAGTTTCGCGCACCAAAATGCGATGATCGATTTGCGAGCCGACCTCAAGAAGGCTCAGCTTAAAATGAAGCAGGAAGCGCATGTCGATAATCCCAGCAAGGCGGCTGTCCTTGCCGGGACAAAAGAAATCAATGTCATCAAGGGTCGGATTGCCGAGGCCCGGGTGAATCACCGGTTCGATGTCAGAGCGGTTCTGACGGCAGAGCAACTCGACAAATGGAAAGATTGTCAAAAGAACTTTGCTGGTAAGCACGGCCGGGGCGGTCGTGGTGTTAAGGGCCATCCTGGATTTCATGGAAAGCGTGGTTTCCAAGGCAATTCCGGGGTGCCATGCGATCCTGCCGACTGTGTTTATCATGGTGACGGCCCGCGCGATGGTACTGGCCGTAAAGGCAGATAGCCAAACCCTTCTGTCCATACCCTTCTCAAAGGCCGGCATTTTTGCCGGCCTTTTTTTCTGCCATATTGGCAGGTTTGCGCCGATTTTGCTTGACTTTTTCCGTTGTAATTAGCGATTTTGGTTTGAGAAGGAGATAATATGACCCAAAAAGATAAAACCGCGTGGATTCTCGAGTATATCAGGGATCATTCCGATCGACCGATGAAAATCAAGGAACTGGCTAAGGCGATTGGGATCAAGCAGCAAAAGTACACTCAATTTCGACATTCGGTAAAAAACCTCCTCGATGAAGGCAAGCTGGTCAGATTGAAACGAAACCGGATCGGATTACCGGAAGAGATGGATCTGGTGACCGGATCGATCATGATAACCCGGGCGGGGTTCGGTTTTGTGAAATGCGAAAATCGCGACGAGGAGATATACATTGCCGCTACTGATTTACACACCGCCTTCAACGGCGACCGGGTTATGGTGCGTCTCAAGCCGGGAGTTGGTTTCAAGGGAAAGCGTGAAGGAATTGTCATCAAAGTTGTCGAGCGTAAGTCATCCGAACTGGTGGGGACTTTCAGAACCGGGCGCCGTTACGACTATGTTATTCCTGATGTGAAAAATGTAGGCCGAGATATATATATCGTCAAGGGCAAAACCGGACAGGCTAAAGACAGTGAAAAAGTGGTTGTCAGGCTCTACGAGTGGGATGATCCCTGCCTGAATCCTGAGGGGGAGGTGATCGAACGACTCGGTCGCCCGGGTGATCCGGGCGTCGATATGCTGGCGATCATAAGGCAATTCAAACTCCCGACAGAATTTCCCGATACGGTCGAGAGCGCGGCTGCCCAGGTGGTCGATAATTGGACGGAAGAGATAAAAAATCGTCCGGACCTGACTAAATTGACGACCCTGACAATTGATCCGGCCGATGCCAAAGATTTTGACGATGCCGTTTCGATTGAGATGAAAAATGGGCATTATCGTCTCGGTGTACATATCGCAGATGTTTCTCATTTTGTACGTGGCAATACAGTGTTGGATAAAGAGGCTTTTGAGCGCGGGACATCGGTTTATTTTCCCGATCGCGTGATTCCGATGTTGCCGGAATCGTTGTCGAACGATGCCTGTTCTCTGCGTCCCAATCGCAAGCGACTGACATATTCGTTGTTTATGGATTTCGATAAAAACGGCAAGGTGGTCGATTACGAATTGTATCCGGCGGTTATCAAATCGAGGGCGCGGCTGAGTTATGATGAGGTTCAGCAGCTTTTCGACGGTGGTGAGGTTACGGCCCGGGTTGAAAAAGTGGCCGACAGCTTGATGATGATGAGGAAACTGGCTCAGATCCTGCAACGCCGCAGGATAAAGGCGGGGTCACTCGATTTCGATTTACCGGAGGCGAAAATCATCCTTGATAAAAAGGGGAATGTGATTGAAATCGGTAATCGGATCAGAACCGAATCGCATCGCCTGGTCGAGGAATTCATGCTGGCGGCCAATTGCCAGGTGGCGATGCATTTTTCCCGCCACGCTCAGCCGATTCTTTATCGGGTTCATGATCGTCCCGATATGGAGAAACTGGAGGGGTTTGCTCACGTGGTAGCCGGATTCGGATACCGGTTTGCTGTTTCGCCTAATATGCCGACCGGTGATATTTCGCGGTTCCTTGAAAAAGTGAAAGGGAAGCCGGAAGAGGAATTGATCAATGAGTTGCTGCTTCGTTCGATGATGAAGGCGGTGTATCAGCCGGAAAATATTGGTCATTTCGGATTGGCCTTTTTGCATTACCTGCATTTTACCTCGCCGATCCGCCGTTATCCCGACCTGCTAGTTCACCGATTGTTGAAGCAATTGAAAAACGGTAAATACCCGGTACGGCTGGCGCAGAAATTGAGTGTAGTCCTGACTCATGCGGGTAATCAATCGTCGGATAGGGAACGGCGGGCGACGGAAGCCGAGCGGGTGGCGGTCAAGGCAAAACAGGTAGCCTACATGGCGGGGCAGGTCGGTTCGCAATATGACGGCATTATCTCGGGCGTGGTTAATTTCGGATTTTTCGTGCGCTTGGTCGGTCCGGAATGCGAGGGGTTAGTAAGGGCCTCGACCATCGACGATGATTATTATCGGTTCGACGAGGAAGGATTCAAGATGGTTGGCCGGCGGAGCGGCCAATCGTTTCGCCTCGGGGACAAAGTGCGCGTGGGAGTGATGAAGGTGGATGTCGAGAAGCGCGAAATCGATCTGTTTCTGGTGCCATCGGAAACTCCGAAGAAAAAATCATCCGGACGAACGAGGAAGAAGATCCGATGAAGATTATTGATCCCGCGATACTGTATTTTTCGGAAATGGAATATCCGTTTATACGCTCAACTCTGGAAGGCGAGCGGGCGATCCGGGTCGGTGAACCATCGGAGCTTATTGAGGCGGTGAAGCAGAAATCATTTTCGATAATAATCTTCGATACCACTCATCCGCAATTTTCTCGGTCGCTGGTCAGTCGGGTTTATCGCCGGACACCGTCCAGCGAATTCTGGCTGGTATCGGGTGATGAAGAACATGAGTTTCCCGAATATTTGATCGATGCTGGTTTTCCCTCATCAATAAAGAAAGCCGAGTTCCAAAATCGTGTCGATTCCTGCCATGCGATAAGATCGTTGCTGGATGATTATCATATGGTCGGCAAGTCAGTCGACCTCAAGCGTGTCGCCAATATGATCGCTCAGGTGGCGCCGACCGATATGTCAACGCTGATAATCGGGCCGTCGGGATCGGGCAAGGAACTGGTGGCGCAGGCGGTGCATAAATTTTCAAAACGTAAGGATAAAACCTTCATTGCTCTTAACTGCGGCGCCCTGGCCGAGACGTTATTGGAGTCGGAACTGTTTGGATATGAGAAAGGGGCCTTTACCGGCGCGGCTGGCCTCCGTGAGGGGATTTTTAAAAGAGCCGACGGCGGGACGGTATTTCTCGATGAAATTGGGGAGACCTCACCGGGGCTTCAGGTCAAATTGCTCCGCGTTCTGGAAGAAGGGAGTTTTTATCGGGTCGGTGGCAGTGAACTGGTTCATACCGATATCCGGGTGGTGGCGGCCACCAATCGCGAATTGACCGAAGCAATAAGCGATGGCGATTTCAGAGAAGATCTTTATTTTCGACTGGGGGCGGTGCGGATCAATCTGGCCGGACTGGTTGAGAGGAAGGCTGATATTATTCCTCTGATCAATCATTTTTTCGTGGAAGAGACCGATAATCAGCGAGGGATTTCGGAAAAGGCGATGGAGCTTTTGCTCGATTACGGATGGCCGGGCAATGTGCGGCAGTTGCGTAACTTTGTCAATCGGATGATCGTCGCCTCCGATACCGGAGAAATTTCCGAGAACCTGGTGATGCAGTTCATCGAAGAACAAGGCTACGCCAACCGCACTCTTCCGGTAGTCACCGGAAAAATGCCGCAAGAGGCGGAGTTCCAATTGATCTATCAGGCGTTATTATCGCTGGGGCAGGAAGTGCGGATGTTGCGCGATCTAATCCTGACTCATGTTCCGGGGCGGCATGATGAAGTGACGCCGGAGGATGTGGGGCAGGGACGGACGGTTAAGACCGTTGATGAGATGGAAGAGGATTTAATCAGAAAAACCCTGGCATCGGTGGGAGGTAACCGCCGCGAGGCGGCAAGAAAACTGGGGATCGGTGAACGAACCTTATACCGGAAACTTAAAAAATACGGTGAAATTTAGGGTAGCAGTAACGGTCCTTATTATTGCAACAGGCACGACATCTTGGGGGGCGGACAATCAAAACCAATCTTTCCGGATACCCGATCCGGAGGAAATCTATGAGGCTTATGAAAACGGCTTCATAGATTATCAGGATTATCTTGAGCTGCTCGAGATATCAAGGGGGAAATCCGTCTCATCCGGCGACTCGATTTTCCTGATGCAATTCCCCGATCTTTTGGCGGGGATTTCGCCCAATCCGCTTCTCAATCCTGCCGAAGATACGGTATCGACTGAGCCTGTGGAAAAGAGTGTCCCAATCGGATGGACGCAGGCGTTTTTAGTTCGTCAATACCATCAATTCGAAGAGGATGATCGGCACCGCCAATTTTATCGGATTAAGGGAGGGTATCATCGGTATTCTTACTATGGCGAAGTCGAGAGGGGATATACCGGATATCAGAAATGGGGGCGCAGGTCGTTGGAGTATACATTTTATTCTAATGATAAAAAGACAGGTAGCTGTCTGATTTTGGGAAACTACAAAGACAAGTTTGGGATGGGACTAATCTATGGATATCATGGACGGTTGTTGTCGAAGGCAAGCGACCGCGATGGTGGGGAGCAATTTTTATATCCGGCGTATGGAGGGGGCAACGGGGTTCTTCTGATAGTCAAGCGATCATCGGGGGATTTGAAATTGCTTTATGATGCCGACCGCAATGAATTGTTTGCCAAAAATGTGTTCGGGGTTACGATTCCATTAAGAGTATACTCAACTCGCTTTGCCCTGTCTGCGGTGCACGGGTATCTGCGGAATCGGGAAACTGATATTTCCGAGTCGTCCTCCCTGGTCTCGATCTTCGGTTATTCAGACAAAAAAACCATCCAGGCGACTTGGGAGGTGGCTGTGGCGGAGACGGACGGCAGAATTCCGATTGCGGCTGCGATGCAGGTCAAGTGGCGACGGCGGAAAGTGAGTCTGAATATGATCGGATGGAGTTATGGCAGCCGTTATCCATCGTATTTTTCCGGCGGGCCGTCATCGCGGCGGTCGCAGACTCATCGTCTGGATGATCTTGATCTCTCGTACAGTGATCGTTATGCCGGCGAGACCGGGATTGTCGTCAAGACATCATATCCGATAGCTGATCGGATGACTCTCCATTCGGCTGCCGGTTGTGCGCGGCGGGGTTTTGATGATGACCGAATTGAGGCGCGGATCGGGTTGAAGAACCGGCTGGGGAAGCATTATGCGGCGAAAATCGATTGCTATTGGCGCAGTGATCGTCTATATTCGGATATTCGCAAACAACGCAGAATACAATTGGAGATCAGTCGAGCCGGGGGGATGGCAAAGAATCGACTGGTCCTGGGATATCGTAACGAAAAACATAATAATCGGGATGACTTTCTGGCTCTGGCCGAAATTAAAATATTACATCGAACAGGATCGCTGGCGGTATTGTGCAAATTCGATCGCCTGCGCCTGAATGACATAAATGATCGGTATATGTATCTGACCGGATGGTATGAGGCGAAAATGAACGGGAATCTCAGCACATATGTTAAGTACACCTATAGGTATCGCAAAGGCGATCCGGGAAACAGTTACGGTACAATACGTGTCGACTTGAACTGGATCATTCAATGAATTACAAAGGCATCATATTATCTTTGATACTGTTCGGGATGATCGGAGCGGCCGGAGCGCAGATACCTGATGATGCACCGATTTTGTCAGAGTTTATCTGCAATCCGATGGGCGAACTGGAGACCGAATGGATCGAGCTTTATAATCCGACCGAGATCTCATTGAATCTTACTCATTATCAGATCGGCGATGCCTTAGGGCTGCGCAACATTTCGGATACCGGGATTATTCTGGCACCGGGAGAGTACATTGTACTGGCTGAAGACCCCATAAAATTCGTTGATTTCTATACTGATTTCTCGGGAGTGGTTATATCACCCATAGGGTGGCAAACGCTAAACAATTATGGTCCGGAAACTGTCCGTCTGGCTGACAATACTGGCGAGACAATCGATAGTTGCTACTATGATGACGGCTTTGCCGACAATCGCAGTTGGGAAAGGTATGTCAATGCCACAGAGGAGTCATTTTGGGGCGGGTCGTTCGCGGCGACAGGATCGACTCCCGGAGAGCAGAATGCCTTCTATTATCCCCGGGCTGAAGCAATCGATCTTGCCGTGACGCCTGATCCGTTCTCTCCCGACGGCAACGGTTTTGAGGATGTGACGGTGATCAGTTTTGGAATGCCGGAGGCGGATGATTTCGAGCTGGCGATCTATGATATCGCCGGTCGCAAGGTGAGGACATTCTATCAATCGGACGCCACGATCCCCGGTGAGGTAGTGTGGGATGGACGAGGTGACGGTGGGGAGACATTACCGATCGGGATTTATATAATCTATGCCCGAATCGAGGGCGGTCGTTCGATTGAGGCGAAAAGAACTGTGGTCATAGCGCGGAATTAACAGGCAGGCAGAAGCCTGTTTTTGGGAAGAATATGAATTTGGAGAGAATGAAAATAGTTGTACTTGTTTTTGTTCTGGTGTGGATGATCAATCCCTGCTTATCTCTGGCGGTGGGGCTGTCATATGCCGATGAACAGATATTTCCGCATGGGTATGTCGATCTTGACCGGATCGGACCGCTGGCTATGTCCGATTACCCGTTTGCCTCGACCGGTCGCAAGATGGTATTTCAGACTTCATATCGGTCGCTTTATGGCATGAAGGAACTGACCGACAACCGGGCGGCATTTGCAATCACTAGAAATCGCTTAAATGGAGGGGTGGCCATCTCCACCTTTGGCGAAGGTAATTATTTTCATCAGTTGGGGCTGGCGGTATTTGCGTCGTATCGTCGCGACAGCCTTTCGGTGGGTGGATCGATCATTTACAGCAAGCTGTCATTCAACGACAAGTATGATTATGTGAGCACCATCACGGCCAATTTTGGAGTCGCATATCATCGCAATAATTTAACGGGATATATTTTGATGCGGTCGTTCAATCAGCCAAAATATTATACTGCCAGTGCGCCGGTGATGCCGGAGGCGGAGATCGGGGTGTCGTACAAATCGAGCGAGGGGCTCGACAGCCAGGCCAAGGCGTTGTTTGTCCGCCATCAGAAACCGACAGCGGAATTGTCGCAGTTTTTTCAGTTGAATGAATATGCCCGGATCAGTTGGGCACTGGTATTGTTACCGGCACGTTTCGGGGGCGGACTTCATCTTGAAAAGGGGCAGTTCGGATTCGATTATAAAATATCCCATCACCCGGTGCTGGGCCTGACGCATATGGTGATGTTGACATGGTGGCAGAAGCTTATCTCTGGCGATGATCAGATTAAATAGTCGTTGCAAGCCGCGGGTAGACGAGGACGTTAGCCGCCCACAATGCCTTTCAATTCCATTAACCAGACTTGACTATTGAATATATTATGATATAATAGCGCTCTATGAGTTCGTTCGATATTTATCAGTCGGAACATCTGCGCTTTCCCGCACCCTATGCTGCGCTATCGGAAGACAGCCGGGGACGGAAACATACCATCCCACGAAATAAATATCGCACGGAATACCAGCGCGACCGTGACCGAATTATTCATACCACTGCCTTCCGGCGCCTTCAGCACAAAACGCAGGTATTCGCCAGCCATGGTGAGGAGAACGACCATTACCGCACCAGATTGACGCATACTATCGAGGTAGCTCAGATAAGTCGAACTATCGCCAGAATTCTGGGACTGAATGAAGACCTTACCGAGGCGGTGGCTTTGGCTCATGATCTGGGGCATACGCCGTTCGGGCATGCCGGGGAGGATGTCCTCAATGTACTAATGGCGGAGCACGGCGGGTTTAATCATAACGGGCAGTCATTAAGGGTCGTCGATTATCTCGAAAAGAGATACCCCAATTATTTCGGCCTCAACCTGACTTATGAATTGCGCGAAGCGATTATCAAACATGAGACCGATCATGAGCTTGGTATCCCTGAGGAATTCAATCCCGATGAAAAGCCGCTTCTGGAGGGCCAACTGGTTAATCTGGCCGATGAGATCGCCTATAACGGGCATGATGTCGATGACGGATTGTCATCGGGTCTGCTAACGCTGGACCAATTGCGGGAAACCGATTTTCTGTCAGATATTATGAGCGATATTGATAATAATTTAACCGAGAAATCTCCGGACATGATCCGGTTTGCACTGGTGCGGTATTTGGTGAATCAGCTGGTACTCGACTTGAGACAGGAAACAGCCCGAAGGCTGAGCGAAAATAATATCGAGTCCGTCGATGATGTCCGCAAATCGACGGCCCGGCTGATGACCTTTTCCGATGAGCAGGATCAATTCAACCGTCAGTTGAAATCGTTCCTGCGGGAGAATATGTATCGCCATCCTCATTTGGCCGAAATGAAAGAACGGTCCGAGAAAATTATTACATTTTTATTTCATCATTATCTCGAGCATATTGTTGCCTTACCGGACAATTTCCGATTCCGATACCCCGATCAGAATCATTATACTCTTGTCAGCGATTATATCGCCGGGATGACCGACCGGTTTGCTCAGAATGAATTCGCCAACCTGACTTAAGCCCTAAACATAAAATCTGCATTTGGCTGCATCAATATTCGGTAATAGTTGTCACTCTCTCCGCTTTCAGTCGCACTCCGATGTTATATCTGTCTGATTCCTAACAGCTTTCTGATAATTGACATTGCAAATATCTACGGGCACAGGCTTTGCAGGAGGAGAAGCCGGAGGTTATGATATGGAATTATATTTTGGATCACTAAAGGGCTTAAATACCGACATCAAGCCGCATAATCTGGTCACTTTTAACATTCCCGATCTCGGAGTGAAATTCAAGGCGCCGTTTCCGGCTGAAGATATGGCCCTTGATTATGCCTCGCTTCTGACTCTTCTTGAATTCGTCGAAATCAATCCGCAGTTATTTACCAACCGGGCGCTGGAATTATATTCCAACAATTCCGAGCTGGTCGATCAGATCGAAAATAAACAGGTGAACCGGACGGAACTGATACCGTTCCTCAAAAAGGCACTTCATTACCGCTCCAAATTGAATTATTCGTTGAATTGGACTCCCGGAACAAACGGCGAACAGCAGCTCTGAACCGCTAATATATTAACTCTGAGTTTTATTAAGGAATGAAAGCAAGCTTGTCTTCAACTGACGCCGGGTTTTTTGGCTTTCTCATCCATAAGGCGACAACCCTCCATTAGAATTGCCTCATTTGGAAGTTCATTGTTGGGTTCGGGCAGATCTTCCTGACCTATCTGCTCAATAAACCAGGTTCCGTTCTCCCATTTCAAGGCCTTATGGATGGCGGTTTCTCCCTCCATCTCACCCAGTTTGGCAAAGATGATTGCGCCCTGATCCAAATACATCATCAGAGGGTCGGAGGCTGGATTTTCCGTTTTCACCGTAATACGTGTCGTTCGTCGGCTGGGGCCCAGCGCCTGCAGGAGGTCGATTATGTTCATTTCACAAAGGTTGCCCCTGGATCCGGACTGTTGATTAGCAGAGCCACGGTTTGTCCCGGGCATTACCCCGGAAGATGTCTGGTATTTTTTGATTTTTAGAATCAGCACATCAAGGTCGATTCCCAAGTCGAAAATATCCTCGATGCCCAGTTTGTGCAGAGAAGCCAGCCGTTTGATGATCGAGCTCTTGACCAATAGGAAAGTGGGGGTGACGTTGATGTCGATCCCGTTGGTGGATAGAAATTGTAAAGCCTTGACGACATCATTGGGCGTGGAATTGATACGCATGATGAGCATGTCCGGTGGTTTACGCCGGCACTGTCCCGCCAGCGACGCCAGCGATTCGGTCATAACGGCCTTAATCCCTTCGTTCCTGAGTCGGGTTTGCAGCGGGTAAAGATTTGACGATCGGTTAGAATAAACTATAATCCGGAAACGATTTTCATCCGATTCGAGTGCTTGAGATTCAATCTCCAGAATGGAGATGAAGGCCTCGACCACATTATCCAAAAACAGTTTTCCTGACAACTTTTTTAATTCGCGGGAAATGACAACGAGAATATCCTCGGTAAGGTGACTGTCCTCATGGACGGTACCACAGTAAAGGTCGACCAGGGTCAGGATATTGGCTCCCACCAGTTCAAGAGAGGTCTGATCGGGATGATCCTTTTTCAGACTGCGGTACATCATCCTGATAATTTTGATTATTGGTGGATTCTCCTTGAGAAACTGGAGTAGGTTGACGCTGGCATCGGCCGAGGTTTTGATATTGCCGGTGGGACGGTGCGAATGGCCGATTTTGGCCAGTACATGAATATCGCCCGCGCCGGAAATCACTTCTTTGTCATGGGGCGATAGTTTCAAGCGGTCGCAAAGTTTATTTATGAATCGACGCGCCCTGATCAGCAGGTCGTTGGCAGGGCTCTGCTTGGTTGTATAAATAACCCTGGTTTCCGGTGATTTACTTCTCAGTCTTTCCACCAGAGGCATAGGTATTCGGGACGTATCCCTCAGCGGGGTTTTGGGTCCTTTCCGGGGCATATCTCCGGGATGGATACCTTTGGTACCACGGCTGAAATCTTCCAGATACTTACTGGAATTCCTATCCTTGATGAAAAAGGCATGAAAGTCTTTATTGGCAATAACTTCAGTGGTATCTTCGGCGTCATCGATAATACTGAATTCGAAGTTACCCGGCGTCAGGGCGATCTTGATATCCGGTTCGGATTCGATTTCATCGGATAAGGGCAAATCGTTGTGGTTTGTTTCAATTGTTTCAGAATTATCAGGGTTTGGCTTTGAATCGTCCACGTCCTGATGGTTTTCATCATTGACAGGAATCTGAGATTGAGGTTCTGTGCCGTTTTTAGCAGACATTCCGATCGACCATTGTTTATAGATCAAGTAAGACATCGGCCCGCCTGCTGTATATTTTATGGCTATACTCTGGCGCGGCCTGATATAAATATACCCTTGACTTGAGGGCCTTCTATTGATTATCGGATTATTGGGATATCTCTTGAGGCAAAGCTCGCCAAGATTGAATCCCCGGAAAATTGTGTCGGGTATCCTAATCATCTAAAATTGATTGACTTTGGTGGCGGTTGGGATATACCTTGACGGTATGACTCCGACACAACTGCTCAAGGAAATCGGTTCCGATAAGTATAAACCGGTTTATTATTTCTTCGGTGATGAAGATTACCGCAAGACCGAAGCGGTCAAGTATATCCTAAGCAACTATATCCCGAAACAACAACGGGCGCTCAATTTCACCAAACTCTCGGCGGCCAAAAACGATTTTGAAGCGATTTGTGGGGAAATCGCCGCGATCCCGATGTTGGGAGAGAGGCGGTTCGTTTTTGTCGATGAAGTCCAGAAACTGAAGCCGACCCAGCAGAAGAAATTCTTTGCCTTTTTGAAGGGGCTGCCGCCCAATATTCTGGTGATTTTGTCCAGCCCGGCAGCACATACACCGGACAAAAAATCGGCGTTTATGCGCGAGGTAAACAAAATATCCGAACCGGTTAAATTTACCAAACTGGGACCAGAGGCGGCCAGGTCCCGGATCGAACGGCATCTGGTAGCGGCCGGGTTTACCTATGATCGGGAAGCGGTCGATCTGCTTATTTCTTTGACCGGTGGCGATTTTGGAGGGCTGGCTGGCGAATTGGAGAAATTATCGTTATCATCGGAAGAAGGGGCTCATATCGGATTGGAACAAGTCAAGGTGCTGGTCAGCTCTCATGAAGATTTCACCCTTTTCGAACTAATCGACCTGATTGCAGCCAAAAAAGCCGACCGGGCGCTGTATGTTTGCAATGATTTAATGCAGCGGGGAGTCAAACCGGTGCCGATATTGCGGATGCTATCGGGGCATATGATGAATCTGACCAAGGCGCACGCGGGTAAAAAGATAGCCGGGCATCCATATTTTGTTGATAAACTGCGTCGCCAGGCTCGTCAATTTGAAGAAAGCCGGGTTACAGAGGCTATTTCAAGTATAGCCGGGGTTGAGCGAGATATCCGCCATTCAAAAGTCAAAGACTCGATTCTGCTGGAAAACATGATTCGCAAAATTTGCAGATAAATTGTGGAAGAAAACGAAGATATCAGGGTATTGAATAAGAAGGCCGATCTGGAAGAGACGGTTCTGGTGGCTCAGGCCCGAAAAGGCGACAAGACCGCTTTCGGGAAACTTGTTAAAACTCACCAGCGCCGGGTTTTGAGAATGGTGGTCGGCATGACGGGAGATCTCGATACCGCTATGGATATCGTACAGGACGCATTTATAAGGGCCTACAAAGCCCTCGACCGGTTCGAAGAAGGGAAGCCTTTTTATCCCTGGCTTTCGACCATCGCGACCAACCTGACCCTGAATCATTTCAAGAAAAGCCGCCGGGAAACCAGCCTTGATCCGGTCAAACATGACCAGATCGACAACGCTGCCGATCCGCTCTACAAAATGCAAATAGATGAAAATAACCGGCGCTTGATGGCGGCGGTCAGGGAATTACCAGAACAGTACCGGGTCGTTTTTATCCTGCGTAATTTCGAGGATTTGAGCTATGAAGAGATTGCAACTCGCCTTGATATATCGGTCGGGACGGTCGATTCCCGACTTTATCGTGCCCGAAGGCGTCTGATGGAACTATTAAAGGATTTGTTGGAATAGATATGGGAAGCAAATGCGGCAAATATGAAGAATGGTTGTCGGCCTATCTGGACGGCCGGTTGACGCCGGACGAAATGGCCGAAACAGCCGCGCACCTAGACGGGTGCTCCGAATGTTCGGCTTTGCTGGAAAAGATGCATCGTTTGGATGGTCTCGCTTCTGATACTTCGCTTGATTTCGACGATGTCCTGATGGAAGGCCTGAGCGAGAGGATAGCCGTCGGTATTGAAAATATCGAGGATACCAAGGTGAAGCCGGTCGAACGAAAGTCGAAGATTATCCCGATCTGGTATCGCTATGTCGCTGTAGCAGCTTCGATCGTGGTAGTATTTTTTGCCGGGCGAACGGCGTTCAGGGAAACCGGGATGGAACCGACCAGACACCGGTTGATCCCCACGCCTTCTCAAATGAGCAAACCTCAACCGAGCAAAGAGAAGAAGAGCGAACCGGTCGAGAGTTCCAAACCTCAGGTCGAGTCGGTGATTACAGAGGACGAGGCAATATCGGATCAAATGACTACACCGGATGTGGGGCGACAAGAAATTATCGAGATGCATCCGCAAAAGGAAAAGAAGGATGCTGATCCGACTGGCGAATCTCGAAGCAAGTCCGAGGCGGGAGAAATATCGGCGCCCAAGATAGCTATCCCCAAGCCGGCGATGATCGAAACTACAGCATTAGAAGATGGCAGCCAGCATGATTTAGCTGAGATAGTTGATAGTGACAAACTGGCTGCAACTCCGGCAAGTGCGGAAGGCGGGCCGAGCGATATGGCTGACCTTGTCGTGACTCCCGACGATGACGAGTCAACACCGACCGATGTGAAAATTGCGGGACAAATAGTTGATGAAGAAACCGATGTTTCGAATGAATCTGAAACGGTAATCCAATTGAACAAGCGGACTGATAAGGTGATCTTTGACACGATAGCTTCTCCCGGGATTGTGGATTCGCGCAAAGGGGTTAATTATCATTCTGTCTCAGAGTCGCCACCACCACCACCACCACCGCCCGATAAGGAGCAGGGGAAAGGCCTGTTAACCGTTGATAGTCTCGAAGTCCTCTATGCCCAGGCGGTTTCCGGGTCTGATAGGGGTATGTATAATTTCAAGGCCGAGGCATCACAGGCGATACAATCGCGGAGTAAGGTTGATAAATTTATTGCCCTGATTGACAGTGTCGAGGCGGTATCAGAGTCGAGGAAGTCTGACCGGCGCCTGGAAAATTTGTACATTCAGGCGCGGGCCAATTATGATTTATACCGGCAGACGAGAGAGAAAGACTATCTCGACCGCGCTCGTGAATTCAAGAGCGCTCTTTCGGAAATTATCAATCAGAAGCTGGAAGTCGATGAAAATAACACCATTCTGCTGGACTATAAGGCGAAAATAGAGCGTTGGAGATTTTAAGCCAAATTTAATTACGGAGGTATTTCCGGTCTCGATTATATGATGGGTCTGTTTTCTAAATCAAAAGACTGGACCGATGAAGATTTCCGTCGGGCGCGGCTGAACATGGTCAATAACCAGATTGTCGGTCGCGATGTAAAAAACCCGGAGGTGATTGAGGCGATGGAGAGGATCCCTCGACATCTGTTTGTCGAAGAGAACCAGCGCCGAGAGGCTTATGACGATAATCCTCTGCCAATCGGCTACGGACAGACCATCTCTCAGCCTTATGTCGTTGCTTCGATGACCGAACATCTGATTCCTTCCAAAGATAAAACCGTCCTCGAAATAGGGACCGGGTCGGGATATCAAACGGCGGTCCTGGCAGAACTTTTCGCCTGTATCGATACGGTAGAGTTCGTCGAGCAATTATCGAAAAGCGCCCGGATCCTATTGGATCGTATGGGATACACCAATATCACTTATCATGTCGGCGACGGGCTGGTCATCCCGGGGCCTGATATTAAATTTGATGCCATCATTGTCACTGCGGCGCCGGAGACATTTCCGCAAACTCTGGCCGAACGTCTTAATCCCGGCGGGCGTCTTATTATTCCGGTCGGCGGTTCGGTTCAGGATCTCGAATTAGTCTCCAAAGACCCTAAGGGAGGGGTGAGTTTCAAAACACTTTACCCGGTCAGATTTGTGCCACTCCGGAGCGATTGATTCCTCTCTTGAAATAAAGCAAAAAACTTTTCCTCTGATCCTTCGTAATAGAAACCAGGTACGGTAGTGAGGAATAAGGAGGACACTGTGGATAAGAGATTGTACAGGTCCCGTAAGGATTGCACCATTGGCGGCGTCTGCGGAGGACTCGGAGATTACTTCAATATTGATCCGGTCTTTATCAGAATCGTGATGGTGCTGTCGATTTTCGCCGACGGCGTCGGTATTCTGGCCTACCTGATAGGCTGGATTGTCATACCGCGTGCCCCCTATGAGGGGGAAACCACTGGCGAATTGAAACCGGAAACACCGGAGAAGGTCGAATATGCCTCCTGGAATAAATATATTCCGGGCGGGTTTTTGATCCTTCTGGGAGTATTCTTTATTGTCCGGGATCATTACTGGTGGTGGGATGTAGAGCGGTTCTGGCCGCTTTTGCTGGTTGTCTTTGGAGTATTTCTGCTTCTAAGGCTGGGGCGTAAACAGCAAAAACTTGAGGAGGGAACCAATGAGTCCGGCCAAATTTAGGTGGGGGATTTTATTTATACTCGTCGGCGTTCTGCTGCTGCTGAACAATATCGGTCAACTGGACTGGTGGGTTTGGACAGAAATATTGTCTCTCTGGCCCCTGATCCTGATTGCGATCGGTCTGGAAAAGATTTTCACCAAGTCAAAGGTGGAATTCATTGCTTATCTGCCGATTCTCGGGCTCTCAGCGGCCGTGCTGTGGGTAGCCTTCAGCGGCTGTTGCGGAACCGACGATTCCAATCTGATCCGGCGCGGCAGCACTTATCGATACACCCTCGACATGGAGGCTGATATCGACAGGATCGAAGCTAAATTCGATCTCGGCGATATTGATATCTCCCTGGGTAATACCGGCACCAGGCTTTTCCGGGCTCGTACCGATGTCTGGCGTCAGGTTCCTAAAGTCGATTTCGACGAGAGCGGGGGAGTGGCTAAGCTGGAATTATCATCTCAGAAGAAGCGAATTCCCAACTGGATCAGGATTGAAAAGTGGGGCAGAGAAGGCGACTGGGATCTGTATCTCAATGATGGCGTTCCGATCAGCCTTGAGTGTTCCGGAGACAAATCGGATATGACTCTCGATTGTCGCAACCTCCTTCTTGAGGAACTTTTTATCGATTCTGATGAGGGAGATATACGAATAAAGATTGGCGACTTAAAGGAATATGTTAATGTAAAACTCGAAGGGGCTGAGGCTGATTACCGGGTCTTGGTTCCGGATGGTTGCGGATTAAAAATATCGGGTGCAGGCGATGAAATGACTCGGTTGCTGGAGAGGTTGGAGCTAATAGAAGCGGACGGATTTTATACCAGCGAAGGTTATGATACGCTGACTCCCAGGATTGAGCTTGATCTGGCCGATGACCTAACTCAGTTTTCACTCGATTACCAATAGACCTTCGATGTAAATGGTTCATATATTTCCGGACCCTCATGCAGCATCTGTATGAGGGTTTTTTTTTGGCATTTTGTTACCCCAGACCGTTTGCAGGGTGCGAAATATTATTGCTGAAAATGTGCAAAAGGCTGGCGAGTGTTGCAAAATGCAAGGGCCATAGAACGTAATTAACACTTAAAGTATCACTTTAAGCAAAGGGCTTGGCCGGGACCTGAGGTTGACCGTCACATCGTTTCTGTAATCCATTGGAATATATGATGATATTTAGTCTTGGAAGGCATAAATCGCTTGACAATATCTGGATTAATTTTATATTTCAAGTGGAAAATTTACTCGTACCCCCCACCGATTTCTCGGGTAAATTATGCTTTTGTAAAATAACTCCGCTTTACGCATCCGGTATGCTACATGTTAGTGTGATGACCATATTACCACGTATGTCTTTCGAGACAGTCGGAGTTATAAATGACGCACCGGCCACCGAGGGCCGGATATATAAAGTGCGAAAAAAAACCTATTGGAGGACTGATGCTTAGGTTTGGATATAAATCCCTGCTGGTGGCATTATTTATTTTTGCAGGAACGGTACCTTTGGCTGCTTATTATTATTCTCCCGATAATCAGCCACCTGGAACCCCTCCCAATTACAACCAGATTGATCCCGAATATTTTTATGGTGTACCGTCATTGGCCGAGCTTGGACCGGCTGAAATGGACGGGTACTTCATGTACTTCGACAGCGTCGAAACGCGCTGGTCGATAATGCGGGCGATACCGTTTGGGACTTATGCTTATGAGCAATTCCACGGATCAATGCTGGTACAGTTGGATGGCGAACCGGAACCGGGTGTCAATGTCTGGCCGCAAGGTTTTGATTTGACCGACGACCTCCATAGGAATGACCGCTGGGGCTGGGTAAAATGGCCCGATTCGATCGCGCCCAATCTTTATGAAGTCTGGTGGGATATAACCATCGAGTGCCCGGAGCCGGTTGTTAATCTGACCCGAACCATCGGGTTCTGGAAAAATCACACTGGAGTGGGACCTCAGGATGATCTGGTGTCCCAATTTTTGCCGATCTCGCTGGGAACGGCCGATGGCGCCAAGTCTCTTCTGGTTTCAGACGTACAGATCGCCTTTGATGTTTTGTCGATGTCGCTTATCGTAGATCAGCTCGACGGAATCAGTAAACTTCGGGCGCAGTTGCTGGCGGCCAAACTGGATATTGCCAGTGGAACCGACGGCACGGTAGTGGCCGATGTTATCGAATTGGCCGATCTTTTCCTGGCCGATCACGAACCGGCCGACTGGTGGAGTTTGGATGATGCAACCCGGCAGATGGTGCTGGATTGGAAAAATATCCTCGACAGCTATAACAACGGTTATATCGGTCCCGGTCATGATGACGGAAATATCATTGTTGACTGCGGCGAAGATGGATGCCCTCCCTGTGTCGTCGGAATGTCGTTTTCCGGCTGCGCTTTCGATTTTAACCTCTGGAGTTCAAGCTATAATCAAGTTTTCAGCGCCGACAAGATTTATCTCGGCGAGCAAAGAATGCCCCTTTCGACTATCCCCGGATATTTGGACACTTTCGAGGGAATCGATGATCCTTATGGTCATCCTTTCGATTGTCCCGATAGTCCGGTTTTCAATAAACTGACCGGCACCGGTATGCTGGAATGCAATGAACCTAACCTTTCGGTCTTTGCACCGGTAATGTTCCCCGGGGCGGCCTATAATGCCGATGGTATGATTGTCGCTGGTGATGAGTATGGCGATAGCTACAGCGGCAGCCGCGTTTATGAGGGGAACGGAATCCAGTTTTCGCTCAATGATTGCGGGGAGAACAATCCTCCCGAATTCGATCCTCCCGTCGGATACCTCAAGCCGGTCAGGCTCTGCCTTGATGGTACTATTTATGATACCATCGTGGCTAACGATTTTGACCCGGGCGCCTATGTTACCCTGACGCAGATCTCAGGCCCCGGCGATTTCACATCTACACCGGGGGCTCCTCCGGTGTATGGATATTTTTCGTGGACACCGACCGCTTCCGGCGAATACGCGATTGTTTTCGAGGCGGTCGATAATTTCGGCGCCTCGGTGATCGATTCGATCATCTACGATATTTCTTTCAATACCGCTCCCGATATTACGGCTCAGGATACGACGATTGTCGCCTGCTGGGGATTGCAGCAGATTTGTTATACGGTCCCGGTATTCGATCCGGATGACGATTCGCTGACCTTTACTTTAATATCAGGCATGGGCGAGATCAACCCGGTAACAGGGGAGATATGTTTCACGCCGGAGGTTGAAGGCGAATATTCGTTTGAAGTTGAGGTTGCCGACAGTTGTGCCTTCGATACGGCCATGTTCACGGTTACCGTGACGCTCAATAACGATCCCTGGATAAATCCCTACGATACGATTATTGCTCTCTGTGAAACCGATACGATCTGCTTTGACGTAACTGCCTTTGATCCCGATCCGGGCGACAGCCTGGAAATCAATTTTGTCTCCGGTCCCGGAGAATTCAATCAGACCGGCAATGGCGTCGGTACTCATTGTTTCCTGCCGGACGGAATCGATTCGGCGCGGTATGTTTTTGTATACAATGTGACCGACAATTGTTGGAGAGAGAGTTTCAAGACTTCGACGCCTCCGGTCCCGACCGATTCCATTGTTATTATTGTCATCACCGAAGAACCGCCGGTGATTACCTGTCCCGACGGGCCGATCATGGAATTTTTGTGCGGTCCCGATTCGCTTTGTGTCGAGATTCCGATTGAACCGGCTGATGCTATTATTACTGTGCTCGAACAGGGTGCGGTCTACGAGAATGGAAAACTTTGTTTTTATGCCGACGAACCGGGCATCTATGAATTCACTCTGGTAGCCTCCAATGAATGCGGCGACGATACATGCGTAGTGACCTTTGATGTCAATATGGATGAGGCTCCGCAATTAACCTGCCCGCCGTCTCAGTCGATTCATCTCTGCGAAGCGGGTGATATTTCCCTGCCGTTGGGCTGGATGCCGGAGTCGGCTGTAATCACTATTGTGCCTGAGGCCGAATATGCCGACGGATTGATGACCTTCTTTGCCGGCGAGCCGGGCGATTACGAATTTACAGTTTCTGCCGAAACCGGGTGCGGTGTCGATTCCTGCAATTTCACGATTACGGTTACCTTTGATTCGCCTCCGGTGGTTACGATTTCCGACAGTACGCTTCTGCTTTGTGAACTGGAGGAGATCTGTATCCCGTTCAGTTATTCCGATCCCGACGGTAATGTCGACCGGGTTATTATTCAGCCGGTCAGTTTCCAAAAAGTTAATGACAGCATTGTTTGCTTTACGCCGTTTGGTTCCGGAGACTATGAAATCATTGTGACGGTAACCGATTCCTGTCAAAATTACACTTCCGATACGGCGATAATCACGGTCGAGTTGAATCAGGAGCCGACGGTTACGGTCGGCGATGATAGTTTCTTCCTTTGCGAGCCGACCGAGGTCTGTTTACCGGTAACCATGTTCGATCCGGATAGCAAGATCGAGTCGGTGATAATTTCGGAACCGGGTTATCTTGATGCCGAAAATGGGCAGGTTTGCCTGCCGGTTTCAGAATCGGGTAATTATCAGATTATCGTAACCGTTTATGACGATTGCGGAGCGATGGCGGTCGATACCGGAGTGGCTGAAGTGACTTTCGGCGCGGCCCCGATAATTTACTGCCCGCCCAGCGGCGCGATGCATCTCTGCGGTCCGGATTCAATTTCGGTACCTCTATCGGTGGTACCCGTATCGACTATGCTGAATATCAGCCCCGAGGCGATGTATGCCGATGGAATGCTGACCTTCTTCGCCGATGAACCGGGTGAATACTGTTTTGAAGTTTCCGCCGGTAGTGATTGCGGCGCCGATACCTGTAATTTTTGTATCACTGTTACTATGGATTCGCCTCCGACGGTGACCATCGCCGATACGGTAGTCTACTTGTGCGAGTTCGAGGAAATATGCCTGCCGTACAGCTACCACGATCCCGATGGCAATGTTGTCAGTGTCACCGTAGCGGGCATGAAAGATTATCTCGATCCGTCTCAGACCGAAGGCGAAGTCTGTTTTGTTCCTTGGAGGAAAGGCATCAACGAACTTGAAATAATAGTGACCGATGCTTGCGGGCATAGCGCCTATGATACTTCGACGGTTATTGTCGTTTACAATATGGACCCACAGGCCAGCCTTGAAAATGCCACCTTCAACCTGTGTGAGCCGGACAATATCTGTATGCCGCTGACGATGTCTGACCGGGACGGCGTAATTGATTCGGTAGTCGTGATGGCTCCGGCCTATTATGACGCCGATAATCAGCGGGTTTGTATGCCGGTGGATGAGACCAATCTGTATCAGATTACCGCCATCGTTTATGACGATTGCGGCGCTTCCGCTATCGCCACGGCGATTGCCAGGGTGATTGTAAACTACACTCCCGAGGCCACCGTTCCCAATGACACCACCGTATTCCTGTGCGAGTTATCCGAGATTTGTCTTGACGGTTTTGAGTTCCTAGATAGAAACCAGAACCTGGCCAATATAGAATTTACCCCCGATATCGGTACTTACACCGACGGCCGGTATTGCTTTATGCCGGAAGGGGAAGGCACCTTTATGTTTGTCGTCAGGGCTACTGATTCCTGCGGAGCTCTCGACGAAGATACGATTAATGTGACGGTCGAACTGGGCGAAGGCGTAGTCATCGATTGCCCGGTCGAAATACCGCCAATGACTTTGTGCGGCCCCGATTCGGTTTGCTTAGATATGCCGATTAGTCCGGTCACTGCCGAAGTGCGGATTGTTGAAGAGGGCGCGGCTTACGCCGATGGCAGACTCTGCTTCTACGCCGATGAATCAGGCACATACACCTATACAGTGATCGCCACCGGAGATTGCGGCGAGGATACCTGCCAGGTTTCGGTCGATATTACGATCGATGAAGCCCCGCAGATTGTTTGCCCGCCATCTGATACGATTGACCTTTGCGGACCGGAAATGATCAGCGTCCCGCTCGGATATTCTCCGGAATCGGCCGAGTTGCTGATTGATCCCCAGGTTGAATATTCCGATGGTATGCTGCATTTCATGGCTGAAGAGCCGGGTGATTATTGTTTCGACGTCGTGGCAAGTAATTCCTGCGGTGCCGACACCTGCCATTTCTGCATCACGGTTACGTTCAACTCCCCGCCGGAACTGGCTGTTACCGACAGCACTCTGTTCCTTTGCGCTATGCAGGAAATTTGTGTTCCGGTAAGTTACTCCGATCCTGATGGTGATACACTTGCTGTGATTTTTTCGCCGGAAGGGCTGTTTGAACTCCGGGACGGGGAAGTTTGCCTTAATGCCGATGCTCCCGGTACCTATGAATATTCCATACAGGTGACTGATCCCTGCGGCCTGACTATTGCCGATACCGGTACGATCACCGTGACTCTGAATGAAGGGCCGACGGTGGTTGTGCCCGACAGTTCGATTTTCCTTTGCACCCCATCCACGATCTGTCTCCCGGTGACTATCACCGATCCGGATGAAGATATAGATTCAATTATAGTTTCCGAGCCGGCCTATTATGATTCCGAAAAGGGTGTTGTCTGCCTTGAGGTGGCCGAAGCCGGCACGTATGAAATAACTGTGACGGTTTATGACGATTGCGGCGAGATGGCGACCGACATGGGAACCATCACCGCCGAATTCGGAACCTTCACGCAAATCACCTGTCCTGAATCACAGACTATCCACCTTTGCGAACCCGAAATGATTTCGCTGCCGCTCGGTGTGGTTCCGTCGAATGCGACAGTCACTATCGATCCCGCGATTGAATATGCCGACGGCATGATTAGCTTTATGCCCGATACGGCCGGAATGTACTGCTTTACGGCCATTGCCGAGAGCGATTGCGGAGCCGATTCCTGCGGCTTCTGCATCACTGTTGAATATGATTCGCCCCCGACGATTACCGCCACCGATAGTACTGTTAATCTTTGTGAATCAGAGGAAATCTGTATTCCGTTCACTGTTTCCGATCCCGATGATAATATCGACACGGTCACGGTGAGCCCCGATATATTCTCGATTGTCGATGGTAAGGTGTGCTTTACTCCGGTCGAATCCGGGACCTTTAATTACTACCTTTCAGTTATGGATGAATGTGGCAATCCGGACACGGCCATGGGCGTGATCGAAGTCAATTTCAATCAGGGACCTTCGGTCGAAGTTGGCGATGATTCCGTCTTTATCTGCGAACCTACCATTGTTTGTCTGCCCATTATGGCACTCGATAATGACGGTGTTATCGATTCTGTGATTGTCTCCGAACCCTGGTACTACAACCCTGATACTTCAGGTGTCTGCCGCGAAGTCTCCGAATCGGGCGTTTACGACGTCACGGTCACAGTCTATGATGATTGCGGAGCTTCAGCCTCTATGCTGGGCACGGCGGTCGTGACATTAAACAGCGCCCCGATAGTTACTCTCCCTGCTGATACTTCGCTGTTCCTCTGCGAACCGCAGCAGCTCTGCTTCCCGTTCGAGGTCACCGATATCGACAACAATCTTGCTGATATCACGGTTCTGCCGGAAGGATTTGAAATCACCGATGGCGATATTTGCTTCTTTGCTGATGAATTAGGCGTTCATGAGGTGATCCTCACCGCAACCGATTCCTGCGGCGTCAGCGATGCGGATACGTTCATGGTAACGGTTGCAATAAACGAGCCTCCGGCAATCCTGGTAGGGGATACGACGCTGTTCAGTTGCGAGCCTCTGGAGGTTTGCGTTCAGGTGAATGTCGCTGATACCGATGGCGATATCGATTCGGTTATCGTATCGATGCCGGCATATTATAACGAAGTAAACGGTACTGTTTGTCTGCCGGTCGAGGAATCGGGATCATTCGATATCACTGTAACGGTTTATGACGACTGCGGCGCTCCGAACTCCGATATAGCCACTTTTGATGTGACAATCAATAGCACGCCGGTGGTAGATGCTCCGGCCGATTCCAATGTCTTTGTTTGTACTCCGGGTGAGATTTGCCTGGATGGTTTTGAAATCTTCGATGTTGATCAAAACATCGTAAACATAGAATTTATGCCTGATCTCGGCACTTATGTCGAAGGCACCTATTGCTTCATGCCGGATCAGGAAGGGCAGTATTGTTTCGTCGTCCGGGCTACCGATGAATGCGGCCTGGTTGCCGAAGATACGGTATGCGTCAACTACCAGCTTGGAACCGATGCTGTAATCGCCTGTCCCGAGGGTATTCAGCCGGTCAGTTTGTGTAGCCCCGATTCGGTCTGTTTCGAAATTGCAATCGAACCGGCCACGGCGATAGTGAGTGTACTGGAACAAGACGCCGTTTATGCCGATGGCAAACTCTGTTTCTTCGCTGAAGGCGAAGGACTATACACCTATACGATCGTCGCTCAGGGTGATTGCGGCGCCGACACCTGCCAGGTGACTTTCGATGTCAGCCTGATGGCCGGACCGCAACTGACCTGCCCGCAAATCGATTCAATGCATCTCTGTGATCCCGGCATGGTCTCGGTGCCTCTCGGTGTCATGCCCGGAACAGCCATCGTGACGACTACACCGGAAGCGGAATATGCCGACGGTATGCTGACCTTTATGGCCGAAGGTCCGGGCGAGTATTGCTTCGAAGTCGTGGCCACTAACGAATGTGGCAGCGATACCTGCAACTTCTGCCTTACCATCACAATGGATTCGCCGCCGGTGGTGACCATCTCCGACACGACGCTGTTCCTCTGCAACCTTGAGGAAATCTGCCTGCCGTACCAGTATTCCGATCCGGACGATAATGTCGTCAGCGTAACGGTCGGTCCCAACAAGTTCGATGTAACCGATGGATTGGTCTGCTATACTCCGATCGGAGCCGGGACTGAAGAGATATATATCACGGTAACCGACTCCTGCGGCCACAGCGCCGTCGATACTGCCACAATCGTGATTACGCTCAATCAGGATCCTCAAGTGACAGTCGGCGATACCGCTGTCTTCCTCTGCGATCCGGCCGTGCTCTGCGTTCCTGTCAGCGCCTTTGACTCGGACGGGACCATCGATTCCATAGTCGTTGTCGAACCGGCTTATTATGACACTGAAAACGGAACCGTCTGCATGAGTGTCAGCGAATCGGGCAACCATGAAGCGATTGTCATGGCTTATGACGATTGCGGCGTTGTGGCTGTCGATACCGGGATCATTACAGTCAGGTATAATTTCCCGCCGATGGTCGATGCTCCGGCGAATAAGACAGTTCTTTTCTGCGAGCCGACTGAAATCTGCCTCGATGGTTTCGTGGTCATTGATATCGATAGGAATCTGGAGTCGATCCAGTTTACTCCCGATATCGGTACCTTTAACGATGGAACCTATTGCTTCACCCCTCAGGAAGCGGGCGAGTACTGCATTGTTATGAGGGCAACCGATTCCTGCGGGGCGATCGGTGTCGATACCGTTTGTGTCAGCGTCATCCAGGGCAGCTATGTCTCCCTGGCTTGCCCCGAAGGAATAATAGAGAGAAGTATCTGCGAGCCGGATACGGTTTGTATAGATGTTCCTGTCACCCCGGCCGATGCCGACGTAATAGTGCTTGAAGATGGCGGTTATTACAGCGGCGGTCAATTGTGCTTCTTTGCCGATCATTCCGGTACATACATCTATACTGTGATTGCCACCGGCGACTGCAATGCCGACACCTGCGTTGTCACCGTCGATCTCTCACTCGGTGAACTGCCGGTGATAACTTGCCCCGAGCCGCGTAACGAACATCTCTGCGGACCCGATTCGATTTCGGTACCGCTAACCATTTCGCCCGCCGATGCTGAGCTGCAAATCAGCCCTGACGCTTCTTATGCCAATGGGATGCTGACCTTCTACGCCGATACCGAAGGAGAGTACTGCTTCGAGGTTATCGCTTACGGTCCGTGCGGCGATGATACCTGCAACTTCTGTGTCACGGTGACCTTCGACGATCCGCCTCTGGTTTCGGTTACCGACAGCACCATGTACCTGTGCAATCTTGAAGAGATATGTATCCCGGTCGATATCTCCGACCCGGATAACAATATAAAGACAATTGAAATCTATCCGCCTGAATACAGCCTGGTCGACAATGCCGTCTGCTTCACTCCGACGGCGACCGGTACCTATGAAATCATTGTGACTGTCACCGATTCCTGCGATCATCAGACGGTCGATACCGGTACGGTAGACCTGTCCCTGAATCCGGAACCGTCGGTGATTGTACACGACAGCACCATCTTCCTCTGCGAGACCGGCGATGTTTGCCTGGCGGTCGAAATGTCCGATCCGGACGGGACCATCGATTCTATCGAGGTCTCCGAACCGGCCTACTACGACGCTGCTAACCAGCGGGTCTGCCTTGCCGTTGACGTTGCGGGATCTTATGAAATTACTGTCACGGTTTATGATGATTGCGGCGCTTCGGCCACCGATGCCGGTACCGCTACGGTGATGATTAATACCGGCCCGACAGTCGAGTTCGGTCCGTTTGACAGCCCATTGTATCTTTGTGATCTGACCGAGGTCTGTCTCCCGATTATCGTCGGCGACGCCGAGGGCAATATTGTCAGCCTGACCGGCAGCACGACCTGCGGCGGCGGAGTAACCTTCAATGAGGCTCAGGATGTTATCTGCTGGGCGCCGAATACCTTCGGACCGTGTACTATCACCGTGTTTATCACCGATGATTGCGGCGTCTCGGATACCGCCACAGCCGAGGTAGAACTGATTGAATCTCCCGGACCGAGGCCGCCGTGTCCCGACGACACGACCATTTTTGTCTGTACCCCTGGTCAGCAGACCTGTGTCGATCTGGGCGACATTCAGCCCGGCAGCAATATCACCATCCGGCCTTCGATGTACAGTTTTGTTCCCGACCTGGGTCAGTTGTGTTATTTCCCCAGCGGCGACCAAAGCGATCTTATAACCGTTATCGATTCCACCGAATGCGGTATTGATTCCTGCCAGTTCGTTCTGACGACGGTCATGAATCGTCCCCCGGTGATTACCGGGGAGGCTCCGGGTGAGATAGAATTCTGTCACGAGGTCAATATCTGCATCGATTATGCCGCCAGCGATCCCGATAACAATATTGAGACGATCAGGGTTCTCGGGGACTGCACCGGTGTTATTCTCGATGCCGCCAATAATCGAGTCTGCCTGGAAATCACTACCGAGGTTGATTGTACGCTCGATATTATCGCCATCGACGTCTGTGGCCTGGCCGATACTCTGACGATTCCGATCGTTGCCACGCCGAATCAGCCGCCGGCGATCAGCCTGCCTGATATTGAAACGGTGGTTCGCTGCAACGACGACGATACCCCGATCTTCATCGCCGATATCTGTGTCGGCGACGGTGATTATGACGAGGTGACGCTGGTTATGGATTCCGGGCTGGGCGAGTTCAGCTTCAATCCGGTATTCAATTGCGGCGATTTGACTTTCACGCCGCCGACCAACGATACCGCACAATATTGCTTCCGCTTCCGGGCCGAGGATGCCTGCGATACGGTTTATGAAACCTGGTGCCTGAATGTTCTACCGGCGTTGGTTTGTTCTACTTGTATCGAGGTGTCGATTGAAGATCGCGGCTGTACCAACTCCGGCCAGGTGACATCGGTCGATATTATCGCCAATGTGACCAATGATATTGCCGCCTATGATATGTTGATCGCTTATGATGCTTCGGCACTCAGTTTCCTCAGGGCCAATATCGGCACCGCCATCGAAGGATGGGAATACTTCACCTATCGCTTCGGTGATCAGGGCAATTGCGAAGCGCCCTGCCCGTCCGGTTTGATCCGGATGGTCGCTATCGCCGACGTCAACAACGGTCCGTTCCATCCTCCGGCCGAGCAACTCAATCCGGACGGCACCATCGCCTCGATAACCTTCCGTGTATCCAATGACCTGAATTTGGGCGGCCAGAATATTCCGATCCAATTCTTCTGGATGGACTGCGGCGATAACGGCTTCTCCGATCCTACGGGGCAGTACCTGTATGTCGATAACATCATCTACAGTCCGGAAGGGAATATCATCTGGGATGAGTCCAACGATGCCGCCTATCCCGAGTCGGCGCGTTTTCCGCATGTCGGCGTTCCCGATGAATGTCTTATCGGCGATAAATTCGAACCGGTCCGCTGCATCAGCCTGCATAATGGCTACTTATGTATCACCCATCCTGACTCGATCGATGCCCGCGGCGATTTGAACTTGAACGGTGTCGCGTATGAAATCGCGGATGCGGTTGTTTACACCAACTACTTTATCAGCGGTCTGAGCGCCTTTACTATCTCGGTGGCCGGACAAATTGCCGCTTCGGATGTCAACGCCGACGGCATGACACTTTCAATTGCCGACCTGGTATACCTGATCCGTGTAATTATCGGCGATGCCCCGCCATATCCGAAGAAACTTATCAATAGCGATCCCGTTATCGGTATATGCAGCCAAACCGGGTCTAAGGCAACGGTCTCGCTCGATTCCGAGCATGATGTCGGGGCGGCGCTGCTGATCTTCAATTGCGAGGGTGGTACGCCGAATGAACCGGTACTGGCTGAAGCGGCAGAAGGTATGGAGATCAAATCGGGCTGGCTCAATGATGAATTCCGAGTCCTGGTATACAGTTTCGAAGCCGGAGCGATGATCAAAGCCGGAACCTCCGATCTGGTTAATATCTCAATGTCTGAGGGCGGTACCATTGAATTGGTTGAACTCGATGTCGCCGATTACTATGGCCGGGTCCTGGGATCTGAAATCGGCAACGCCATGTTGCCTCTGGCGCTGGAGTTGTCTCAGAACCAGCCCAACCCGTTCAATCCGACGACGACCTTCAGCATGGCTCTGCCGACTGCGTCCGATTACAATGTGACGATATTCAATATCACCGGTCAAGTGGTCAAACGCTGGATCGGCTACGCTGAGGCCGGCTATATCACTTTCGAGTGGAACGGCCGCGATGAGAACGGTCAGACGGTTGCCTCCGGTATCTACTTCTACCGCGCCCAGGCAGTTGGCACCGAAGCGATAAAGAAAATGATTTTGCTGAAATAGAAAAGCCCATCTCTACTTCAAGGAGTCTGCCGCAAAGCAGGCTCCTTTTTTTTAAATTATTCGGAGGGGTGATTACTTGTGGTAGCTGCCGCCGGCATTTAGATTCAGGACACGATATAGTTGCTCCAGCAGTACCAGCCGGGTTATCTGATGCGACATTGTCATAGCGGAGAAGCTGAAGCAGAGGCCTTTCGGCTCTCTGATCGATTTGAGAGCCGGGGCGAGGCCATAGGGGCCACCAATGACAAATTCAATCAGGGAATGCCCGTCCACCTGCAGCTTTTCGATTTTCCTGGCAAAGATTTCGGTGGGACAGGTTTTGCCTTTGACATCGAGCAGAAACAGGTAACCGCCTTTGAGATTGGCCTCAATCGCTTCGGCCTCCGCGATCAGGGCTTTGCTGATATCGGTTCCCTTTGCATATTTCGCCTCAGGAACAACTGTAAATTCAAGGCGGGCGTACTTTTTTATCAGCTTGTCGTAATGTTCAATATGTTCGGAGACCCAGCGGTTTTTGTCGCGCCCGACAGTGATTATATGAATGGTCAGCATTATCCCTCGATTATTTTGAGCCATACCTTGCGGGAGCGAGGCCCGTCGAATTCACAGAAATAGATCCCCTGCCAGGTACCTAGGCATAGCCTTCCTTCTGCGATAAACACTGTGGCTGACGATCCCATCAGGCTGGCTTTGATATGGGCCGGTGAATTGCCCTCGGCGTGGCGGAATTTGCCCGATTGCGGGACCATCTCATCGAGATGCATGAGGATATCGCTTTTGACGCTGGGGTCGGCGTTTTCGTTGATAGTAATACCGGCGGTGGTGTGGGCGACATAGACGATGACGAAACCTTCATTGATTTTACAGTCAGAGACCGCCGTTTGCACCTCGGAAGTGATATCGACCAGTTGTGTTTGTCCCGAGGTCGGGACCTTGATGGAGCCGTTCATACGTTTTTCCCGTTTGAGTTTCTATTGCCAAGTTAGTGTGATTTGCAGCCTCTAACAAGACAATTGTTGGCGTCTAGGGGAGGGATCACCCAGCGCGGTCGGGAATCCTTTCCCGACCGGATCGATATAGCACTAAAATGGCGTCAGGAAAGAATTACTGGCGCCGCGCAAAAATTTGCTGTTCTGCAGGGTTGCTGTTCTGCAGGGTCCTGATCCGCTTTTTGCGGATTGTGACCCTGCAGTAAATGATTATGCCATCTAACGATCACACCGCCGTAAAGCGGCGGCAGGATCGTGAGAAACATCTAATATCTGCTTTTGAGACGGACTCAAGGCGGTGGGCTATCAATATTCCGCAGGGCTGAAACACACGGCGGCAGATCAATCCCTGCGGAACAGTTAAGAGACGTTACCGATAATTACGGTAGGGGCCATACGACAACCCCATAAAGCGGGCTGATAACTATCTTACAGAAGTCCTGACATCTGTTCTTCGATACTTCCGTGGGATCGATTAAATAAATCATGAATTCACCTCCTCTCGGATGGGATCGGTCGGCAAGACATTGGAAAGGACGATGCCGAGGAAGAGCAGTCTTGCCGTCTGTGTCTGTTAATCATCCGCTGTTGCGGATGGTGATGCCACTCACAACACATAGACAGCCCGCAAGCCTATCTATGAGACCCAATTCAGTCTATAAAAATCGCCTTACAGTGTCAAGGTAAAGATTGGTGGTAGGTGGGCGGGCCGTCAATAGAGAGAGCGTCAGGAAAGGGTTCCTGACGCCGCAGAAAACATTTGCAAAGAAAGGCCGCCTGATTATCGTGAATACACTTTTTTACACACTAATCTTGACATTACCCGGTGGGGTACGCATTCCTATAAAACTCTTGACATATGGCCACAAACCGCTATCTTGCATTTACATAATAGATTTTATCCAGTTCAGATTTGCAGTTTGCATTACAGTTTACATATCATATCGCGTGGGAGGGAAACCATGAGATACATCAAAACTATCATATTAACCCACGCCCTTTGCTGTATGGCGTTGGGTACAATTGTCGAGGGGTCTCAAAACATCAATTATCCTCCGGAGATTCTTCCGATTGACTCAGTAGTGGCGCAAGAAACTCATGTTATACATTTTGTCGTCAATGCCACAGATTCCGATATGGTCGTGCCAATCCTAATGGCGTCAGGTCTCCCGGATTCGGCCGTTTTTACTGATAATCAAGATTTCAGCGGGACGTTTCATTGGCCAACCGATTACGATGATGAGGGAGTATATGAC
>DAOUTW010000116.1 GCA_030668485.1 Candidatus Zixiibacteriota bacterium
ATAATGCGGCCTCTGTGCGTTTAGCCAAGCGTTCCTGGTGTTCGCTGCTATCTGCAGGGTGCCGGGCCGTAGCGGAATATCCAATTGATCAGATAGACGGCGTCGCCAACATCGGCTTTACCGTCGCAATTGATATCTCCCTTTGTCGCTTCGATGACGGTAAAACAGTATGGTCCGCCCCAGGACGGTATAATAGTTGCGTCAGGCCCGTCAAAAACCCAGGATACCGATGCCGGCGGGATAAAGCCTTTGTCGATACATATAGTCCCTACTCTGGTAGGGCGAATACCCAGATTGTATGTGTGTTCCATCGGACCCGGATCAAAATGAGGCGGGGCAAAGCTCACAGCGCTAATACCAAAACTATCCGCCGGTGCCCCGGATGGAGAACTTGGCGCCCATTCGGGCAAAAATAATTCAAGACCGATCTGCAACCGAGTGTTCTCAATTAGATCAAATGCTCCGAATTCACCCCCATTTCCCAAGTCGACCCATTCCCAATCAGCATCATCAGGAGAATATAGCTCAAGTCCAACGGCAACTGAATTGTATATATTACTATTAGCAATATATACTTCAAGCATGACCAATTCGTCAACACATATCGTATCTCCGGATGATGAAGTTACCCAAACTTCATCGGGGTCACCGATGGGATCCTGGGCTGATATGATTCCCGTTATGAATAAAATCGTGAAAGCTGTCAGGATAATTTTTGATTGCATTGTGTGCATACCCCTCCTTAACCACCGATCTACGTGACTATTAATAATACGGCCTCTGTACGTTTAGCCAAGCGTTCCTGGTGTTCGCTGCTACCTGCAGGGCGCCGGACCGTAACGGAATATCCAATTGATCAGATAGACGGCGTCGCCAACATCAGCTTTGCCGTCGCAATTGATGTCCCCGGTCGGCGCTTCGATTACGGTAAAACAGTAAGGACCGCCCCAAGTCGGCTGGATAAGTTCTCCCATGGCATGGTAATTCCACTGCGGATCAGATGGGGGGATAAAACTGGAATCGATACAGAGAGTCCCTGTCCGCGTTGGTTTCAGATGAATATTGAGCATATGTTCCAGCGGTCCGGCCGGCATAATTGTAAATGGCTCAAAAAAACTGACAAATATTGAATCTCCCTGGTCTCCGTTAGGAGGATCGGTTGCATAATTAGTCAAAACGTAGCCAAAGTACTCATCCCAGCGACTATCGGGAACGATTGATACATTTTTACCGTCCGGTTGCGTCAACCAATCCCACTCAACACCATCCATACTATAGATACTAAATGTTAAAACCACTCCTGTAATTTGAGTGGAATTCGAAATAGAAACTTGAATCAAAACTTCTTCACCGACACAAATTGTATCGCCCGATGACGTATTCACCCAAACTTCATTGGGGTCGCCAATCGGCCCCTGGGCGCGTAACGGCGAAATGCACAAACACAATAAGAAGATCGATCCCATAAATAAAAATCCGACAGACGTCACACGCCGGCGAAAGTAAAAAAAGGTTCCCATACAAATCCCCCGCTAAAATATGGAAGAATCATCGCCAATTGTCCGTCTCACAATTGCATTCTACAATTAATCCCTGGCAGATATCCCGTTAGATGCCCTTTGCCTTTATAATTAAGGCTAATCTATTTCTTTTGTCAAGCATTGTTTTTGACGGGTGGCCGCGATCTCTGATCGCGGTTTGGTGCCGGGTGCGCGGGACCAGTATCCAGCGTGGCCCGGACCTCTGGTCCGGGTTTCATGATAAATCAGTAATTCTACTACATTACGCTGTTCATCTACGCGACAGCCAAAAAGTGGCCCCCGCCACCGCGACAGCCAAAAAGTGGCCTTGCCACCAAAATCGACATCAAATCGCTGTTGATCCTGATGCGATCCTGTTAAGTGAACCTGAACGAGAAAGGCATATATATGAAAGAAAGCATTAGAAATAACAGACCAAACATGCCCCAATGGAGGAAAGACCTTGAAAACATGCAAAAATGAGCAAACAAAGCCATTTTATCGTTGTGCGGCAACAACATCGCCTTTTTTCAAAGCCATTCAAAGCCATTTTAAGCCATTTTTTGTGCCAAAAAAGGGTGTTTTGGTATAGAAAAGGCGTTTTTTGGCTCAGATTATGGTCATACGCGCGACAGCCAAAAACCGGCCCCTGCCGGAATAAAAAAGGCCGGAAAATATCCGGCCTCTTTTATCATTCTTGAATCAATCTATCTAAAGGCAGCAGGGCTCCACCGGAGCGGGGCCTCCTTTGAAGACATAGCTGATCAGGTAAACGGCGTCACCGACATTGACACCGCCGTCGCCGTTGGCATCGCCGAGGCATTCCGGATCGGGCGCGGGGCCGCCTTTGAAGACATAATTGATCAGGAAGACGGCATCGCCGACATTGACAGTTCCATCACCGTTGGCATCGCCGCAGACATAGGAACTGCCGTCAAGCGGGATCACATGATCGTCGGTCCATAGCTTGGCTTTGGCGATATTGTCAGTCAGATCATTCAAGGCCTTATCGGCCGATGACGGGCCGGTGCCGTTTTCAACCGTGGTCAGGATGGTATAGATATTCAGTGTGTCCTCGGCCGCCAGAGTATAATCGTAGAAATAGGTCATGATCATGCTCATGTCAGCCGGTGCACCCATGACTCCATATCCGGAATTCTGAATCAGGCTGTTGGTAACATCTCCGCTCCATCCATTGTTCGGGTAGACATAGGTTTCGTTATCAACCACATAAGCGCTGTAGGGCGGCGAAACCGAATCGATAGCGGTGGAATCGTTGACATAATATGCCATCATTGCCATGGCGCCGTAGCGGTTGTCATTGGGCTGACATCCGGAGCCGTTGTATTCATAACCCTGGATGTAGAGCAATCGGTGAATGTCATCGTACCCACCGAGATTGGTCGCGAAGGGGGGGTCATCGTTGGGCAGATCCCAGTCAACTGCCTCGCAGATATTAAGCCCGGCATGGGCGGCGCCATCATATGAATATATCCGCAAACGCTGAATGATAAAGGTGCAACTGTCGGGATTCTTGGGCGCCCACCAGGTTTTTTCAAGCGCCAGATCGCCATCAGGAGTGGTAAAGGTTCCGGTTTCATATTTATCATAATCGGGGGTTGTTTCGGTCGCAACGGGCCAGTTGAGATCGGTAACCAGGATGAATGATTGATCGAAGTACATGGAAAAATGAGAGACCCATTCACTGCCATCGTGATAGTTCAGCAGGGGAGAACCATCGAACATATACATTACTGCCGATGGATCGCAGTCTCCGCTCATGGAGTAATCCATTGTCATACCAGCCTGGTCACCATCTGTCCCCCGGTTACCGAAATTTCCGTTGGATCCCACTACAAGGTTCAGGCATGAAGTCGAGACGGTATCCCATGTCGGCATGCGGTAATTGCAGGCATCGCCAATACCATCGCCATCGGAATCGATCTGGTCCGGATTATATACTTCGGGGCAGTTATCTTCGGGGCAGGTGTTGTTGGCATAACCGGGGTCGCCATAACCGTCATTATCCATGTCGGTACAGTCGTCGCAGGCATCACCGATGAAATCATAATCGGTATCGGTTTGATCGGAATTATTATCACCGGGACAGTTGTCGCACAAATCGGGGAAACCGTCGGCATCGCTATCGGTCGTACCGGGACATAGCACCTCGGTTTTATACATGGAACGACCATGCGTTCCCGCGATGAGTGTACGCGAGGGGACATGGAAATCGATATCGCATACCGGAACGATTGGCATGCCGATAGTAAGCAGTTCCCAGTTGACACCGTTATTTTCAGTGATGAAAACACCTATATCGGTTGCCAGGTATTTAACGGTATTGTTGTGATGATCCACAATTATATCATTGACCGGGACATCGGGAAGATCACCTTTGATCGAAACCCAGTTCAGGCCGTAATCGGAAGTGGTGTAGACATGGCTTTCATTGTCCCCTTCCTCGAAACCGGACAGGGTGACATAGGCCACCGGGGGATAGACCGGGTCGCAGGCGACGCGCGTCACCCAGCGGTTAGGCAACCCGCTGTTGCGCAGATTCCAGTTGGTGCCGCCATCGGTGGTGACATGGACATTGCCGTCGTCGGTACCGACCCAGATGACATCGTTATCGTGTCGGGAAACGGCGATAGTGGTTATCGTCCCATAGCTCAAGACACCCGGGTCATCGCCATTGGTCAGGTCGGGGCTGATGGCCGTCCAATTGGCAGCTCCGTCATCGGTTCGATACAGGATGTTCGAACCATAATAGAGAACCATATGGTTATAGGGGTCCATGACAATCGGCGTCATCCAGTTATGACGCTCGTTGTCATAATCCATGCCATTCATGGCAGAAAAAAACGTCTCGGCATTGTCGATACTCTTAATCAGATAGCCATACTGGTATTCGCAGTAAACTGTGCTTGTGTTGATATAATCAATGATAACATAGAAGCCGTCGCCGCCGGCTATACGTTCCCAATTATGGGGGTCAAAAGTGCGGTTCCACATGGTGCCGTTATCCTGGGTGCCGCCAGCGACAACATATGGATATCTGGGATGGATTTCAACCGCATAGAACTGGGAGTTGTCCATGTACTCGGCATGATCCCAGCTATTACCACCGTCACTCGTCTGGTAGACACCGCCGTCATTTCCGCAATATATATGATCGGGGTCATTGGGGTCGATCCACATGGCGTGCATATCGACATGCTGGCTGCCCTTGATTTCATTCCATACGTTGTTGTAATAGCCATCTCGCATATATAGATCAAGTCCCAGGGCGTATACCCGTTCCTCATATGGAGGGTATGAATGGCGGACATTTCCGAAGTACCAGCCGCCGTCCCAGGAGCCGTTAAGCTCATTTAGATGATCATCGGGATCGTAATCTTCCCAGGTGTAACCATCAATCGCCCCCATATAGATTCCGAGAAAATCACCGACGGCATCGGCAACCAGAATATAACCGGGGCCAAAGTCTGTGGGATTGAAGCTAAGGCCGATTCGTCCAATGTCAGTTGAATGGGCCGGCAATCCACCTGTACCCATCAGATCTTCCCAGGTGGCTCCATTGTCAGTCGATCTCCATATGCCGCTGGTTATGCCGCCCACTTTTCGGGTCGCCGGCGTGCGGTAACGCTCCATCATGGCTGCAATAATAATATTATCTCCGATAATGTCACCATTGTAGATGGCGATGTCGATACAGGCGGTGGAATCGGAGACAAAAAACAATTGTTCCCAGGTCTGGCCGCCGTCGGGGGTCATATAAACGCCTCTATCGGGATTTCTCCCGAACAATTTTCCGGCAACGGCGACATAAACGGTATCCGGACGCCAGGGATCAATGACAATCCGGGCGATGTGATAACTGCTGTCGAGACCCATTTGATTCCAGGTCGTGCCATAATCGGTCGATTTATATATGCCGGTACCTTCATAGTTGTCCCCGGCGTTGTTGGCTTCACCGGTTCCGGCCCAGATGATATTGGGGTCATCGGGATCAATGGCTATTGCCCCCATCGACTGGATTCCAGCATCATCGAATATCTGTTCCCAGTCGGTTTCATGATAGGGCAAGGTATGCCTGAAAATGCCTCCGGCCGCGGAAGCAGCGTAAATAGTATCCGGGTAATCGGGATGAGCCGCCAGATCGGTAATTCGTCCGGGGATATTTTGCGGGCCGACCATTTCCCAACTGGTGAAGAGGGTACTTTTCTGAGCTGCTGATTCCTGTTTTAACTGCCGTGCAGTTTCAAGGGCTGCAATATGTTTTTCATTGGGGATAGTCTGGTTAGGATAGGCGCGCTGGCTGTAAAACCATTCGTTGGGGCGGCGCTCTTTTTTGGGAACTTTACGGCCCTTAAGGCGGGCCATCCGTTCCTGGGCATAATATGAAACGGAGTCCGCTCGCCGGGCATGGTCGAGCGGGAAGAGCATAAACCCCGTTGCGAGAATGATTATTATTCCTGTCAGGATGGCATATTTTTTCATCGTTTCCCCCGGCCTTTATTGAAAAGCCTTGATGTTATAACGCTTTGAATTTTTGTCAAAAATCGACAGACAAGTTATGATCTGTAGATGAGTTACACTCCCAGAATATAATAAGGAGTATATTTGTTCTTATTATAATATGATCTTTAGTTAATGCAACCCTTTTTTTACTGGTGTTGTATACGGGAGATGTCCACCTGTGTCCGATTACCCGGCAGATGTGGACATTTGCCGGGCACAAATCATCAACTCCTGGGGCAGATCAGCCTGTGGGGGGAACCCACAGGCCGTATCAGGAAAGGGTTCCTGACGACGCGTAAATTAATTTGCCGATGGACTAAACGCATAGGGTCATTACGTCTATTCTTCCGATAATGCCTTTCGAAGGGCGGCACGGGCCAGCATCCGGGTCGAATCGAGAACCGGCAGAGGGCAATCGGTGGGGTCGATCACAAGTGGGATTTCGGTGCAGCCAAGAACCACGGCTTCAGCCCCGTAACTCTTGAATTTTTTTATGACCTTATTGAAATACATTTTCTGGTATTCATTGAAAATGCCGTTGGCCAGTTCCTCATAAATTAATTCATTTATTTTTTTTCGATTTTTGTCATTTGGAATTTTGGTCTCAATTCCGGCATCGTTTAACTTTTTCTGATAGATCGGGCTGGTCATGATATATTCTGTGCCCAGAATGCCAAGACATTTATATCCTTTATATATGGCGCCGTTTCTGACTTCCTCCAAAATACTCAGCCACGGGATCGGCGATTTTGGAGCGACCAGATCAAAAGCTTCATGAACGGTGTTATCCGGGCAAATGGCAAAATCCGCTCCCGCTGCGGCCAGCTTTTCCGACGAAGCCAGCATCAGTTCGGCAACATCTTCCCATTTCTGGGCTTCAAAGAGGGTCATATATTTGCTAAGTGATATTGAGTGTATGGAAATTTCAGGATTCGTGTATGCTCCCATTCGCTGATGAGCTTCAGTCCAGATGGTTCGGTAGCAAAGTTCGGCGCCTACGGGGCTGCAGGCGACGATTCCGATATGTTTGGACATCCCCAACTCCTTTCTAATTACTTGAACCAATCTACTTCTGATACAAGTACGTGCCTACTTGATGGTTTGCATACGGTTTTTGGGGATGTAGTCTACATAAAAAAAGGCCCCGTTTCCGGGGCCTTTCGGAATTCAAGATTAGGCATTATTTTTCATCAAAGACAGCACGGCTCCACCGGAGCAGGGCCGTCTTTGAAGACATAATTGATGAGATACACCGCATCCGCGACATTGACGGCATCGTCCCCGTTGGCATCTCCCAGACACAACGGATCGGGCGGCGGGCCGCCTTTGAAAACGTAGTTGATGATAAACACGCCGTCGGCGATATTGACATCTTCATCGCCGTTGGCGTCGCCACAGGTATACGCCGATCCGACCACCGTCAATTCGGCTCCGATCGTCATCGGACTGTCGCCCGGGTCGGGATCGTTGCTGGTGATGACGATATCGGAATTGTATACCCCGGTATCAAGTTCGACGGAGGTGAAAGTACATAAGACCGTATCCGATTCACCCGGCAAGATCGAGCCGCCGTATTGACTGAGTGTCATCCATTGGTACGGCATGAAGAATTCGATTGCCAGATTGTCATGCATATAGGCGGCGTTGAAGACCACCTCAAGTCCTTCAGTGGCGTCGGCGTTTTCAATACCAATGGTCGCTCCTTCAAGGCCGTCGGCATCGGCGCCGGGATTCATCGTCCCATACTGGAGAGTAACCTGACCGGACGGATACAGAATCGCCTGGAAG
>DAOUTW010000023.1 GCA_030668485.1 Candidatus Zixiibacteriota bacterium
CCTTAATGGCGATCTGGAATTGGACATTGGTGACGCCGTCCTTCTCATCAATTTTATTTTCCGCAACGGCCCGCCCCTCGATTGCATAAACAAATAAAAACCGGGCGGCTAAACAGAATGTGGTTGAATATCGGGCCGTATATGCGATGGCCCGATTGTTTACGATGGCTGGCAGGCATCCACGTCTACCAGCCCGTATTTTAATATATGACACTGACTGATATTCCTGATGGGTCTATCGAGAAGCGGAATGGTCTGTGCGACAGTGAATTGCGAGATCACCCCCAATTTTTTGTCCTGTATGTCCCTCATGCCGCCACCTTCTCAACAGTTCGAAGATCATCAATGAAGGCCAGCATGAATATATCATGTTTTTGGCTGTCGCCATTATGATCTGACTCAATGAGAAGAGGATTGTCAAGAGCACAAGGTAAACAACCTACGGACTAACTGTGAGTCAAGAAGTTACAAGCCATCTCAAATGTGAATATTCCTGCGTCTCATCATTCGCCGAGCTAATGTAAAAGCCACATTTCATCAGAATAGAGTGTTCCTTTATTCATCTAAAGCGATGATATCTTGTTCCCCTCTTTTAATATCAAACCGGTTTGGTTCCGGGTCCACATTCAATCTTATGCCTAAATGATGAGTAATTTGCTCTCCAATATTATGGGCTACTTTTTGCAATGTTGGGTGCACAAACCTGGAATCTCGAATTTCCACCATGTAAACTGTCGCCGGTAAATCTCCTGTAAATTTATTTGACGTATTATATCCTATCGGTATAAAATATTGTTGCAACTCTCTGGAAATGCTCATTTCACCAATTGTGCTTTCAATCATATTTAAATGTTCCGGTAGTTTTTCTCTGACCTTTTTCGGAAGATTATCAATATACCATTGATTGAATCCCAGGTCAGTAGTAAGTAAGGGCATCCTTTGAGTTATGGCCCGGTGTCTTTGAATATCTCTAAAGGAACCAAAATCTAACTGATATTTAATTTCAAGGGTGCCTATTTGCCCGACAAATTTCGGAAGTCCCGTCTTGGGAGGTCTTTTCTTGAAAAGGTCATCATATTTTTTCAATTCACTATGATTAATGTTTTTAAAATTTATTACCGGTTCATCAGAACATTCCGGATCATGGTAATAATAATTTTCTGCTATTAAATTTTGATATGTTTCAGTTTCATTAGGTATTTCATGTCCAAAAGAATGAGGGTGATGTTTGTGAAGCGCCTCTTTTATGCTCGAAGCCATATTTCTGACTTCCGATAAAGGATGATGCATTAAAAATAACAATTTATCTGCTGCTTGTCTGAGATCCGTATGCCATGCAAAATTCGTAGATGCTCCTGCCGGAAGAAGACTTCTGGTAATATCAAATGTCCTGGCATCTATGGCCTTTTCATAAATCGATATTTTTTCTTCCTCGTTTCTGAGGTGAAGTTTTTTCAAATATTCTCTCGTAGGTTCATGAGCATCAATATAGAATTGTCGCTGCAATTCTAAGAGGGCATTTCCTTCTTCTGACTGTGTTGGGTCGATAAAGGACTGTTGGGAAAAATCAAGATACCTCGTAGAAGATTCCTGTCCCCTAAAAAGAGGATTATCCTGAACCGCCTTGACGGCAGGCATAGATACGCCTTCTATAAATATTGTCGTGTCTCCACAATCCCCTATTGAATGATGTCCGTAACCAATGTAAAATTTCTCCATAAAATTGTCGGCCCCTTTTTCGGCCAATATTTTTAAATGACTTCTTAACCCTCCTGTAGAACGTGAATGCAAGGCCTGCAGCATCGCTTCTGCTTCTGCATCGATAACTGATCCTGTATCAATTATTATAACTTCTCCACCGTCTTTTATATTCACGGTTGTATGTTTTAACCTGGAAAGATCTTTGGCCATCTTTTATTCCTCTAAATCAGTTTTTGTAAACAGACCAGTACATTTTGTTCAAGATCAAATATAAAATACAGATACTTAAATGGCTATGAGAAATAACACTTTTGAGGAAAGAATTAAAGGCAAGCTTACTTGGTTGGCGGGCTTGGCCAGAGTCGAACACACCTCGTCTCCAAAATGAAAAGGCAAACAATTAACCGTGACTTTCAGGATTTAATCGAGACAAAACTGGTCAAGTAAAGGACAATCTTTGATCGCGAATATATAATTGTCTTTATTTTAGCGTCATCGACCATGGTTTGGTCGATAGTGAAACAAAGCAATAATATTGGGGGCTTGACCGCCAAATAAACTATGGGCTTTACAACGAGATACGGGAGTTTTTCTATGTTAAAATCAGTTGGCGTTATTTTGCTGGTATTTTCCGTGACAGCGGTTTTATCTCTGACTGCCGCCGCGGTCAATCTGCAGGCCGATTATTTTAAGTCGATCGGCAATTATTATGGTATATCCACCGATGAGGTGGAGGAAATTTCTCAGACCGGTATTGTCGATGAGGATTTGCCGGTAGTGTTCTTTGTCGCCGATCACGCTGACGCCGCACCAAAAAAAGTCGCAAATATGCGTCATAACGGGGCTTCGTGGTCATCCGTCTGTGAAAAATATTCTATCAAAGCCACCGATTTCTATATCATCATCTCGGGATCAATCAAGAGTGAGGCCTACGGACCGATTTATGAAAAATTCAATACCACTCCCCAAAGGAAATGGAAAGAAATTCAGTTGACCGATGATGAAATGGTCAACATGGTTAATCTGAAGCTTATCTATAGTCTGCACGATTATTCAGTCTATGAAATCATGGCGATGCGTGATTTCGGGAAAAGTTTCACCAGGATTAATCAGCAGGTCTATCTGGCCAAGGAAGAGATGAACGAAGAGCGCAACAAAGTGCTCGAAGCTCGATAACTTCCTGAGCCGATGGTTCCGATTAATCGGTGAATTTGCAAATTCTGACAGGCAAATAGTAATTGATGCCGTCGCCCTGCAAGGCGGCGGCATTTTTAATTCCGAGTTTCCGATCGGAATTAGGGCGAGAAATTCAGGTGCTCCCGACTGATGATAACGGCAGCATCGTTGACAAAGAAGAGAGCGAATAAGGATAAATTTGGTAATGTTTGCCCTTGACTTTCTGCTGATTTCGATTAATATTCCAAGCGATTGTTTACAATCGACCGATGAAGAATCATCGGGGGGAAATAGTCTATTGCAACTGGAGTTATGATGAAAAGACATACTATCTTCTGTCTCATCGCGGTCGCCGTAATATTCAACGCCGGTAATGTTTATGGTCAGGGTGATGCTCAGTGCGTAAATTCAAAGTGTCATGCCGATATGGGAACCAAGAAGTATGTTCATGGTCCGGTTGGAGCGAAAGTCTGTACCGTTTGCCATGTCCCGACCCCGGATAAGGATCATGAATTCACGTTTTTTGCGGCCAAAGAAGAATTATGTCTGGGGTGTCATGAAACCAGCCGGGATATGATGCTTCAGGAACATGTGCACAGCCCGGTTTCCGATGGCAATTGTACCGGTTGTCACGATCCCCACCAGAGCGATTTTCAGTATACTTTAAAAGGTAAGGCTGCCGATCTCTGTTATAATTGCCACAAAACCGATAAATTCAGCAAAGAGTTTGTCCATGGTCCGGTCGGTGGAGGCGATTGCAATGTCTGTCATAACCCTCACGCCTCTCAAAATATCAACCAACTGGAAAAAGCGCCGGAAGAGCTTTGCCTCAGTTGCCATGTGGAAATGACTGAAACGATGGGAAAACGGCATGTCCATCCTCCGGTGAAGGAAAAATGCACCAATTGCCATGACCCCCACTCGAATGCAGCCCAATACATGCTGGATACTAATCGTCCGCAAGTATGTTTTGGTTGCCATGAAAACCTGGCGGTGAACCCTGAAGTCGAACACCCTCCGGTGGCCTCCGGCGATTGCAGCGCCTGTCATAACGTTCACGCCACCGATTATCCGCGGATGCTTCTGGAGCCACTGAATGAATTATGCTTCACGTGCCATGAGGAATTAGGGGAGCTTGTCGATAACAGTACGCACAAACATGGACCGGTTCAGGATGGAGATTGTAATGCCTGTCATAATCCTCATGGAAGCGAGAATTACCGGCTGTTAAAGAAATACTTCCCACATGACTTCTATATGGCGTATAATACTGAGAACTATGCCATGTGCTTCGAGTGCCATAATAAGGATGTTGCCCTGGACGAAAAGACTTCAACCTTGACCGATTTCCGTGACGGAGAGATCAATTTACATTATCTCCATGTCAACAAGGAAGTTAAAGGAAGAAGTTGTAAGGCCTGTCATCAGTCCCATGCCACCGATCAGGAGAAGCACATCCGGAAGTCGGTACCTTACGGATCGGTCAATTGGGATCTCCCGGTGGCCTTCACCAAGCTGGAAGATGGCGGAAGTTGCGTCGTTGGGTGCCATGCTCCTAAGGAGTACCATCGTAAATGAACCGTTCGCGGTTAACGCGTTTTTTTGAAATTTGTCTGGTCTGTATTATTCTGTTCGCTGCCAGCCCACTTCCGGGTGATGATACGGGCAGTACATCCCGAAATATCAGACTTGAAGCCCGGAATCTTCTTCGGGCTGCTAACACCAGTTTTGGCGAAGGGAATTCCGAACGGGCGCTGGCTAAGATCGATTCGATTCTGGCCTTAGACTCATTGAATCCCGACGCTTTTTTTCTCCAGGCCAAAATCTCTCTTGCCGGTGGTGACACCGCTTCGGCGACAGAAATACTGGAACTGGCCCGCCACAAAGCACCCCGGTCGACAAGAATAAAAATACTTCTGGCGCGAATATTCATACACCGGGGCGAATATGAGATGCCGTTGGCCCTGACCGAGGAGATCCTGAAATTTAAGCCGTCTGACGGGGAAGCTTCATTCCTCCACGGCTGGGGTTTGCTTATAAAAGGTGATACCGTCCAAGCCGCCGACGCCTTCGAAAAAATCCTGACCGATAAGCTAGCGGGAGGCAAAAAGTGATGCGTCTTCCCTCGATCAGCATTTTTAGGCGGGTGGAACTGGTTTTGGCCATCATTATTATCATGGCCGCCGCCAACGCTTCGGCGGCATTCAAGTATACTGCCGTCGGGATGGATGCTCATGATTTCTCGGGGGAAGATATTATCTCCGGAAATTCGATATCAATCAGCGATCTATATCGGGATAATCTTGTTATTGTGGTGTTTTGGGCAACCTGGTCGCCCCGGTCTCTGGCTCAATTGCGGGACATGAATGAATTGAAGGCGAAATACGCCGATTATCCGATCGAAGTAGTGGCGATAAATGTCGATGGCCAAAAAACAACCCCGGCGGTCCGGTCAAAAATAGACCGAGCGATTGAGGATTTGGGCCTTCAAATCCCGGTGATTATCGATGAGGGGCTTGAAATATTCTATAAGTATGGCGTTGTCGCCGTGCCATCGACCGCCGTAATTGACACTGCCGGCATAGTCCGTTACGATCCTTGCGGTTATGGGATGATGATTCAGGATGTACTGGTAGATTCCGTCAAGGTTTTTCTGGGACTGGCCGAGAGCAAACAAACACATATTTTTGCCGCGGGATACCAACCGCAAAAGAAATCGTCTCGTTATTACAATCTGGCTCTGAGGTTAAACCAAACCGGTATGCACGACCGAGCCCTGGAGAATCTTGAATTGGCTCATCAAGCCGATACACTCTTCCCCGGCCCTCTGGCTCTTAGGGGAGAAATTCTGAGGTTTCAGGGGAAGCTTGAGGCATCTCAGGAGGCGTTTGCTCGGGCCGCGGAACTCGACAGCAGCCTTACAACAACCTGGGCCGGATGGGGACGAACCTTATTGCGCAATCAACAGATAGAGCAGGCCCGTGAAAAATTATCCCGCGCCCTGGAACTTGAAGAAACGTATACGCCGGCCCTGATCGATCTCGGCTTGTGCCAGGCGCATCTGGACAGCATTGAGCCGGCCATAGAGTCTCTTTTGCAGGCCGCGGAATTGAACCATGGCAATCCGATGATCCACTATTACCTGGGCCAGGTATATCGCCGGGCAGGACGAGAAGGAGAGGCGGCGCAGGCGTTTCTAAGGGCGCTGTCTATTATTTATCCGGAAGATTGAGGAGAAATGAATGATTAAAAATAGAATCCACCGATCAAGCGTCATTTCTATGATCGGCAAACTATTCATCGCCGTGCTCATCCTGTCGGTATCCGCCGGAGGATATGAGAAATTTCACGGTGGGAACAATGAATCATGGCCGAAACTGAACTATGATTCGCTTTACACTGCCGCCTCTTCCCTGGCCGATTCGCCCGATGGCCGGCAGATCGTTGAAAAATGCCTGGCCGCTTACGGTGGTATCCCTCACCTTGAAAAACTTAATTCCGTCACCCAATATTGGCGGATGCTGGAATTGATGACCCGGGACTCGGTAGATATAAACAGAACCGCGGCCACCGGCCGTCGCTATAAAATAGAAAAGAAACATCCCGGCGGTTTTGAAGAACGCATGATCGATGGTGATCAGGCCTGGTTTCAAACTTCCGATACTTTGATTTCCTTGAACAGTGGCCGGTACAAGGCGGAATTGTTCAGTTATCTGGTGCTGTCAATGCCGCTGGCAATAGAAAAGGAACGTTTCGACGGCATTCGTTATGGCATCAGGGCCGATGATCCTCTGCATTACCTCTACTTTGACAAACAGGATAGCTTAATGTTGGTCGTCGGCATCGACCCGGATAGCCATTTGATTAGAAAGGCCGAAGGGGTCATACGCCAGGATAGCGCCTCCTTTGTATTCATCAACCTGTTTGACGACCACAGGGAAAACCATGGATATATCTTCCCCCATTCCCTGACCAATATCTCAATGGGTCTGACCGTCGGCAGGGCTGTTTTAAAAAATGTAGAAGTTAATTTCGACCCGACCGCGTCCTTTTTCTCCCCGATTGACCCAATCGGGGATTGACAACCGGGCGTCATTAATATAGATATTGCCTGTGTTCTGCGAAGTCGCGGCATTTATTGCCCGGATTTGCGGGTATAAACGGGTATGTGTATGAGCTTTTTTCAAAATATAGTCCTCAAGGCCAGCCGGGCAGCCATGATCGGAATTCTAGTCGGCATTATAGTGGCTGCGTTGCCCCTCGCCGTCAACGGCGAGGAAATAAAGGCCTGTCTCGATTGCCATCCCGGATATTATGATGATTTCGAAATGGAATTCAACCATGCTCCTTTCGAGCAAGAGGATTGTTATTCCTGCCACCGGTTCCATGGATTTCGTAATGCCGTGGAACTTGACGGGCCGATCAGGATTATCTGTGGCAGATGTCATGTGGACATTTCTGAAATAAGCGATGATTTCATTCATCAGCCGATCGCCGACGAAGATGCCAGTTGCACGAACTGCCACGATCCGCATTCGAGTGAATTCCCCGGCTTACTTTCTCGACCGGTGGATTCCCTTTGTACTGAATGCCATGATTCCCCGGCCGATGCCTCAGGGACGATTCATGCTCCGTATGGAGATGCCAGTTGCATAGTATGTCATGATCCCCATGGCTCACCGTTCGGTTCCAATTTCCTGATGCCGCCCGAGTATATCTGTCTCGAGTGCCATGTCAATGATTTTGAGGGGCTTGACCCCGGCATGCTTCATGCCGTCGACGAAGAACAGGGTTGCGATAAATGCCATAATGGTCACGAATCATCGCATAGGTCGCTGCTCAAGGCAGAACCCGAGCAGTTGTGCCTCGACTGCCACGCCTCAATGAAGGCCGAATTGGAGACAGCGCCCAAGCATTCCATCCTGGAGGGTGAAGACTGCCTGATCTGTCACAAACCTCACTTTATGCTATCAGGCGGCCATCTTATCAGCGATGAAAAAGAGCTTTGTCTCACTTGTCATGATGATATTGCAGAACTGATGCAGGCCAAGGTGGTGCATGCCGCCGTTGAAGATAATTGTACCGTTTGTCATAATCCCCATCTTCAGATGTCGCCCGACTCTCAATCGGGTATTTGTGCCGACTGTCACGACCTTGAAGATGAGTCTTTCATCGACAGCCATTATGGCCTGACACCGGGAATATGCACCGATTGTCATAATCCTCATGGCTCTTCGGAAGCGAAATTGATCAGGCCGATCAGTCATGTTCCCTTTGCCGAGGGGGAGTGTGATGCCTGCCATGATCAGGGCGGTTCTGATGACCGGCTTCAGGACAATGAATTATGTCTCGATTGTCATGATTTCGAGACGGAGGGCAAAATTCATAGCGAGGTTGATTTGAGTACCGATAAATGTCTCGATTGTCACGCCTCTCATGCCTCCAAGCAGCCGGGACTGCTGAGATCCAAGGCTAAATAGCGGGACGATTTTTTCTCGAATAAAGTCAGATTTTCGAAATAGAAGACAAAATAAGACGGGTATTTTTTCAGCGTCACGACTTTTATTTCAGGACGATTATTATCGACTTTTGCTAAAGCATCGTATCTTGTTATGGTGTAATCTATTACAAGAATACGTAAAGACCAGATAGTCTAGGAAAATATCTCCATATACGATAAATTAGACCTTGTAAATCCTTGACAGAAGATATATCGCGTATTATATTGAGACAACTGATTTTGAGAAACCCGACGAAGGGTTTGAAGACAGGCTTGTGAAATTAGTCACAAGGAAGACAAGAATAGGCCTTAGTACTCGATGATAACGATGGACGACAGCTTGGGTGGGTATGGCTTGATGAAACATTCTGAAAGAGGATACTTTTTATGAGTCGATATCGCGCGCTTATGCTTACGGTAGGGTTAATTGTCATTACCGTCATGATTGCCGGGCAGCTTATGGCTGCGGAAGGTCCCAAGTGGATCGGCGCTTTTTATATTAAGGGACGAGTCGGTTTGAAATGGCAGGCAATGGAGGGTGCTTCCGAATACACAGTTTATCGCAAAGCTGGAAGCGGTGAATTTGTGAAATATGCGACCACGGCCAAGACTCAGCACTTTGACACTGAACTAAGCCCCGGCGAAATATACAGTTACAAGATTTCGACGGTTGGCAGCGACGGGGCCGAGTTGCTTTCTGTAGAAAAGAAAGTGACCATTCCCGGTGCTCCTGTCGGAGAATTCAATCCGCCTGAATGGTCGGGACTCCGGCTTGACCGCAATAAAGTAATGTTGCGTTGGGATCCTGTGCCGGGATCCATCGCCTATAACATATATCGATCAAACACTTCCGGCTCCGACTATGAAGTTGTCGGCAATGCCACGGCCACGCGGTATGCCGATAGCGACAACCTTGTCCGCGGTGAAACCTACTATTATGTTATTACCGGCCTCAACGAGGAGTTCGAAGAGACAGAGTACTCGAAGGAGCGCAGCTTCTTATTCGGGATCAGTGATGAGGACTTGAAAACCCAGGAAGAAGAGAATAAGATTGTCCTCGAAGATATTTCTTTGAAATATCTGTTCGATATCACCAAAGCGGGTGGCAATCTTAATATGAACCAGCCGGCTGATGTATTTGTCAATTCCAAAGGGAATATATATATCACTGATGCCTTGAATTTCCAGGTCAACTGCTACGATGGCAGCGGCAAACACCTGTTTTCCTTCGGCGAACAGACTCCCGGAGATATGGTCGACAATCCGCCCCAGGGTACCTTTTCGTATCCCTTCACTCTTTTCATAGACAAAAGCGACAAGGTATATGTAACCGATGTGAAGAACGGCGATATCCAGGTATTCACTGTCGACGGCAAATTTGTCCGCCGCATCACGGTTGCGGTTGAAGAAGGGATGGAGTCTTTCCGCCCCAACGGCCTGGCTGTACTGGATGACGGCCGAATGATTGTCACCGATGCCGGAAATCATCGTTACGTGATCCTTGATAAAGATGGAAAAATCCTGTCCTCCAAAGGCGAGCGGGGTTCCGATCCCGGTCAATTTGTTTTCCCGGACGAGTTGGTTGTTACCGATGACGGCACTATTTGTATTGTCGACGTTATCAACTGTCGTATCCAGGAATTCGATATGGAAGGCAATTTCATCCGGGCCTTCGGGCATGCGGGACAGACAGCCGGAACCTTCGGACGCCCCAAAGCGTTGACGCTCGACAATACCGGCCATGTCTGGGTAAGCGATGCGATGGCCAACATAGTCCAGATTTTCACCCTGGATGGCAAAGTTAAGTCGGCGATAACTTCTTTTGAAAGCGACGATATCTTTTTGGCCACACCACGCGGCGTATTTGTCAAGGACGGCCGTTTCTATGTGGTTAACCGTTTGCCGCACAGGTTATTGGTTTTTCAGATAGGCTAACAGAAAAGAAGAGAACCTTAGAATAAAGAGAAACACGTTGAGTAACGTTACTAGTAACCAAACAACATTACGAGGAGCATTTGAAGTGATGAAGAAACTCAGCGCAATCGCGGTAGGTTTCGCCCTTCTGACTCTGCCGATGACAGCCCTGGCTGGTGTTCAGGGATCTGATCATGATCTTACCGGTGGTGGTCAGAAGCTTTGCCAAGCCTGCCATACTCCACACAACGCCCTGGGCGACAATTTGTGGGCGTCAGCACCCAGCGGTACCTTCACCGGAGTGGCGGATCTCTGTTATACCTGCCATGATGGTGGTGTTACCAGCGTCGGTGTAACAACTGCTTTTGATGATACCAAAGAGCAGCATGCAACAGTCGGGGCCGACTGTTCCGGTGACGGAGCATGTCATGATGTTCATAACCAGAACCCGAATTTGACCGGTCGATTCACGGTGGCCGGTGTCACCCAAACCGGTGGCAGTTATTGCGAAACTTGCCATGATGCCACTCCGTTCACCGGAGCTGAGGGTCTTGGCGATCATACCGCTGGTATTACCCACTTTACCAACGGTGGTACCTTTACCTGTAATCAGTGCCATACTATCCACGGCGCTACGGCTCAGACTGTCAACCCGGCCGGATTGACCAATCCGATCTTGCTGTCTGAAAATGACAACGGCACCTATAATGGTGTTTTCTGTGCCACGTGCCATGGCGGTATTGCACCCACGGAAGCGGTTCCGGGTACGGGTGGCGAGACGGTCACCGATATCTATGCCTATGCCGAGTATACGGCTGATGGAACCGAAACCAAGCATCCGACTTCGACGGCTGCTGCGGGTGGTTGTAACCTCTGCCACGACGTTCATGACCCGGCCGGTACAGCCACCGGTTATTTGCTGATGGCTGATAACGCTAACTCGGCCTACTGCCTTTCCTGCCATACGACTGGCGGAGCTCCGGCAGTTGGCGCCAATACCCACTATACTGGAGTGCCCTCCAATACCAGTATGAACAATGGATTGAATCCTCCGTTGCCGTGGGCGAATCAGATCGATGAAGATGCTTTGACGGCTAACGGTGCCGACTGGGCGTCAGCCACACCCAATAATATGGTTTGTGAGACCTGTCACTCGGTACACCGTAAAGGCTCCACCGGTGCAGATGCGCAGTATTTCCTGCGCGAGGAAAATGGATCAACCAACCAGTTATGTACGGCTTGTCATACGGCAAACTAGTAACCGGCTGATTGGATTAAAAAGAGCTATTGCTTTTGCAGGGCAGGATCCGGCCGCCGGCTGGATCCTGCCTCTTGTATAAATATGAAGTACATACTGTTGACAACTATCATTATTTTTGTTGCAATGAACACCGGCTGGTGTGCATCAATCACAATGCTGATTCCCTCTGAATATCTGAGTACAAGCAATGATCATCTCTATCTGGTCGGCAAAACTGATGCCGCTCGGGTTCAGGTAACGGTCAACACCATACGGCGGTATGAAGTCGCTGTCGTTGATTCCGTATTCCATCTGTTAATCAATTTTGGATACGGAGTCAATGAAATAGTGGTCAGTCCCCTGAGCGATGATTCGATGACGACCGGAGAGGTGGCGCGGGTAGAGATATTATCAAGTCCGCATTCCACAGGTCGGCTGAAAAAATTATATCCGCCCTATCAATTTCATGCCTCAGCGGAGGAAGGCGGCTGCCTTGATTGTCATCCCAGAGAGAAACACTCTCGGCCGGGGGCACCTCTTTCTGATGCCGAGGGGTGTACCGAATGCCATACCGATTTCGCGGATCGGACTCTTTTACATACCAGTCTTAAAACCGAAGACTGCGCTACCTGCCATAATCAGCAAACCAATCAAGTACGTAAGACGGGCGCTTTCGATTCTCGAAATCCCTGCTATAACTGTCACTCCGACAAAATCGAAAAATTTGACCGGGAATTTATCCATGGCCCGGTAGCGGGAGGCAGTTGTACCGTTTGCCATGATCCTCACGGCTCCCCATTTCAAAACAGCCTTGTCAATGTTGAAGAGGTGCTCTGTTTTTCCTGCCATGAGTTCAATCGGGAGTTCAAGGAAATGAGCCACCAGCATAAGCCGTTCCGGGACGGCCATTGTGGTGCTTGTCATGATCCGCACGCGACCAGCAATCGATGGGTCCTGTCAAAATCTTCGGAGGATCTTTGTTTCGAATGTCATTCCTCAGAAGAAGGGCTATTCAAAAATCACACCCATCCGTATAATGTACGACCGAAGAAACGGTATATGGGATCGATACAATTATCGAAATCGGGGAAACTTGAGTGTATCTCGTGTCACGATCCCCATGCCAGCAGTTCCGAACACTTGCTGCGTTGCGATCAGGAAAATACCTGTCTGGGGTGTCACACGGAGAAGTTATGACCGGTCGATATACGAAATTTGTGGTTATCATCGGGCTGGCGTTGATATCGCTGACGATATTACCCGGCTGTGCCGGTACTCGTCCGCAGAATATTGACATTACCTGGCCGCCTCCTCCGGAAGAGCCTAAAATAGTATATGTGGATATGATTTATGGAAGCGCCAGCCTTTCCCGCGGCCTGTTGACGAGTATCAAAGATTTCTTTTTCGGCAAACCTGACGAAACTCGTATCGGGAAACCTTACGGCGTGATGCAGGGTCGTGGGAAAAGGTTATATATAGCCGATACCGCTCGAAAGGGCATTCTGGTAATAGACCGGGGCTCAGGGCGAACGTCGTTTTTCAATTCCCTCGGCCCTTACGGTTCTTTAAGCGAACCGGTTTATGTCATCACCGATTCTGCAGAAAATATATATGTGGCCGACACCAAACTGGGCAAGGTTGTTGTTTTCGACAAGGATTACCGATTCGTACGTTTCATCGGTGAAGGACAACTGAGAGGACCAGTCGGTCTCACTTTTGACCGGCAGGAAAACAGACTTTATGTCGTCGACGCGCAGTTACACCAGGTGATGGTTTTTGACCGTGAGGGACAACTGATGACAACTATCGGCCGGCGCGGTGATGAAAAAGGCGAGTTTCATTTCCCTCTAACGGTCGCCCTGAGCCGCTCGGGCGATACCCTGTATATTGTCGATTCATTCCATTTTGCGGTTCAGGCTTTCGACCTTGACGGCAATTATCTGTTCAGTTTTGGGCCGACCAAAGTCGGAATCGGTACTATGGCCCGCCCACGGGATATCGCCGTTGATTCGGATGGGCATGTTTATGTAACCGATGCCGTTCGGAACAATGTCCAGATTTACGACTCGCTTGGTAACCTGCTCTTGCGCTTCGGAACGGCAGGAACCGGGGCGGGACAGTTCCGCCTCCCGGCCGGAATCTGCATAGATAGCGAGGATACCATCTACATCTCAGACTCTGTCAACGGCAGAATTCAGGTGTTTAAGTATGTTGGCACTTAATTGAGGTAAATATGAAAAGGGTACTATTTGCAACTTTGGCGATCTTGATTATCATGGCCGCAGCCGTCTCTCTGGCCGGAGTCATCGAGACCAAGCACAATTTTACTTCAGTGACATACAGCCCCAATGCATTCTTTTACGGCACCCGCCAGGTATGTGTTTTTTGCCATACCACTCACAACGGCGACCAGTCCATAGGAGCGCTCTGGAATCACGAGAACAATCCCCCGCTTTATCAAACATACAATTCGTCGACAATCGATATGACCATTTCTCAACCTCATGATGGTTCGCTGGTCTGTCTGACCTGTCATGACGGCACGATCGCAGTCAATTCCCTCAATAATCTACCCGGTCCTGAAGGTGCAGGAAATTATGGGACACCCGGCGGATCGGGGCTGGATGCCGGTGGCAAACTGACAAGCAGCTCTCATGCCTATGTTGGCACCGACCTTACTGACGATCACCCGGTCGGCGTGACATATGACGCTTCTAAAGATCCCACTGGGTTCGTCTCCAAAACAGGCAATGGTCAGTTGTATCCGGACAAACTGCTGGATGACGGACTATACGTTGAGTGCTCTTCATGCCATAATCCGCATGACGACACCTATACGAATTTTCTGATCGAATCGAATGAAAACTCCAATCTTTGCACGAGATGCCATACCAAGTAGGGCGGCGAAATGTAATGCGAAAGGTACTGGGACATATAGGCTTGCTGCTACTGACGGTTATCCTGGCGGCGGCCGCCACGGCTGAAACCGATCTGACCGGAGAAATCGGAGTTGATCTGCAAACCTTGTCTTATAAGACCGATTTGAACGATACGTCATTGAGCTATTCGGCCAACCGCACCGGGTCGCGCCATTTTCTCAACCTGAACCTGATGGGACCGCTGGTTAACAGCCATTTCGCCAATTATGCCACAAATCTGAGGCTATACGGGACCTATATCCGCTCCACGAATGATTTTGAATCGACAACCGACTATGTTTCACCGGGGGTTAGAGGATTTTACGGTCAGGCGACATTCCTGCCGGAAAAGCGTTTCCCGCTACGTATTTACCGCTCTGATGCCATTGAGTATCCCCTGCAATATGAACCAAACAACCGATCGGATCGTGAACGCTTAAAGCCGGCTCTGTCGATTGTCCGCCGCTACCGGCAAGATCGCGATGCAACCGGCGCCGAATGGCAATTCACGCCTTCGGACAATGTCCGATTCATGGCCGAGTATAAACAGGAGAATTATGAGGCACGGCGCATATATGATTTTGGCGAGGACGATGATATCTGGGTCTCTTTTTTAACTTCGGGGCCACGTCCCGGTGATACGATGTTCACGGTCCTGGTAAAAAACGGTCTTCCTGACACCGCCGATATCGAAATCATCAACCTCGACTCCCTCGATGCCAATCCCAGCTTTCCGCCCGTGAATATCGAAGATCTTCCTCCCGATTTCACTCGCACAATATATCTATTTCCCGGTCGGACCGAGATACAAATAGCATCTCCGGGAACCAATCCTTATTTTAATATCATCAATGTTGATTCTAACTTAATCATTGTGATAAATTATGATGATCCGTCCTCACCCAACGATCTGGACCAGAGGCAAAAATCGATCACCAATATACTGAGACTCGGTAATGAAAAGAGCCGGGCAAAGAATGAAACTTTATACGAATATTCCGACCAGCGTGAAATGTTCAAGAAACAACTATCGTACCGGCACAATCTGTCAAATACGGCTAATTACAAGGTGTCCGACAAAATCAATGCTGACATGTTGTCCAATCTTCAGGAAACTCGGACCCGGATTGATACCGTATCGATTCAATGGACCAAAGTGTTGATGAACCAGACCACGATGAGTTATTTCAAGCGCCGGGGTTTGTCCGGTTCTCTGTCGCATATCTTTTCGCGCAACGATTCCCATATCGGAAATCCTCAATCCCCCGATACGACCGTAGTAGCGACCAATGACACCCTGCGAAGCACGATGAACAATTTCGTCGGTCGCCTGACCTATCCGAGCAGGAGATTGAATCACCGCTTTGACCTGCGGACCAATGTTTCCCTGCTATCGGATAATACCGATTATATCAACAATCAATACACCGGCGAAGTAATCAACACCATGGAACTCTTTGCTATTGGCGTTAAATGGCAGCCGCAGCATTCTTTCAAGTATGCGAGAAATGTGCAGAAAAATCCTAGTAAAGACGCCCAGGAAATTGAAACCAAATTTATCTTTGTCGGCAGCAGATCGACCTCACTTCTGGGAGACATGAGGTGGCGCAGCGAGCTTTCCTATCGCAATCGTTGGGACGCTATTGGAAGCGATATCCAAAAAAGGTACCTGGTCGATTTTTCCATAATTCGTAAATTCGGAGACGACCTGCGGGTAAGTTTCCTGGGAAATCAGACATGGGAGATCACCGGTGGGTCGGCGCCGTCGTCGGGCAGTTCATCATCGGGCAGCGATACGAGATACAAATCATCGTACAAAGTCGATATCAGCGCCGTACCGTGGGAGGATTTAAACTTGACCGGGAGCATGATGATTATATCTCAAGGGGACAATTCTCTCAGCAAATACGGTTTTTCAGTAAATACCGTTATCCCCTGGATAAAAATGCCATTGAAGTCGCTGATACTGGCAGATTCCAGGGAACTGAAAGGGCAGGATCCTCAGAGCCAGTTCAGAATAGAAACCAGCGTCAGTCACCGGATCCGCAAAATCACTATTACCCTGAAGCACATTTATTTGAAGGAAAATCTCAGTTTCGAATCTTACTCGCTGAATGAAATTCGAGGCAAGATATCGCGGCAGTTTGGAGTGCTTTAGAAAACATGAAGACGACCATTTTCATATTTATTTTCCTGTTGGTTTCGGCTGCTACCGCCGCCGATAAACCGACCGAACTCGTCTGGCCTCCCTCGCCCGATACCGCCCGGATTGCTTTCCTCGGTGAAATCAGGTGTGACCGACTCAACCCCAAAACCGGTTTTCTGGGTAAATTGACACGACTGATCGGCGGAAAAAGCGATGATGAACAATTGTCGTATCCCTTCGATATCGCCGCCGGCGAAAAGTCACTGTTTATTATTTGCCAGAATATACCGGCGCTGGTGGAAATCGATCGGGACGATATGACCTTTAAGCTCCATCGCTGCAAAGACGCCCCCTTTGTTTACCCGGTTTCCCTGTGTCGTAGCGGCAGCGATATCTTCATCACCGACCCCGAGGCCCAAGCGGTATATCGGTTCTCGGACGGGAAGGTTTCGCAGTTTATCAATCATGGATTGATTCGGCCCACCGGGATCGCGGCCCTGCCTTCGGAGAAAAGGTTATATGTTATCGATACCGGCGACCATACACTCAAAGTTTTCGATTTCGACGGTCAATTGATAAGGACGTCGCCCGATGATAAGGATTCGACGTTCTCGCTGCATTATCCCACTTTTGCGGCGTCTGCCGACCATCAGATACTGGTCAATGACGGGCTCAACTATCGCATTCGGCGATTTGACTCCGATGGCAGACAGGTTCTGGCATTTGGAAAAGAAGGAGATGGCCCGGGTCATCTGGCCCGTCCCAAAGGACTGGCGGTCGATTCTGACGGGCATGTCTACGTGGTCGACAATATTTTCGACAATGTCCAGATTTTCGACGCCGAGGGACGACTGCTGCTGGTGATCGGAACGACCGGACATGAATACGGGCAGTTCTGGTCCCCGGCCGGGATCGATATTGTCAACGATACCATTTACATTGCGGACATGTTCAATAACCGGATTCAGATTATGCATTATTTGGGAGATGGCAGATGATAAGACAATTTCTCGGTATAATGATTCTGTTGACTCTTATCCCGTGTCAACCGGCCCGATCGGAAGGCAGTAGTTCGGTGTTTGAATCCCGTCACAATCTGTCGGCTTCAGGGCCCGGGGAAATTAAATCGCCCTCCGAGACACGCGTGTGTATTTTCTGCCATAGTACGCACAATACCTCCAAGGAAGGTCCCCTCTGGAATCACCAGACGACGGCGCAGAAAAGTTTCACTACCTATAAACGAGCCACGATGTCAGGCCAGCCGGAACAGCCGAACGGAGCCACCAAACTCTGCCTCTCCTGCCATGACGGAACCATCGCTGTCGGAGCCGTGCGGGGGCTTTCACGACCGATTCCGATGCAGAATGTCGGATCCGGGGGAGAAATTCCGGCGACCAGGAAGGGTAATTTCAGCCTCGACTTATCCGGCACTCATCCGGTTTCGGTGAAGTACAAGCAGAGCACCGCCTTGGCCGTGAAACATCTTCGCTGGCCGCCTCTCGACCCGGAGAAAAGCGTCGGACCCGATGCCGACGGCTATGTGCAGTGTACATCATGCCACGATCCTCATGACAATTCCAAATCGGATCGATATCCGTTCTGGAAAAAAGCGACTTTTGACGAAGTGTGCCTGACATGCCATACTTTTTAGGTCTATGCATATGAAAAAGACTGCCTTATATATCGTTGGCCTCGTAGGCCTGACACTCATTCCGGCTTCGGTAGCGACCCATGTCGGGAGCGTCTATATGCCGGAAGGGTGTGGCTCCTGTCATGTCGGACACGGCATGTCCAACGAACCGATGCTGTCGGCTTCCCAGGAAGACGCCTGTTACCAGTGTCATGGTTCGGTTGATAAGAAATCGGTGATGATCGCATCGGGGAGGCTGTCTCCCGCGGTGTCGCTGGCCGATATCGAAGCCGAATTTGACAAGCTGTACCATCACCCCGTCGAAAACAGCGGAGAACATTCCCCCGATGAACGTCTGCCCAGCTTTTCCAAATCACAAATGGCCCATGCCGAATGTGTTGACTGCCATAACCCTCACCAGCGTGTTCATGATGGTGTCAATTCGGTGGCCCGTGTGACAGGGTATTCTTTATCGGGGCAGTACTTGGAGGAGGCATCACAGGAATATGAGATTTGCCTCAAGTGCCATTCGGAAGTCATCGGCGGCCGCTCGGATGCCGATATGCGGACACAATTTTCGCCGGTAGTTACCTCGATGCACCCGGTGACGAGGCCATCGTCGGGAAAGGGGCAGGTCAGCCTGACATCATATTCGCAGGGCAGGACAACGATGAACTGCTCCGATTGTCACCGGAGCGAGGATCCCTCCGGGCCGCGGGGACCGCATGGTTCGATGTACAAGTTTATGCTGAGCGGGAATTACAGCGTTGAAGCCGAAGCGGATGAAAGCCCGCTGGCATACCAGTTCTGTTATTCCTGCCATGAGCGCAACAGTATCCTGGGTAATGAGAGTTTTCCACTTCACCGGGAACATATTGTGGGCGATCCTTTCAAGGGGATACCGGGGACGTCATGTTACACCTGTCATGCCTCGCACAGCTCGGAACGCAATCTCTTTCTGGTCCGTTTCAACCGTGAGGCCGTCAGCAAAACACAGCCGGACAATCGCATGGAATTTCGTTCTCTGGGCGCAAAATCAGGTGAATGTTATTTGATGTGTCATGGAAAATCTCATGATCCGGCTCGGTATTGATATGAAGAAGGGTAAAATGCTGCATAGGAAACTGACAATACGATTGGCCATCATACTCGTCGCTGGTCTAACCGGCGCAGGAGCCGCCGCTCTGGATGTCGAATATGTGGGTTCCATTGTCGAAGGCCTTCATTCTCCGACTTCGGTCGTGGCCGGTGAAGAATTCGTGGCCGTGCTCGATCCCTATGCCGGTAATCTATCGCTTTTTTCACCCGATGGTCCGGTTGTCCGCAAAATTCATCTTCAGGGCGCCGCTCATTCCCTGACCAGAATCGCGTTCCAGACATATGCCTTCTGTGATCGTGCCCGAAAAACCGTGGCGGCCTACGATTTCGCCGCCGACCGGCAATTTGATTATCTTGATATGCAAACCGGACTGATCGATCCCGTAGACCTAGTCCTGGACGGATCTTCCCTCCATGTTCTCGACGCCGGCAATTCAGCCATAGTCATCTTCGATGAGAACCGTATCCCGATCGACATTATCTCTTTGAAGGACGAAACCGGGACAAATTTGAGATTCGCTTCAAGTTTTGCATACGATGCCGGCGGGAAATCGTACTATGTCTTCGATCAGACAAACTCGCGGATTTGCCGGTTTGACATCGAGGGAAAATATCTTGGCAGCCTGGCCTCCTTCGGGTCGGGAGAAGGCCGTATTACGCGTGGCGGAGATATCGAACTGACAAGCTACGGTCAAATCCTGGTCACCGACCGGTACCAGGGACGAGTTGGGATTTTCGGAAGTGACGGTGATTTTCTGGGATTTTTCGGTGCTCATCAGAACGACCGACCGTCATTATCAATCCCCACTGGCATAAGCATCGATGAAAACGGCCTGGTTTACGTGGCCTCAACCATGGGCGCCAGTGTTGCCGTGTATTACCTGCCCCCGATAGTCACCGAGGCGGAATTGTTGACGGTTATGCAACATTACCCGGAAGATGGCGCCGAAATAAGCGCCAAGAATCTTACGTTGGAGGCATATATCGAAGCCTACCAGGCGGCTGAGCAGATAACCGGGTTCGAATTCCAGATTTACGATAATGAGTCCGCCGTTACACCGCTCGATGAATCGATGCTGATTGATCCTGATTCTCATATCGATTTGCCGGGAGGCAGACAACGAGTAAGCGCTTACTGGACCCCGGGGTTTGACTTCAAAGAGCAAATAAATTACCGGTGGCGTTCGCGTGTTCATACCGTCGATACCGTCGGCGAGTGGTCCGCCCTGAAATCATTTTATGTCACCGCTCTACCCAGGCATTATCGCCTGGATCAGAATGTTCCGAATCCCTTCAACCCGGAAACCCGGATATCATATACTCTGGCAGATGAAAGCGATGTTGTTTTGGAGGTGATCGATCTGCTTGGGCGCAAGGTACGCACCCTTGTGCAGGATCGTCTCCCCGCCGGAGATTATCAGGTCATTTGGGACGGAACCGACAATGAGGGCCGCCAGACTGCTTCCGGAATATATTTCTACCGGATTCAATCGGGCGAATTCTCGCAGTCAAGGAAAATGGTGCTGCTAAAGTAGGTGAAGTTATGAAACTGATCGGAATAATAGTCTGCGCAGGGTTGACGTTGTTTACCACAGGTAATCTTTTCGCAACGGATGATCCGCACGGAACGACCGATGCCATATATTGCGATCAATGTCATATCACCCATAACACGCTGGGTGATATTCTGGTCAATGCCACCGATTCCCTGGTTTCGACTCTTTGTCTGTCATGCCACACTCCGGGCGGATGGGCTGGAATGTCTAAGGTTCTTTCTTCGGCCGATAAAGCCGACCCCGGAACCTCAGGCACTTCTCATGCCTGGGATGTACCCGCCGACAACAGTGCTCGTGGCGCAGCACTGCCCACTACCCAGGTGCTTCTGGATCACTTGTCGGCCGATAATAAAATAACATGCGCCACCTGCCATGATCCCCATGCAAACTCGATCTCACCATTCCTGCGTCTTGATAATTCCGCCGACGCTCTCTGCCTGGATTGCCACAGTTCCCGCAACATGAGTTCGGTTAAAACGTACACCGGCCAAAATTTATCCCATCCTGTCGGCCAAACGCTTCCCGCGACCTCGACCTATCATAGCACGCCGCTCGATGTTGACGGTAACCCCCAGCCTTCGGATGGTAACACAACCAATGATTTGTCACTGCTGGGGGGGACAACGGTCAGTTGTGTCTCCTGTCATGGTGTCCATTATACCGATTCCAATTCCGGAACGGTGGACGGGCCATAAAATGGAAATGAGTTGGTAAGTACCATGAGAAGAAGATCGAATATCAGATTGGTCCCGGGTATCGCGACTCTGTTGGTCTGCGGCCTCCTGTTGGTCACCCCGGTGCGGGCGGCCGACGTAATAACCAATGGTACCTTTGACACCAATCTGAATGACTGGAATCATTCCGATAATGCCAACGGATCGGTTTCACTCGACAATACCAACTTTGGCGCCGGCGCCGGATCAATTCAAAACCTGAGTAATACCGGTCGTAATACTATCTATACGTGCGCCGATTCCCAATATATATCCACTTCGATCACCGCCGGTGACAGTGTTTTTCTCAGTTTATGGTGGTACAAATACAGTGGAGTTGCGGATGCTGGCCGCCTCGATGTTTCCATAGAAATTACCAAACCGGATCTGACATTGGCCACGATATGGTCGGAAACTTCTATCCCGGTGGCGAATAATTCATTGACAAGCACCGTGACCCATTTCGACGTCACTTCGTTTTTTGATCAATCGGGCAACTATTCCATCAAAATCCTCGGCGATATAAAAAATGGTCGCAACGCGTCGGCATACGGACAATTCAACCTGGACGATATAATTCTGGATGTTGTTTCCACTGGCGGTAATGCTGCCCCCCAGGTTACACCGGGTGCGACGGCGGTGAGTGTATCGCCGGTTAACCGTTTCGGAGCGAATACGACAGTCATCTCGACCGATTTCACCGATACCGATCAGCCGGGTGTGGGAGCTTTTACGGCCACCTTCAAAATTCGTGAGCCAAACGATGTCACCGAACTGACCCTGGTCGACAACCAACCCAACGGCGGTGGCGGGTTGACTATTACCGACAATGGCGGTGGATCATACACCGCCAGTTATACCTATAATCCCGATGACGCTCAGACAACAGGTCTCTATGATCTCTACTTCGAAGTTAGCGATGGCACCGACAATGCCATCGATGATTACACTAACAACCTCGATGAACTGGAAATTAATGAAGTTCTCGTCAATAATGCTCCGACCGTTGTGTCAGGAGCAACGGCGGTGAGTGTATCGCCGGTTAACCGTTTTGGTGCGAATACGACAGTCATCTCGACCGATTTCACCGATACCGATCAGCCGGGTGTGGGAGCCTTCACGGCCACTTTCAAAATCCGTGAGCCGAATGATGTTACCGAGCTAACTCTGGTCGACAACCAGCCGAGCGGCAGCGGCGGGTTGACCATAACCGACAACGGCGGCGGGTCATACACCGCGAGTTATACCTACAATCCCGATGATGCTCAAACTCTCGGCTTATATGATCTATATTTCGAAGTCAGCGATGGTACTGACAATGCGATAGACGATTATACCAGCAATCTCGATGAGTTGGAAATCAATGAGGTTATCGCCAACAACGCCCCGACCGTTGTGGTGGGAGCAACCGCGACTAGCGTTTCGCCGGTGAATCGTTTCGGAGCCAATACAACTGTAATCTCAACAGACTTCACCGATACCGATCAGCCGGGTGTGGGAGCCTTCACGGCCACTTTCAAAATCCGTGAGCCGAACAACTCCACCGAATTGACATTGGTGAGCAACCAGCCGAACGGTAGCGGCGGGTTGACCATAACCGACAATGGCGGCGGATCATATACCGCGAGTTATACCTACAATCCCGATGACGCTCAGACAACAGGTCTCTATGACCTCTATTTCGAAGTCAGCGACGGTACCGACAATGCGATAGATGATTATACCAACAACCTTGACGAGTTGGAAATTAATGAGGTTATCGCCAACAACGCTCCGACTGTTGTGTCAGGAGCGACGGCGGTAAGTGTTTCACCGGTTAACCGATTCGGAGCCAATACAACTGTTATCTCGACCGATTTCACCGATGCCGATCAGCCGGGATCAGGAGGATTTACGGTAACGTTTAAGATTCGTGAGCCGAATGATGTCACCGAGCTAACTCTGGTCGACAACCAACCCAACGGCGGTGGCGGGTTGACTATTACCGACAATGGCGGTGGGTCGTATACTGCCAGTTATACCTATAATCCTGATGATGCTCAAACTCTCGGCTTATATGATCTATATTTCGAAGTCAGCGATGGTACCGATAATGCCATCGATGATTACACTAACAACCTCGACGAGTTGGAAATTAATGAGATTATCGCCAACAACGCCCCGACAGTTATTTCCGGGGCAACCCAGGTGAGTGCTTCTCCCGTGAATCGCTTCGGGGCTAATGCCACCGTTATTTCCGCTGATTTTACCGATTCCGATCAGCCTAGTGTGGGTGCCCTTACGGTAACATTCAAAATTCGCGAGCCAAACAACAGCTCTGAACTGATCCAGGTCAACAATCAGCACCATGGTAGCGGCGGGTTAAACATAACCGACAATGGCGGCGGGTCATATACTGCAAGTTATGCGTATAACCCTGATGACGCTCAGACAACAGGTCTCTATGACCTCTATTTCGAAGTCAGCGACGGCACCGACAATGCCATTGACGATTATACCAACAATCTCGACGAACTTGAAATCATCGAGATTCTTGCCAACAATGCTCCTCAGGTGACCCCGGGAGCGACCCAGGTAAGTGTCTCGCCTGTCAACCGTCTGGGTGTGAATACAACTGTTATCTCGACCGACTTCACCGATTCCGATCAACCGGGCGTAGGAGCCTTCAATGTCATCATCAAGATACGCGAACCAAACAACAGTACCGAACTGACGCTGGTTAACAACCAACCCAATGGCAGCAGCGGGTTGGTCATCACCGATAACGGTGGCGGATCATATACCGCCAGTTATACCTATAATCCCGATGACGCTCAGACGACCGGTCTCTATGACCTGTACTTCGAAGTAAGCGATGGTACCGACAATGCCATCGATGATTACACCAACAATCTTGACGAACTTGAAATCAATGAGGTTATCGTCAATAATCCACCCGTTGTGGCTGCAGGAGCAACGATTGTCAGCAAAACACCGGTAAACCGCATCGGATCTGACAATACCGTCATTTCGGCATCTTTCAATGACGCCGACCTTCCCGGAATAGGCGCTTTCTCGGCCACCTTCAAAATACGCGAGCCGAACAATGTCACCGAGTTGATTTTGGTAAACAATCAGCCTAACGGTTCCGGTGGTCTGACCATTACAGATCTGGGAAGCGGAACCTACCGGGCGGAATATACCTATAACCCCGATGATGCCCAGACTATCGGTGCCTATGATCTCTATTTTGAGGTCAGCGATGGCTCCGACAACACCATTGACGATTATGCCAACAATATTGACGAACTCAGCCTGCTGAGCCAGGAGATTAATTTCCCGCCGGCAATGGTGGCCGGGACGACATCGGTTGCCCCTTCTTCCATGGACCGCGTCGGGGCCGGCACGGTAACTTTCTCAGCCAATTTCAGTGATGCCAATCAACCCGGTATAGGCGCCTTTTATGTCACATTCCAAATCCGCTATCCATATAACGAGGGATTCCTGACAATAGCGGACAGTTTGCAGAACGGACAGGGAGGAATGACCGTCTCCGATCTCGGCAGCGGTAATTATTCAGCCGGTTTTGCCTGGAATCCTCCCGACAACATTACACTTGGATACTATGACCTGCAAGGCCAGATTTCGGACGGCATCGATATCGGAGTGGACGATTTTGCCGATAATCCCGATGAGCTTTTGATATCGAACGGAGGAGAAAATATCCCGCCGGTAGTACCCTCGGATAATACCTTTGCATCTCCGGCAGGAGTGGAACGGATAGGTACCAATCCGACGACAATTTCAGCCACCTTCACCGACGGCGATGCCGCCAGTGTGTCGGCCTTCAATGTTTCCTTCAAACTTCGCGAACCGGACAATTTGGATGAAATAGTGCTGGCCGATAACCTTTCTCATGGTGCCGGCGGCGTGACCATCACTGACGGTGGCGGAGGAATCTATACCGCTTCGATTTCGTGGGACCCCTCCGACGTCCAGACGCTTGGCTTTTATGATCTCTATTTTCATGTTACCGATGGAATCGACATTTCCTACGATGTTTATACTTTCAACATCGACGAACTTCAAGTTCTCAATGCCATCTCCAACAATCCGCCGACACTTGTCGCAGATACCACCCGTGTTATACCCAATAGCATTAACCGGATCGGTTCGGAATATACCATGATTACGACGGTCTTTACGGATGTTGACGTTCCGGGCACCGGTGCTTTCGTGGTGACAATAAAAGTTCGCGATCAATCATCGACCGAGTATACTCTGGTCAATGCTGCTCATCACGGCGAACAGGATTTACGCATCAGACACCTCCTGGGTAATGATTACGAAGCTTCCGTCCTGTGGGACCCGCCAGTCAGCCAGCCGACCGGGACATATGATCTGTACTTTTATGTCGAAGATAATGAAACCGCCTCGGTAACCGATGATTATACCGTTAATGCCGATGAGTTGACCATTACTTCGGAGGCCATCCTCGGCGACGGTTTTCTCCTTCGGCGCACCAATGATGCCGATGGCTGCGGCGGCCCCTCTTCAGCCTGCCATAATATAGCCGACCACCAGAGTCAGGATTGTCGTGTATGCCATACACCGCATTCTTCGAACAATATTTACCTGGTGCGCGACAGCATTCAGACGCCATCGTCGGGCAAAATGGAAGTTATTTTCAAGACACTTGGAATAGGCGATCCCTTCAATGATCCCGACCCAATCATCGGTGATCCCACCTCCGGGGTTATGGCCGATGACTCAGATCATGTTCATACCGGTGTATGTGAAGTATGCCACAGGACAACGACCCATCATAACAATGATGATACCCATACGATACAGGGTCATTACAATGCCGAAATCTGCACCGGTTGCCATCCTCATGCCGACGGATTCGCCAATACCGGCGGCGGCGAATCGAGCGGCGGGTCGGGCTGTACCTGCCACAATTCGATTTTTAGTCCTATGAATACATCTACGACCTCATACCACCACCAGATGAACGGCAGTGGGGCCGATTATACGATTTCATCGAAGACATGTCTGATGTGCCATGTCGATCATGATATATTCCGTCCTGACCTTAACCCCGGATTCGCCACCCGGGCCAAAAATCTGCGGGCCGATATAACCTCTTCGGTGGTTCAGGGGGATAATACCGTTCTGCTGGATTCAGACTATCAGTCGTCCGGAACCGGTGGTATCTGTTTGTCGTGCCACACATCAACACAATCCAAGGGATATACACAGCCTGATGCTACAACCCAGACTCCGGCCATGTCAAAGACAGATTATGATGCCGCCACCTCCGCTCATAACTATAATGCCCCCTCGACTTATTCGACCGACGGATCAACCTTCAACGCCAACTGCGTCAAATGCCATAATGATAATATGACCAAGTCATACCAGAATTCGACCGACAAATTCGGCACCCATAATTCCGATTACCGGAGAATTGAGGCTCCCCTGGGTGTCGCTTCACCGACCGATCCCCTGGAAGAAAAATTCTGCTACCAGTGCCATTCCAGCACCTCCAATCCCAATGCCGGATCGAATCAGGATTACTATGGTGTCAAAAGTATGACCAACGCCAACTCTCTCAAGATTGAACAGGCATTTGGATACACCTATACTCATCCGGTGACAACCTCAGGAAGGCACAAACCAATTGAATCGGCCTCTGATCTGGCCGACGGCAACCGTCACGCCGAATGCGAAGACTGTCATAGTCCGCACGCCGCCCAGCAGGGCACCCATAATGGATCGTCGAACCTTGTCTCCAACGCGCTCAAGGGCACCTGGGGAGTGGAGCCAACATCATGGGCCAACCCACCGACGACACCGACCGACAACGGCAATGTTTACGATACTCCGGCATCCTATACCAAAGTCGAACCGGCCCAGAAGGAATACCAGATTTGTTTGAAGTGTCATTCCAATTATACAACCCTGCCAACCGGCGCTCGTAATCTGGGCGAGGAAATAAATCCCAATTATCCTTCTCAGCACGGTATCGTCCAAGCCGGTGACAATCCTTTCTGCAATACCAATACCATGAATGAACCGTGGGCCAGTTCGAAGATAAACTATTGCTCCGATTGTCACCGCTCATCAGTCAGCACCGACCCCGAGGGGCCTCACGGCTCGAATATGGAACATCTTTTAGTGGCTACCGTAACATCCGACGGCACGGTGGGTACGCCCTTGTGCTATGTCTGTCATCTTGAACCCGTGTACTGGAGTGACAGGAACGCAGCCGATGTCAGCCGCTATCCGGATCATCCGTCGGCTCAGGGTGCCCACCAACTGGGCAACGGATGCTTCAGTTGCCATATGTGGGACTATGCCAGCACGGGTGGCCTGGGTTTGCAGACGACCGATGATATTTCAGCGGGCACAATCAACGTCCACGGCCAGAATAGAAAATGGGTATTCAACGAGCAGGACGGCTCGGCTGGCTCCGGCGATTCGGCAGACGCCTTTGTGAATGGGTATATAGCCGACATGGATTATGCCAATCGAGCGTGTTGGACCGAAACCTGCAAGGTTCACTCAAACAAAGCCTATTAATTCCCTGTATATGGATATAAGATGCGATTTAATCCCGGTTCCATGAAGCTGGCCTTTTCACTACTGGCAATCCTCTTAGTTCTGATGGTCTTATCGGCCATTATTCCTCAGCAGGGTTTGGCCGATAGTCAGATGATCGATTGGCCGAGTGCCCTCGGGGACAAATATGCCATAATCGAAAACCTGGGATTGGATCGTATCTACTACACACCGACCTTTTTTATCGTCCTCGGTTTGATGGGTATCAATATCGCCTTTGGAAATATCCGCAGATTTCGCGCCATATATAAAACAGAGAAAAGCCTTCTCAAACTTAGACATCTCGGTTCGGTCGTTTTTCATCTGTCTCTCTTGCTTATTATGGGGGCGGTGATTCTAAATTATTTATATAAATATGACGGCGTCTATGCTCTCACCGAGGGGCAATCCGTTTCCGATCGCCCTGAAGATTACTTCAGGGAATTCAAGGGGCCGCTTTACGGCGAAAAATACGGCAGCTTTGACCTCAAGCTTGACGCTATTAACGTGAAGGAAGACAGCACGGCTGATCAAACCGTTGTGGCCAACGTGACCCTTCAAACATCGTCGGACTCAGAGGTCCGGTCGGGAGCGATTTCTACCAACCGTCCCCATAAATATCAGGATATAGAGTTTCACTACGGTCAGATAACCGGCTATTCCCCGGAATTGATAGTCAGCGATAGCGCTCGGCAAAAACTATTCAGGGGTTTTGTGAGGCTGGCAGCCAGGCCATCCGATGATGGGATTATCCATTCGGATTTTATAAACATCCCCGAACGCAATCTCCGGATTGAGCTTGAAGTACTCCCGGCAGAGCCGATGGCCGGGCCGGTTAGCTATAAAGTTAGCGTTGCGGCCGGTATGGAAACATTGTATGATGGTGATATCATAACCGGGGAGTCATTTCAAGTTGATGATCTGACCATATCGATTCCGCGACTTCGTCGCTGGTGTTATATCGATGTTGTCAGAAGCCCGTTTCTAAACTTGATATTTATCGGTTTCTGGACCGGTCTGACCGGTCTGGCAGCAGGCGTTATCGGAAGAACAGTAAACGCCAGGGGGAGGAAAAAATGAACGGCGGTGAATCGATACTGTACTGGACGGCCGCTTTGTGCACGGCGGTGACATTTTTTCTGACCATTGTTTCCCTTGTCTTCAAAAAAACGACGCTTTTTACGTCCGCCCGGGCCACAATCGTGGCAGCCTTTGTTCTAATTACCATTTTCGGCATCAGTCGGTGGATCGAGTGGGGCCACCCGCCTTTTGTCACTTTGTTCGAGTCGATGATAACCTCGATTTGGTTTTTACTCCTCATGTATTTGATGGTAAGCTACTTCTCCAGAAAGACGGTTATCCTTCTTCTACCGGTTTCGCTGGCAGCTATGCTTCTTATGGGATGGTCGGCTTCACTATCTTCCGAAGGGTCGCCGCTCTCCGAGGCGTTAACCAACACCTGGCTCTTCATTCATGCCTCTTTCGCCACTGCCGGAGCTTCCGCCTTTCTGATCGCCGCCTCATTTTCGGTTTTATTCCTGATGGGAAAAGATCGCATGGAACGAATGCAGACTATCAGCGCCCAGGTACCCGATTATTCCGATTTGCCTCGCTCTATCCTCAATTTCCTTCTCTTCGGCCTCGTTCTCTGGGGTGTTATGATCGTCTCCGGATCGATCTGGGCCCATACCGCATGGGGCCGTTATTGGGCCTGGGACCCGATCGAATTATGGTCGCTGATTAGCTGGCTGCTCTACGGTGTCGTTGTCCATGCCCGACTGGCCTTCAAACTTCCCTTGCGGGTATTTTGCTGGCTTACCATTGCTGCAGCCCTGACTGTCGCCTTTTCGCTCTGGGGTGTCGGGTACCTCTACAAAACAATTCATTCATATGGATAAGCGGCAATGATGATCAAATGTCTGGCACCGGTATTTACTGCCCTGATCATCGTTTCGATTTTGTCGAGTTGTGGGGGGGAAGATACAACCGTCGAATCGTCGTATACCAATTTGCCTGTCTTGGAATCGACCTATTTGGCCGGCGGCGAAGGCAGACAACTCAGTCCGGTCAGGCTTTTCCTGAAGGATGATACTCTCTATGTGGCTTATACCGGCGTGGCCCGCATCGATCTCTTCGACAAGGCTCTGAATTCGATCGGAAGCATCCCCTTGGATGACCCGGAACTAGTTTATCCGACAGATTTTATCGTCGCCGATTCCGAAATATTCGTTTGTGACCATGCCAAGCAAATTATCGTCGTTTATGATCGCGACGGCGATTTCCTGGAATCGTACGGGAAATTGCCCGACAATATGACCCAATTAAGACCATTTTCTCTTGCCTACCTCGGGGGTGTCCTCTATGTCGGGGATGCCGGCCAGCACGGGGTACTGGCCATTTCAATGACGGACGCGCCCGGGATTACTGAGAAAGGCGAATTAATACTGACGATCCCGATGGACAGCGCCTTTGCCATCGGTTTTCCCTCGGCCCTGCTGATCACTGTCGATGGGCGAATGTTGATCGGTGACGCCTCCAATGGTGAAGTGAAGGCTTTTACCTGCGATGGGCGGTATATCTATCCCTTTGACAGTGTCAAAACGAAATTTCGGATGGCCCCACAGGGGTTTGCGATCGACAATATCATCGATCCCTGCTTACAGGACACCACTTCTTTTGATCCCAGCGGTCTCCGGGGCATCGGACGAATACATATGGTCGATGCCGTTGCCGGTCAAATCCACATGTTTAATCCCGTGGGAAAGTACATCGCTTCTTATCCTGCTGGAGATTTACTCGATAAACCATCGGATATCGCCATAGATACCGACAGCAACCGCGTATATGTTGCCGAACCGGTCACCGGACGAATTCTGGTTTTCAGATACGGGGATAATTGAATGAGCGGTATCCTGATAATGATCGCCAATTATTTTCACGACCTCGCCGTGGGAACCCTGGCGGCGGCGGTTTTTATGATTTACCTGCTCGGGCGGCACCTTGATAATCATCCCGAAAAAGATATCGATCTTTCGGCGATTATCCGGAAATTCTCATTGTTGTCCTATGGTGCCCTGGCGTATATCATATTGGGCGGAGCCCTAAGATCCTGGTTTTTTATGGATTTTGAATGGAATCCCGCAGTCGGGAAAGGACAGATCACAGCTCTGGTGGTGAAACATATTGTTCTGGTGGTCCTGACAGTAGTCGGCCTCACCGTGCAGATTCGATATACGAGAAAATATGGCCGAAAATAAAAACATACTGTTTGTGACGCCGCCCTACCATTGCGGTGTCGTCGAAGTGGCCGGCAACTGGCCACCGCTGGGTTTCGTCTATCTCGGCGCCCAGGCCAGAAAAGCGGGATGGGACGCCGAGGTTTACGATGCCATGACGCTCCGTCATAATCATGATCGGATCATCCGGCATCTGGACAACGCCGAGTTTGATGTCTTTGCCACCACCGCCATAACTCCGACCTTTCCCGATGCTGTCGAAATATGCCGGTCGGCCAAGCGTGTTAATCCCTCATGCACGACTATCATCGGCGGCGTTCACCCCACTTTTTGTTACACCGAGATATTATCCGACCCTGACTGTCCGGTTGACTATATAATCATGGGTGAGGGAGAATTGCCTCTGTATCATTTCCTCCGCCATTTCGATAATATCGATCGGCGTCACCGGACGCCCAATTTGGCTTACGCTGTCGACGGCCTTCCGGTAATCAATCCCAGACTTCCGCTATGCGCCGATCTTGATTCGTTGGAAACAGCCTGGGATCTGCTCGATTGGAAGCTTTACACCTATTATGTCATCGACGACTCAGTCTTGGGAGCGATATCGACTTCACGCGGATGCAGCCATCAATGTACTTTTTGCTCGCAGCAAAAATTCTGGAATCAAACCTGGCGCGGCCGTCGGCCGGATAAGGTTGTCGAGGAAGTGAGCCGGCTTTATAACGATTACGGTATAAATGTTTTCCTCTTCACCGATGAATATCCCACCTATGAGCGGGAGCGGTGGGAACGAATTCTGGATTTGCTGATCGAACGGGACCTGCCGATCCATATCCTGATCGAAACCAGGGTCGAGGATATTATACGCGATGAGGCGATCCTTCCCAAATATCGCCGGGCCGGCATCATTCATGTCTATGTCGGAGCTGAAGCCACCGATCAGGAAACGCTTGATCGGATCAATAAGGAAATTACTGTCAGCGATTCTCGCCGGGCCATTGAACTGCTGGCTCAGTATGGCATGATTTCTGAAACATCATTTGTTCTTGGCTTCCCGGAAGAAACCCCCGAATCTATCGAACGTACCTTTCAAGCCGCCAGGGAGTTTAACCCCGATTTCGCCCATTTTTTGGCGATTACTCCATGGCCCTACGCGGAGTTCTATAACGAGGTGAAGGACCATATCGCCGTTCATGATTATCGCCTCTATAATCTGATCGAGCCGGTGATTAAACCGGTGAAGATGACCCTGAGGCAAATCGATCGGGCCATAATCGACTGCTATCGACGCTTCTATATGCCAAAGATGCTGGAGTTTCGCAAGATCGAAGACCCTTTCAGAAAAAACTATCTCCTGACATCGATGAAACTTATCATGAAATCTTCGTTCTTGCGCGATAAATTCGCCCGCCTGGGACTCAATCCAAAAACTGTCATGGAAAAAATGTTCGATAAGCGCCGTGCCGGTTAAAGTTTAGATGTCGGTTATCATTGTTCTATGATCACGCGGCCGCGGTCGCTGTTTTCCTGCTGCCATGCTCGTAACGCCTGCTCGTTTTTCTCTTTTAATTGTTGGTCGACGTCCCGATTGTGTTCATTTATCAATATATTTTCTTCGGTAATCTGGGCATTGGCTTGCTCTATATTATGGGTTTTCCTTTTCGATAACACTTTTCCGAGAATCAATGATCCGGCCGAAAGAATCGCTCCGGAGATAATCATGATATTTGCCTCCTTACGATCATCCTCGTCCACGATAAACCGGGCAAGAATTCCCTGCCCCAATGGGATAATGGCAAACGTCTCTGCCGCCCGATTGTAAGAACTGCTTACCCGATCGGCAGCATTGATATCCTCAAGAATCTTTTCAGGTAGATACATCAGGCCCAATGACTCTGCGGGAATCGGGGGAGGAGGAAATGATTTCAAGATAAACCGAGCCGATATCCTTTGGCCGGTCAAGAGGTTGAGTTTGTAAGTCAACGGCTCAAACCCTTCTTTGGCAGCTTCCAATCGATATACCCCGGTATCGAGAATCATTTCCATCGGTGTCATTCCGGCCGAGGCTTGATCATCGACGGTTATAAAGGCGCTATCGGGTGAGGAAGTGACGGTCAGAAAAGATGAATCTGCCTCCGGCGCGATAGCCTGATCGGTTGGATCAAGTGGCTGCGTAATAGTGTCGGATCGATTGTCCATGGTGTCGACCGGATTCTGTGCTAATAGATTCGGGCCCGCCGACAGACTGATGAATATGACGCCGATCCATATGATACTATAAAATTGTCTCATCCGTTACCATCATCCGGCTTTAAAAGAACTCCTTATATAAGATAATAATAGACCGTTTTAAGTCAAGGATGGATATTGTATTTTGGCCTGAGCGGGCTCGATGGAAATCGGTCCGGAGGGCTTAATTAAATACTGATATCTGCAAAATAAATCGATTAAATTCCCGCCGATATCAATCCCGATATTTTGATTATTTATTAGGTTGCAAAAACGCAACCATTGTGATATAATTGAACTTGGAATAACCAAAGGTATACTATGACTGACAGAAGCGGAAAAAGCGATCAGACCGAGATTATCCTCGATTCAATTGCCGACGGAGTTTTTACTGTCGACCGCGATTGGCGGATTACTTCCTTCAATCGTGCGGCAGAAGAAATTACAGGCATCCCGAAAGAAGAGGCGCTTGGCCAGCGTTGTTGCGACGTTTTCCATGCTTCCATTTGTGAAACCAATTGTGCCATCCGTGAATCGTTCCGCACCGGACAACCGGTGGGAAACCAGGCGGTATATATTATCGACGCCACCGGCGAACGGATTCCGATCAGCATTTCAGCAGCAGTTCTGAGGGACAAAGCCGGTGAAATAATTGGCGGCGTGGAAACGTTTCGGGATCTGAGCGCTATCGAGGAACTCCGCCGCGCGCTCGAGGAAAAGTATTCCTTTGAAGATATTATAAGTAAAAGCAGCCTGATGTCGAAAATATTCGATATCCTTCCCAGTATAGCGGAGAGCGACAGCACCGTCTTGATCGAAGGTGAAAGCGGCACGGGTAAAGAACTGATAGCCCGCGCCATTCATAATTTGTCACATCGCAAAGATCGGAAGATCGTGACCGTTAATTGCGGCGCGCTTCCGGATACTCTTCTTGAATCAGAATTGTTCGGATACAAGGCAGGCGCTTTTACCGACGCTCGCAAAGATAAACCGGGCCGGTTCGCCCTCGCCGAAGGTGGTACCATATTTCTCGATGAGATCGCCGACATCTCGCCCGCTTTGCAGGTGCGTCTCCTGCGTGTCCTTCAGGAACGAACCTATGAACCTCTCGGGACTGTCGACCCGGTCAAGGCCGACGTGCGAGTGATCACAGCTTCAAATACCAAACTTGATGAGCTTGTGACGGAGGGGAAATTCCGCGAGGATTTATTCTATCGCATCAACGTGGTGCGCGTATCCCTGCCGCCGCTGCGTGACCGCAAGGAAGATATCCCGCTTCTGATCGATCATTTCATTCGACGCTTCGGCAACCTCAAGAAAAAGCCGATTACCAGCATTTCGCCCGAAGTGTTGGCAGCGCTGATGAACTATAATTTCCCCGGAAATATCCGCGAACTGGAGAATGTTATCGAACACGCCTTCGTCATGTGTCGCGGAACGATTATTGATATCAATGATCTTCCTGAAAATGTCAGGCCAAAAGAGGCCAAACCAATGATCCCCTTGGCATCGCTGGGCGATCTGGAGGCAGTCTATCTGACCGAGGCATTGAAACGAAACCGGGGGAGCAGGAAAAAAACAGCCATGGAACTGGGTATTCATAAAACCACCCTATGGCGCAAATTAAAAAAATTGGGCATTGAAATCCCAAAAAATTCATGATTGCATAAATGCATCACACAGCACTAACAAGGTTGCGTATGCGCACCATTTCTTATTTTAACTCTCCCCTCAAGTTAGACACCTGATCCCATAACTTCTTCTTAATCAATGTCTTAAAAAATATCTATAGCGATTACTCAATTCAGGCATATCCTATGCTCTAATTCTGAGCAGAACTATGAAGATTGCAATTTCGATATGGGATGGGCGCGTATCGCCAGTTATGGATACCGCCAGCACTCTGCTAATAGCGGAAGTGGTAAATGGAGTGGAAGTGTCACGAAAAGTCATCACCATTCCACCGGCCAATATCTGTGGCCGAGCCAGTTTCATTTCCGGTCTCGGAATTGATTTGCTGATTTGCGGGGCCATTTCTCATCGGTTTGAGCAGATGCTTCTTGCCGATGGCGTTAAACTGATGCCCTGGTTCCGGGGTGATATCGATGATGTCATTGCGGCCCATCTGAACGGAAACCTTCAATACCAAAATTTCTGTCTGCCGGGATCAGATCGCCGGGGACGCTACGGCAGAAAATGCCGCAGGCGTGGAGGACCCAGCGGGTCGGTCAGACAGGGAAAACATTGGGAGGATCGATGAAAATAGCGATTTCATCTCAGGGGCAGGAATTAACCAGTAATGTCGACAGCCGTTTTGGTCGCGCCCCTTATTTCATAATCTACGATACCGAATCCGAAAAAACTGACGTCGTGGCCAACGAACAAAACATAAATGCTCGACAGGGGGCCGGGATTCAGGCGGCCCGAAATGTCGCCGCCGCGCATCCCGATATCGTTGTTGCCGGAAATATCGGTCCCAAGGCGTTTCAAGTCCTTTCAGCAGCCAAGATAAAAGCGGTGCTGTGGGCCGATGGCACGGTATCGCAGGCGATAGAACTGGTTCGAAACAATAAGCTCAAGGCAACTGACGGCGCCAATGTTGAAGGACACTGGGTTTGATATCTAATCTCTAGTCGGAAGAGAGGTGATCGGTATGTCGGAAAGAACAGGTAAACGCACAGCCGATTTCGGCGGTCAAAAAGCCCGCAGGCGTATGCGAGGGATGTTTAAGAGCAAAACCGGCAGGAGCATCGGTATTGCCTCCATCGCAGCCCCCCTGATCGGATACGTTGTGAACGACCTCCAAAAACCTGACAGCATGATCCGTGCTCTGGTCGAGCGTTCCGTCAGAAGGCTTTTACCGTCATACGCGCAAAAACGTGAAATAATCGACATAAGTGACAAAGTCGAAATCATAGAAGATAGCAGTCAACGAAAGGAGATATAAAATGCCAGGTGGAGATAAAACAGGACCCGTAGGAGCCGGACCGATGACCGGGCGAGGAATTGGTCTTTGTGCCGGTTACGGTATGCCGGGATATATGAATCCGATTCCGGGACGTGGTTTTGGACCCGGTGTCGGCTGGGGCAGAGGTATGGGTAGAGGTTTTCGCGGCGGCCGAGGCCGGATGAGTTATGGCGCTGGTTTCGCCGGATGGGATAATCGGCACGGATTCCATGTCCCGCAGTCTCCGGTATATGCTCCGACCACGCCGTATTCCGGGAGTGAAGAACTTCGGGATTTAAAAAATCAGGCAAAGCACTTTAACGATATGTTGAGTGATATCAACAAAAGGATTGATGAACTCACCAAGGAACGGGAGGGGTAGCTAATGCAGTTTTCATTCGGAAAAGGCGGCGGCGGTAAAGGCGGTGGTCAGGGGGGCGGCCAAGGCGGCGGCCAAGGTGGCGGTCAGGGTGGCGGTCAGGGCGGCGGTCAGGGCGGTGGTCAGGGTCGTGGCCAAGGCGGCGGCCAAGGTGGTGGACAGGGTGCCGGCCGCGGAATAGGAAGAGGAAAGCGGGGCGGAGCGGCGCTGGGGCCCGGCGGTATGTGCGTTTGTCCCTCATGCGAGACAAAGGTGCCTCACACCCAGGGCGTACCCTGCATAAATATAAAATGTCCGCAATGCGGCCAACAGATGACACGGGAGTAATCGGCTTATGCCATCAGGGATTACTATTTCCGTCGCCAGTGGCAAGGGCGGGACTGGCAAGACAACCATTGCCACCAATCTTGCCCTTGTCCTGGCTAAAAGAGGTGAAAAGGTCACCTATCTGGATTGCGACGTTGAAGAACCGAACGGTCACATATTCTTGAAGCCGGATATCATGCAAAGCAACCCGGTGAATGTTCCGGTTCCGCAGGTTGACCATGAGAAGTGTAACTTCTGTGGCAAATGCGGTGATATTTGCGAGTTTAATGCCATTGCCGTTCTGGAGGACAAAGTATTGGTGTTTCCTTCTATATGTCACAGTTGCGGTGGATGTACCAGCGTTTGTCCGGAAGGAGCCATCAAAGATGTACCGAGGACCATCGGCGAAATACACAGCGGTAACGGTCTGGGTATCGCTTTTCACGAGGGAAGGCTTAATGTCGGCGAAGCGATTGCCCCGCCGATAACAAAAGTCCTGCGGAAATCGGCTGGGGCCAGCGATATCGTTTTGATTGATGCTCCCCCCGGCACCTCCTGTCCCGTTATCGAGGCGGTCAAAGATACCGACTTTGTACTCCTCGTAACCGAGCCGACCCCGTTCGGTCTTAATGATCTCAAACTGGCTGTGGGCATGGTACGGGCGTTGAACTTGCCCTTTGGGGTGGTAATAAATCGGTCCGACTCAGGTGATGATGGCGTCGAAACATACTGCCTGAAAGAAGATGTTGACATTATGATGAGAATCAGATTCGACCGGAAGCTGGCAGAAGCATATTCCTCCGGGGGGATGCCGTTGGCTGAGGATCCTGATTACGCCGAGAAGCTTTACCTGATGCGTCAAAATATAGAAAGAAGATTAAATGGCGGAAGAACTTGTCATCCTGAGCGGTAAAGGCGGAACCGGAAAAACAAGCGTAGTCGGTTCGCTGGCCGCTCTGGCCGAGAACAAAATAATGGTCGATTGCGATGTCGATGCGGCCGATCTGCATCTAATCGTTGGAGGCGATATCGAGCAGGAACATGAATTTATCGCCGGCAGCAAAGCCTTCATCGACGTTGACCAGTGCACCGCTTGCAACACCTGTGTGGCCTACTGCAATTTTGACGCCATTAAGTATGAAGACGACGCCGATACCAGGTTCGGCGTAAGATTTTGGGTCGATCAGTACTCATGTGAGGGGTGCGGGGTATGCCGTTATTTCTGTCCCGACCAGGCCATTGAATTCAATCCGGTCGTCAGTGGCAGATGGTTTATATCCCGCACCAGGCTTGGCACCTTGATTCATGCCCGCCTCGGAATCGCGGAGGGTAACTCGGGCAAACTGGTTTCCGTCCTCCGTAAAACGGCACAATCGATGGCCGAGTCAGAAGGTAAATCGCTGATCATCACCGATGGCCCTCCGGGAATCGGATGTCCGGCGATCGCCACGATAACAGGCGCCGACTATGTCCTTATCGTCACCGAACCGTCTCAATCGGCGCTTCATGATATGGATAGAACCATCCAGTTGATCTCGAATTTCTCGATTCCTACCGGAGTTTGCATCAACAAATTCGACATCAATATCGAACTGACCGAAGAAATAGAAAACCATCTTAAGGAAAAAGGTATTCCCGTGCTGGCAAGAATTCCCTTTGATCCCCTGATAACCAAAGCACAGATTGCGGGAAAACCATTCGTTGAGTTCACTGATAACGACACCAGTCGATCTCTAAAGTCACTTTGGAATAGATTGCGGGAGGAGCTTTACTCCGCCCAATCCGGCCAGGTTTTATTAAAGGCCGTCAACCATTTAAAACAGAAGTAAAAGCCATGGAGTTATGTTTATGAAAATCGCGATACCGACAGCAGAAGGACAATTGTGCGCCCATTTCGGCCATTGCCAGCAATTTGCAGTGATCGAAGTTGATATTGAGAAAAAAGCGATACTTAATAAGGAAATGATTACTCCGCCTCCCCATCAGCCCGGTGTTTTGCCGCAATGGTTGAACCAGATGGGGTGCAATACCGTCATTGCCGGCGGAATGGGCCAGCGCGCTATCGGCATGTTTTCTCAATTCGGAATCAATGTCGTTACCGGTGCAACGCCGGGCAACCCGGAAGATATCGTTACCGACTTTTTGCACAAAAAACTGGTGACGGCCGATAATATTTGCGATATGTCCGAGCATCACTCTCATGGTGGAGAGGGATGCCGGTCGCACGAGGAAAACTCCCAATAAGTACCGTCTTCTTCTGTATTGCATTATGGAAGAACCTGCCCTGCCGTACAACGGCAGGGCAGGAATAGAATGGCGCACACGTCTCCGCTCCCAATTCATCAGCTACTTTAATAACACCATCTTCTTTTCGGCCCTGAAGCTGTCAGAGATTATCCGATAGAAATAGATTCCGCTCGCGACAACTTCACCATCAGCGTTAGTACCGTCCCAGATTATACTGTGAGCGCCTGCGGGCTGATCGCTATCGACCAGAATCGCAGTCCGCCGTCCCAGGAGATCAAAAACCTCCAGCAATACATGCTGCGATGCCGGGATTTCATAAGATATGGTGGTACCGGCATTGAATGGATTAGGACGGTTTTGATGCAGGGCGTACCGATCCGGCAGGGCACCGCCTTTATCGAATGATACCGGTATCGGATTACCGAAGTAGTCGACCATCTCGACATCGTCTATGCGCAGAGAACCATTTCCCATTATCGGAAGAACCAGGAGATCATCAGATCCGGAAGGAATGGCTCTTCCTTTTTCAAAACTATAAATCAGGATTTTGAGCTTTCCACCGACATCGCCGTGTTTGAGCGACATTTGTGAAACGGTTCCAGATAGATATGGATCGCCAATGTCATAACCGGAATATTCCAGGATCGTATATATGGCGCCGATGTCGGCCGGAGAATTGGTCGCGATAGTAACCGTCGAATTATCGACAGAAAGGCTTACCGATGCCTCTGTGGTGTGAGGCAGTATCCTGGGGATAGGATCGGCATCATTGGTCAATACCCGCACCAGTTGGACCAGATCGGCCACTGAGAGCGTTATTCCGTCGTCATTGGCGTCGGTTGAGGCAATAGATTCCTCGACATGACTGCCGAAAGCACTCAGCCCGCTGATGAAGTAATTGGAAAACACAACCGCGTCGGCAACTTCATATGCCACTCCGTTGACATTGACATCGCCTCGCAGAACGATTTCCGACACATCGGCATCAATGTTAAACGAAATTGTATTCATCCATCCGCCGTAGGCGATACCGTCAAATGCACGAACCCGCCAGTAATAAGTTAATCCATTTTCCAGCGGAAGGGCAACCTTCCACGAAACCAGGTCACTATCTCCCGGAATTCCACCTGAGTATGACACCAGTGAAGAGAAATTGGACACCTTAGATACCTGAAAGTAGTAAATCAGAGGCGTGCCATCCGGGTCGGTAACTTTATTTACGATCAGGGTCGGCTGCAGTCTGTCAACCGTTCCCTGGTTCGGGGGCGAATATCCGATTGGCGCGGGTGGTGGGCTGTTCGGGGTAATAAAACTGAATACCGCCGACCAACCGGAAGTCACCGTTCCATTATAGGCTCGACAGCGCCAGTAGTAACGGGTACCTTCATTCAGCGGTAGATAGTTGAGGTAGCAGGTGCCTCCCGTTCCTTCGCTGATCCATCCCGATTGCCGCGCGATCAGATTGAATCCGGGATTTTCCGAAATTTGAAACTGATAGCTGATCGGTTCGGGACATTCACCATGATTGGAGTTGGAAATACACAGGGTCGGATTGTTTCCCGTTGATGATTCTGCTGGCGGTGCGATCGGGATCGGCGAAGATGGAGGCATCCCGCAGGAGTCAGCGGTGATCAGGATTTTGCCCGTATACGGTTTGAGATAAAAAACTGAATCGGCGGTAACCGAGGTATCGGCGTTCACATCGATTTCGCGGTACATAAAATGCATGTTTACCGCCACGCTGTCGTTGACCCAGTCGACCGCACCATGAGATGTTCGCAGTAAGACCGCTACCGAACCGTTGTTGTAATTTCGGCGCATGACGGCGACCTTGTCATATCCTGTTCCGGTTGAACTGATTTCATAGGCGGGACCATCAGGCTCCCCGAAATCGACCTCGTAGATATCACGCCAACGGGTGGTGTCATTAAATCGGGCCGGGCCGCAAAAAGCATTGGTGTCACGAACCTGCAGGAAAAAGGCGTAATGCGTCATATAAATGCGGCTGGAATCGTAACGCCAGTCGCCCGGATCGGTTGAACAGAGAAAGTCACCGAGAAACAACCAGTTTATATAGCGCTCCGGATGCCGGGCCATAGTATCGGCAATGGCATACCATTGCTCCCAGCCACTCGGCCACGCCTTCTCATAATCGACCGGATTTTCCAGGTTGATATTGGAATAGGTGACCTGAAAACCGACATGCTGAGCCGAAAACTTGTCAACATTGGCAAACCCGTGGATCGACCGCAAACCATTGGCGACGCATGCCGAATCCAATACCGCCTCAACGGTTGAATCGATTAACATGGTTGAATGATCATAGTAATTCTGATTGGCTCCGATATCATTGCCGATCCCCGGCTGTTCCACCCAGTCCAGTCCGCCGGTGGGGCCGCCGCCGGTGGTATAGATCGTATAATATGAATAAAGACGGGGTGCATAGCCGGTCCGATACTGGTTATCCATGAAGTAGGCCGTCCAGTGATGATTACCCGGGCCATAAGCCACCGAATCCTCGATCAGATGCCGTCGGTAGGCATAAGCGATCGCATGCCTGGTATCACGGTTGTATCCATTCGCCAGCCAGGTATAACCAGCCGGGAAAAACATCGTATCCGAGGCGGTATTGTTCCAGTATTGGTAAGTAAATCTCTTCTTGTGATATGGTAACCCCGACAGGCTATACTCCCGGAAACCATCGCCATGCTGTGAAATTGATACGAAGTCGTCATCAATATGAACTACCAGCGATTCGGGAGAGACACCGATGCTGTCCATATAATGTTTGGCATAAATATATAACCAGTTCGCATCTATCTTCGTCAGCCGCTCGTTATACTGCGCTCCGGGATTATAGCGATCATACAGATTGATCTCCTGACTTGAGGCATATGGCCCGCACCAGAATTCTTTGCCTGCCGCAGCCGCAGAGTTGTAAATACTGTCGAACATCCCCGGCCAGTCGCTTAGACCGGCGATTCCGACATCATACCTCTGAGCGAGCCAGGTCACAGACGCATTTCGAGGGCCAAAATAGCTGTTGCCTCCGAATACAAATTTATATGGAGTTTTGTCCTGGGCCGATAGAACTGTGCCGGTCAGCCAAAGCAGAATCACAAGACGCTTCATCTGTGGAATCCCTTCCGAAGTACGATCATTGACGTCAACGTTTAGTGAAGGCTATGTTTTCTAATACCTTCATTTAACAAGCGACAATAAACCTCCGGTATAAAAACATTAAACGTCGTCCGTGAAGACATGACGGCAAGTAATGACTGACGCTCTTATTATGCGAAATTTCTCGTCTCTTGTCAATATGTTTTGGCGAATCCGACGGTTTGATATTTAGAATTCGGCTACTTGCCGATCCAGCTTATGATATACAATAATCGATGCCTTTATCCAACTCACGGACAATGTTATTCGATTAAATGCGCAGAATTGAATTTCAGATAATAATAATCTGACCGTAACCTTCCCTTCGCGGTAGACATTTTGCATGATTTAGGCCGCAAATGTGGTATCAGCGACGCCACCTATTACAAATAAAAGTCAAATGGCCATGCAGAGAGTCGAATTAAATTTGGGGTTAGGCCAATTCACGGCTGCCGGGCTCGGTCTATCCCACCAAACCGCGAATTATCTTGTTCAATCCGTTGTAATGTAATATATTGTAGCGTTCGGTGGGATATTACTCATTATGGCAAAACACCCCGTAGCATACCTCAGCAATCTTATCGACCAATGCAAAAAGGGAGATGAAAAAGCGTGGCATGAACTGATCGACCTGGTCGGGCCGGTGATATTCTCATTATGCAAAAAAAGCCGACTTTCCCGGGATGAGAGTTTTGACATCTTCGGCCGGGTCTCATTACAGTTGGTAAATAGTATCAAAGCTCTGAAATCGCCTGAAAAAGTCATGTCATTTACCGCCACGATTACCCGTCGGCAAATTTATAACTTTTATCATAACCTGCAAATAATCGAGTATTTCGACGATCAGACCATACAATCGGTGCCGGATAAAACCGGCGAAAGCCCTGATAAGATATACGAAACGACCAAATTGCGACAGATTTTGATGGAGGCGATGTATCATCTCCCCGAGCGGGATTATAAGCTGATAAAAATGTTATTCTTCGATCCTGATGAGCCAACGTACAAGGAGATATCGGAGAAACTGAGGATGCCGGTATCCTCAATTGGGCCAATCAGGGCCAAGGTGCTGGCCAAACTATACCAAGTGTTGAAAAAGAAAAAGTGGAAATTTGGGGTATTTTCAGGTTCCGAAAACGAGACCTAATGAATGGGTAAACTATGGATGATAAGAAGAAACAATTAGAGTTGCTGATCGACTACGTCAGGGGACGTTTAAGCCCCGAGGAAAGTTCCTCCATGAAGGCGCAGGTTGAGGACGATCCTGTTTTGCAGAAGATGGTTGCGGTTTTGTCCGGTTTGCGCGACGAAGTTGATCAAATCGAATGGCAGAAAATGCAGAACCCGTCTCATGCCCTTTTCGATCGCCTTCTCAAGGATGTCAAATCCCGAAAGGGTAAAACCGGTCCCAAAAGGGGTGTCACTATTTTTGATTCCGGTTTGCTGCCTCTTCCCGACGGAGTCCGCCCCGCTGAGGTGGATACCCGCCGTCTAAAATACCTTATCGGCGAAGCGCAATTGGAGATATCCATCTATCCGATATCACCGGGATCATATGAATTAATCGGCCAGATATCCAATCTGGAAGAGATAAAATCGCTTTCGATCGAGCTACGCCGCGGGAAGTCCAAACTCAGCGCCGAGGCCAACCAATTCAACCTGTTCCGGTTCCCCCGGGTACCGGCCGGCGCCTATCATTTAAATTTTCGCGATGGACGTACTGTTATAGGAAAAATCGAACTTGAGTTATGATTTCTTTAGCGGACATATCCCGGCTACATTCCAAAGACAGCATTGACCGACATATTCAAGAATGTTACGATGGCGATACTGCTCGCTATATATCCGATATAAATTCAACCGTAAACAAACTACTGCAAACCGATCTCAAGCAAGCTCAACAATTTATAGATAAACTGGCGCCATGTTTTAAACATCTTTCTCTTTTGCATCGCCCACGATTGCTGGCTATCGAAGCTCGTTATGCCCACTGGGCCGGTCAAAGTAAGACCGCTTTGCGCAAATATAAAACGGCGATTGAGCGACTTCAAAAAGTGAGAAACTTCGATGCAGTCGCTCGTGCTCGCCAGGGTTTGATGGATGTTTATATGTATTTGGGTGATTATCAGGCAGCCTTGGAGGTCGGACGGCTCGCCCTCGCCTATTTCCGCCGCATGGGGAATAAATACAATGCTGCCCGGGTAATGACCAATATCGGGAACATCTATCATCGCCTGGACCGCAATAAATTATCCCTGAGGTACTATGACCGCGCGCGCGAGTTCTTCGAATTAAAAGGCGGCGTTCCTCTGGCAATTCTGGATTTTAACCGGGCAAATATATTTACCAATCTCAATCAACTGGACAAAGCCGAGGAGTTGTATAGATCGGTTTCGGATCAGTTCCGAAAAAATAATATGGATCTGGCCGTCGGCAAAGCCGAATACTCCCTGGCATACCTCTATTTTCTGGGTGACAAATATAGTCTGGCGTTAAAGGCGTTCGATCAGGTGATGGATACTTTTCGAGAGTCGGGTGATACGAAAGCGGTGGCCATAACCCAGCTTGATCTGGCCGAGATCAATACTCATCTCAATCAATTCGGTTCAGCCGTCATGATGGGTGAACGGGCGTCGGCAACCTGCGGTAAGCTGGGTCTGCGATATGAGGCGGCCAAGGCGGCCTACTTCGTGGCTGAGGCATATCGTCAGTTGGGAGATAATCAACAGGCCACTCGCTGTCTAAAGCGCGCCGAACGGTTATTTATTCAGGAAGATAATAAACTCTGGCAGGGCATGGTCCATCTGACTCGATCCCGGCTCAAGACGGCGGCCAGGCGTTACTCCGAAGCACAAACGACGGCTGGCGCCGCTAATCGCTTGTTTAAGCAAAGCGGGGACAAGAGACGAGGCATCGACGCCGAGATTACTCTCATGGAAAACTATCTTGAGGGAGGCCGGCCCGAAGAAGTTATTCGGCTTGGAAAAAATCTGTTAAAAAATCGTCTCGTCAGTTATCAGAAGCATCTAGTCCTATATCATATCGGGCTTGCCTGTCTCCATCAATCCGACACCGTAACCGCCTTGGATTATCTGAAACGCGCCATTGATGTCGTTGAAAAAATGTTGGAAAACATATATCCTGATGAGATCCGCTTTTTCTTCGCTCTCGATAAATACCCCACATATTTGGCGGCGGTCAATTGTCTGTTGAAAATGAATCGAGTGGAGGAATCTTTCCTTCAGCATTCTCGTGCTTTGGCGGTACTCAATCAGCGGCAAATATCAAGTACAGCATTAAGCCGGGAAGTTCCCGCTCATCTTCTCGAAACCCGATCCGGCCTGCGGGCCTCGTTGAAAAAACTCAGCCGCGTTCCGGATAGTCCACAAAGACAGTTGACCGGCACCAGGACGATGTACAGCGAGGAACACCGCTTGTGGGAAACTGAAAGGAAAATCCGCTCATACTCGTATCCCTCGCAGAAAACCCATCAATTACCAACACCAAGCCCTCAAGCGTATTCGGAACTTATTGCCCCCCACGAAGTTTTAATTAATTTCTTTTCTACCGGTGAGACCATCGGAGCTTTTTGTGCCTATCAGGGATCTACTCGGTTTATTCCCTGCCCCGTCCGACAGTCGGATCTGGAAGCGGCAATTCGGGAATTACATTTCCTTATGGAAATGACAGTACACGCTCCCGGCGGAAGTAGCCAAAATAGAGAAGTGATTGGTCATTATTTGCAGAAACTGTATGAGTGGTTGATAGGCCCCATAGATATTCCGAAAAAGACACGCACTCTGGTGCTGATGCTGGATGGGCTTTATGCTCAACTACCATTTCCGGCCCTGGTGAATTCACAGGGCAGATGGCTGAAAGACCGTTACGATATTCGAATTATTGTCAATCCTGATGATTTACGAAACAAAGGCAATTCCACTCGCTTTTCCAGCCGCGGCCGGAATGCTGTTTTTGCCCCCGCCAATGCCGGTTTGCCTCTGGTTGAAGTCGAAGGATTGAGAATTAAAGAATCATTTTCAAGAGCGCATTTATACCTGGGCAAAAAGGCCGATATCCAGAATCTCCGGCGAGAATTGAAGCAGGCGGGCGGTTTTGTACATATCGCAACTCATGCCTCCCGGTCGTCGGAAAATCCGCTATTTTCCAAAATTATGATGAGCGACGGACCATTTTTCCCGTTCGACCTCTTCGGGACCGGGATTAAGGCCCGTTTGGTTAGTCTTTCTGGTTGTCAAACTGCCGCTCCGGGTATATATTACGGTAACTCGTTTAGTTTGGCCAAGGCCTTTTACCAGGGAGGAGCCAACCATGTACTTGCCTCGCTCTGGCCAATTTCCGACAAGGTCAGTATGATATTCATGACGGAATTTTATAAAGGTCTGAAAGTACATGGGGATATCCCGACTGCCTATGGTATTGCAATGAATAAGACCTGTGAAATAAACGATAATCCGGCCTTTTGGGCTCCATTTATAATGCTGGGAATATAACTTCTTACCGGAGATATTGTGTTATGCGGACGAAAAAACATTTGATCATTGCTCTGATGGTCTTTGCTATTCTTGCCGTTTCTCAACCGGTAATGGTCCAGGGAGATCCTATCCCGGGGCAGGCGGTCATGAAAATGACCTCGAATGGGAAACCGGAAGACGTCTTGCAGGGAAGCAGCGCCAAAGTAGATGACAGCATACCCGGATGCCAGACATATCTGATCGAAATGGGTATCGGTGACGATTGGGATGCGGTCCTGGCTGAACTGGAATCAGACACCCAGGTGATATTCGTAGAACCGAACTATTCGGTGGAATTACCTGAAAGCTTCCAGATGAGTATCTCTTTCCCGGATGATTATGCTCCTCCACTGCTGGATGGTGTAGAACCTAGCAATTTCTTTGAGCAATCATCAATATATTCGGTTGGTGTCGATCAGGCTCAGCAAATCGTCACCGGGACCGGTATCACCGTCGCCATTATTGACAACGGCGTTGATTTTTCCCACCCCCTGCTCTCTCCCAGGCTTTTGCCCACCGGATATGATTTTGTCGATAACGATAGCGACCCCGGATATGAGACGGGAGCGGTCACCAGTCACGGTACTTTCGTTTCGGGCCTGATAGCACTTATTGCCCCGGATTGTAAAATCCTCCCCCTCCGAGCTTTTGATGGCGATGGCTACGGCACTACCTATGCCATCGCTGACGCCATATATAATGCCGTCGATCAGGGAGTCGATGTCATAAATATGAGTTTCGGCACCGTTGAATCTAGTCGCATAATGATCCAGGCCACCAATCAAGCTATCTTAAACGGGGTTTCATTGGTCGCGGCCAGCGGCAACAATTCACTGGAGGTGCCTACCTACCCCGCCGCATTACCCGGCGTAATTGCTGTATCCGGTATCGATGCCAACGACTATCTCGCGACTTTCTCAAACTATGGTGAATATATCGATGTCTGTGCCCCGGCGGTGAACCTATACAGCACCCTGGCAGGTGAAGATGAATGGGGAACATGGAGCGGCACTTCTTTTGCTGCGCCATTTGTTGCCGCCGCCTGCGCCCTGGTCCGACAAATCAGTCCTGACTACTCGACTTTCATCATGCAGGAACATATCCGTCAAACCGCCTCAACCGACTTCCAGTGGGGAACCCTGGTTCCGCCCGATCCCTCGTATGGCTATGGGCGTATCAATATCTTTAACGCCGTCAACCTGTCGGCCGAAGCCTTCACTATCGAATTTGGGGATTTGAACGGCAACGGAGCGGTTAATGCCGGGGATGTTGTCTATCTCGTACAATATGTATATTCTGGGGGGCCGCCACCAACAGCGCCGGGAAATCCCGATATGAACTGCGACGGTATCGTAAATGAGTTTGATATCGAATATTTTGTAAATCGTATTTACAACGACGGTCCGCGATGCGGTCGCTGTAATTAAAGAACAATTTTTCTAAAATACCCCTTTTTTGAAAAAAATAGGAAAAGGGGTATTTTATTTGTTCTGGACAGATACCTACTAATGATGCCCTTGGTGGCATTCTTCCGAATCTTGAAACGCTGGGGTCGGGCAAGGTGGTACTCTTGCCCGACCTATTTTTTTCGGAGAATGCATTATTTATGGAAAAAAGCGGCTTTTTTGCCGCATCGAGACTATTATTGAGCACGTTACAGCATGGGGGCCTTAACAGCGACCCGGCAGCCCACATGGGCTGACCGGGTTTTTTAATTGGTAATATCTATCCTCTATATCAATCGTCAATTTCAATCAAAAACCTTTTTACTCCTGCAAAAACCAAATTAACAGGTATTTTTTTGGCTCTTCGACCTCACTCAAATAGTGTAAGAGGAAGGGATCGGTTGTGAGATTTTCTTTTCATGCGTACGATAGTATGGCTCTATTCACACGCAGTATATCAATCTTAAAGATTTGTATTCGCATAGGGAAATGCTGAAAGCCTTTCATATGCTGACTTCAACCAGAGGGGGTGATATCGGGATAACATAACTATTTTTATTGACCGCCAGTCAGTGTGAACCTTTCACCATTTCATCGGAGGAAAGATGAGAAAGCTAACTTTTACACTTCTTCTGGCAGCACTTATCGTTTCCAGCGCTGCCTTTGCAGACAATGTTATCAAAGTAGATCGTGAGCTAGGATCCTCATTTGTGGGATATGCTCCCGACAGATGTATCGTTATCTTCAAAGAGGGAGCCTCACCCAATTCCGGTCAGAAGGCCCTCTCAGCAATACACGGCAAATACCAGGTCGGACATTTCGATCAGCAATTCCCGATGGCGGAAAAAGCTGGTTTCACCCATCCGACCGACCGAGTCCTGACAAATTATTATAAAGCTCGATTCCCCGAAGGCCAACTCGACGAAGTGATGGCAGCCTATCGTGAACTGCCGTTTGTGGAGAAAGTCGAACCGGTCGGAATGTATCTGGTCAGCGCCACTCCGAATGATGCTTATTATGATGACCCTCCCCCGGAATTCCCATACGATCAGTGGCATTATTGGGATTCCTACGGGATAGAAGCCGATATGGCTTGGGATCTGGAAACAGGTGATCCCGATGTTGTATGTGCCGTTATCGACGGCGGCGTCCGGTACTATCACTATGATCTGGGCGGAACCAATCCGCCGGGACCGGCTGACAACAGCACCAACGGTAATATCTGGGTCAATAACGGCGAAATCCCGGGTAATGGCCTCGACGACGACAATAATGGATATGTCGACGATGTTATCGGTTGGGATTTTGTCGACGAAGCTCCCCAGTGTGTCGATACCGATTGTGGCATAGCCGATAATGATCCGTCCGATCATGGCGGTCATGGCACTCATGTCGCCGGCACTATTGCGGCCATTACAAACAATGATCCCACCTTTGGTGTCGCAGGCGTTGCCGGTGGATGGAATGACGGCACGACTGAATTTACCTCCAACGGTGTTAAAGTTATGTGTCTGCGGGCCGGATTCACCAGCCGCAGAGGCGGCGTAATGTATATGGACATGGTCTCCGAGGCGCTTTATTATATTGCCACCATGGTAGACAAGGGTGTCAATGTCACCGCTGTCAACTGTTCATGGGGATCGTCCTATCTTATTGAGGCTGCCATCGACGCCGTGCTTGCGCGTGACGTTATGGTGATCGTTGCCTGTGGCAACGCCAATAACACGACCGCCGATTACCTCGGCGCTCGCGAGGATTGCCTCGATGTTGGCGCTACCGCCCAGAACGGCGATCCGGCCAGTTTCTCGACCTATGGCACCTGGGTTGACATTGCCGCACCCGGCGTTGCGATTCTCAGCACCTATCATAATTCCGATGATCCCGATGGCGATTACATTGCCACAATGGATGGTACCTCGATGTCCTGTCCGCATGTGGTTGGTGTTGCCGGATTGTTGGAATCGTATGATCCCAGTCTGACCAGTCAGGATAAATGGGATCTGATAATGGAGAATTCCAAGCCGTATAATCCGACGAAGTATGTCGGTGTCGGTATTGTCGATGTACGGGCTTGTCTCGATGCTATTGGCGGCGGATGCGATGTTACCGCCGACTTCTCCGGTGCTCCGACCTCCGGTTGTGCACCGCTGACAGTCGGATTCACCGATCTGTCTGCCGGCCCGGTTCTTTCCTGGGATTGGGACTTCGGCGATGGTGTCGGTACTTCGACAGCTTCAGACCCGTCCTATCAGTACAATTCGCCCGGTACTTATACTGTCACTCTGACAGCGACCTCGGCGGCCTGTTCTGATGGCGAGACGAAAACCGGTTATATTACGGTTCAGACCGTTCCGGTGGCTGACTTCTCAGGTTCACCGACCACCGGTTATGCGCCGCTGACAGTAGACTTTGCCGATCTGTCAACCGGTAGCCCTGACACATGGAGTTGGAATTTCGGCGATGGCGTAGGTACCTCGACGGCTCAGAACCCGACATACATTTACAACGATGCCGGGACTTACACCGTCACTCTGACCGCGTCAAATGCTTGCGGTTCCGATGGCGAGACCAAAACCGGTTATATCATAGTCGATCCCGCTGGTGAAAACACTATGCATGTCAGTGCCATGACTGTTATTCGTGTTGGCAACAACCAGAAGAACGGCCGCGCTATGGTGACTGTACTTGACCAGAACAATGATCCTGTGGGCGGAGCTGTTGTATACGGTTACTTCAATGCGCCGAATACAAATACCAAATCGGGTACCACCCTTTCAACCGGAGTTGCAACCATTTCCTCTGATCGTACCAAGGTATATCCGAGTGACTGGTGCTTCACGGTCACCGATGTGGTTCTTGCCGGCTATACATATGATGCCGGAGCCAACAATGTGACTGAGGCCTGCGAAAGCGGACCGGTTTACAGCGTTGCCAGCCGCTCAGGCGCGGCTCTGCCGGAAGGATTCACCCTCGATAACCGCCCGAATCCGTTCAACCCGGCCACGACCATTGCCTTCAACCTTCCTGCCTCATCCAACGTCCGGCTCGAAGTCTATAATGTCGTCGGACAGCGGGTAGTCACTCTGGTCGATGAATATCTCACTGCCGGTGAGTATTCATTTGATTGGGACGGCAGTAAAGTGGCAAGCGGTATTTACCTCTATCGTCTGACCACCGATGAGTTCAGCGAAACGAAGCAGATGGTTCTTATGAAGTAGAAAAATACCTCTTACGCATGGAGGTCTCTATATTCCTCGGCGGCATATTCGACGTCGCCGGGGAATTTTTTTTGCCTGTAGCTAATTTTTCCTCAATAAAAAGTCAGGAGCCTGAGAAGACTCCTGACTTTTATATTCTATCTGTTTATAAATTCTTATGCCGGGATAAGTCCGACCTATTTTCGACTGTATATGTTATAACTGACGACGGCGGTTCCCTGATCCGGATTGTCGGTGGTGATTTGAATAGTGCCCCGGTAATAATTTCCATCGCCCAGGGTTTCCTCAATCAAACTGGCCTCGACTTCATATTTCTGGCCCTCCTCCACTGTATTTATAACCAGATCAAGGCGCCCGTCCGGGTCTTCGACACTTAGAATGTGAAGCTCCCTTTCCTCAGACAGGTTGACAACCTGAAATTTCTGGAATTTGGAGGTTTTCTCGCCTTTGATCGGGAATCGATCAAAGCGCAGCGTTTCAGGAATAAGTTTGATATCCCCGATCACGGAGCCGGAAAGACGGATATTGGATTTCGGCTTGCTTTCCAGATTGGAATGAGCGGTGATCGTTCCAGTTATCCTACCCGGAACTAAGCCGGGCAGCAAGGTAATTTCAATCTCAATTTTGGCCGCCCCATTATCACCCGGAATCGTCTCCAACTGCTTAGCGGTGATAAATTCCGACGTTGATTCCAATTTCGTAATCTGGGTATTGGCCGCATCCTTGACCGTTACAAACACATTTTTGCTGAACGGTTCATCCAGTTTGACTTCTCCGAAATTCAGACCGCGCAATGCGAAATCGAACTCAACTTCGATTAACGCCTTAACCTTGACTTTTGTCTTGGGATTTTCGGGATCATTGGAGGTAATCGTGACCGTTTTAGTTTGCTTACCCTTTTTGCCGGCCGTGCTAAATGTTACCTGTACTTCACCTTCCCCGCCCGGGGGAATATCGGCTTTGGTCAAAACCGCAGCCGTGCAGCCTCACGACCCTTTCGCTTTTATCAATTTCAGGGGCGCGGTTCCGATATTCTTGATGATAAACTTATGTGACGGCTTGTCTCCCTGAGACACCGTACCGAAATCGTGTGTGGTTTCCACAAATGATATTATAGGGACGGCGGTTGGAGGTTGCCCCTCCTCGCCGGTATTTTGAACCTTTAGGGTGTCGCCTTCACCGGCATCTGTGGCTTGGTCTGAGGCATTTCCCGGAGACCATCCGGCCAGGACGACAGCAAATACTAATAACGCTACAAAGATGACAAATTTCTTATGCATAACCATTCTCCGTTAATATCTCTGAAGTCTTCCCTTGTGACAAAAACAATATATACAAAATTAGTAATTTATCAACGGGTTTTTTGATAACCATGTTTGGCTCTGTGAGATGCATATCTCAAGATGTTCTGGACGGCTACAATCTCAATTCGCGATCTTCAGGGGTGAATTTTGACTTGATTGGTTAGTCATCCAAACGCTTGCCAAAATCCGGCCCCTGCCGGTGGCTTTGTTTGCTCATTTTTAAAGAATCCCGGGGTCTTCTCCCGGTCCTTTGCTGGTTTGAGCCCCCCCAATACGAGTCAAATCGTTGAGCGGTAATGGCTTCATGGTATTCTTGCATGGTAACATTCGGATATCCTTTCTTATGTGGCGTTCTATTTAACAGTCCGGTTCAGGAATCTACATTGATCTTATGTTAAAATTGGTATGGGAGGGAATCGCTTTGGATGCTGGGTTAGAGACCCGGAGCCGAGCTCCGGGCCACGCCCCCTTTACTAATAGGCTGCGGATCAGTTTCTGTATTGATTTTGTATCGAAATTGGATATATTGGGAACGGTGCTGGGGAAAGACAACTTGCGCTGGCATCAATAGTACGGAAAAACGGTACGAAATCGAGGGTATGGCACCGTCGACGAAGCGATGGTCAAGGTGCAGGTTAGACATTTGTCCCTTTAGCCGGTAATGTACCCGGAAATTATGAGTAAGAAACCTCAAGGAAAGCACAAAATGAAAAGAGCATTATCAATAAATGATCTCATACAACAGGTCCGTGATGAATTGCACGAAACTGCACTTGAAAGTCAAATGCGAGGTAAGGCGCCACTATTTTTGGTAAATAAATTAACAATTGAAGTGAATTTTGTTGTAGCCGAGAGCTCTATGGGCAAAGGGGGCGCGAGTCTCAAGATAGTGACCGCTGAAGGGAGCAAGGAATATAATGAGAAGCAGGTTCACAAGATCACATTGGAATTAATGGCATTAGATACAGCTCAGTTAATATCCAAGGCATCTACAAAATCAAAAAAACCAAAAACGAAATTCGACACGTCAGAAATATTAAATTCGCCTGTGGAAAAGCAACTTGAGATTCTGGAAAAAATAATTTCTGGAGAGCGGTATTTTACAATGTAAGAAGCGAAGAGATTGAAATCATCATCCGTTTTGCAGGATTTCCAGGTCGAGATTAAATAAAGAAAGGGATGTTAGCCAGCCAGTTGCTTGAATGCATGTTATACCTGAATATGTTAATTTGTCCGGGTGAGATGGTTTTGAAGATTTTTGGGAGGATAATATGTATGATCGTGAAAAGCATCTCCAGTTGCTTGCGAAAGCCGATATAGCTTGGCGACAATATGAGAGCTTTATCAAAACCGAGCCCTTAATCCCCGGCCAAAGGCTGGAGCCAACGGATTTCGAGGGGCTTAAGAAAGCTGACAAGGAATATGAGGCGGCCAGGAAAGTTGAACGAGATTATTGGCAACAATTCTTCAACAATAATGGACGTTTTGATCCCAAACTAGACGAATAAATACTTAGAAATGTTCCTTAAGTAGGGGGATAAAGTGGCAAAACAACGTACAAAGGGACAGCATTACCTTCCTCGATCAGCATACCTTGAACACTTTGTTGACAGCTCAACTGATAAGCCTGTTTTGTGGGTATATCCTTTTGATAATAATGGGATCCGAATTAATGAAGAAAAGGGAATTCCTGCAGCACAATTATGTAAGGAAACATATTTGTATGAATCTCCATTATTTCGCGTTAATGAAGTTGAGCAATATCTTGAAAAAGTAGAGTCAGGATATAGTAAAATTCTAAAGGCTAAAATACTTAATAAAATCCCAATCACTGATGATGAAAAACTATTATTGTCTCTTTTCATCACAACACTGGAAGCACGCTTGCCCTCGACCCGAGATAATTTACTGCAATTTATTGATAATATTGAAGAAAAAATAAAGGCACTCGAAGATCAATATAATGAGGGAAAGGAAACTAAAGAGCATCAAGATATAAAAAAAGCGAAGGGAACAATATTTTCTCAGAATATAGCAATCGCTTCGGAATTGAATCGATGGCAATTTTCAAGTTTTATGTTTTTACATAATGAGCATTTTGAGGATCCAAAATATGGAGGATACTTTATAACCTCAGACAGCCCTGTATCTCTATATGATTTTACATTCATGAATAGTCTTATGGGTGTTCCACCATCATCCCCTACCGCAGAATTATTGATTCCTCTAACACCCTCATTATTACTATTTATTAATAATAGAGGTCTAAATGGGTATAATGCAATTGATCCAAATTTTATCGCTGAGGCCAATAATCGAACCCTTAATCGTGCCCAAAAAAGGATTATATCACCTTATCGGATTGATGAAAAGGTCGTCGAAAGAATTATTAGACGTCAGAGACAGAGCTTTATCCTGCAATACGAGATATTTGAGCATCCCAAATCCGACTAGATATTCTTAATCACTCGGCGTCAGGAACCCGCTCTACTGGGCTCCTGAACTACGAGAGATTTTCCCCATGCACTATATATTCGGGAGGTAGAAGCAGACTACTTTTGGTTCGGTCAATTCCTGGAGGGAGAATTTGAGACCCTCGCGGCCGAGGCCGGAATATTTGACGCCACCGAATGGCATCGAATCGAGCCGGTAATCGGTCGAATCGTTGATCATCACCCCGCCGCAATCAAGATCATATGACGCCTTGAAGGCAACATCGATATTGCTGGTAAATATCCCCGCCAGCAAACCATAAGGCAGCGAATTGGCTTCCTTGATGGCTTCATCAAGGTCATCAATCTGGTATAGATTAACTGTCGGGCCGAATACTTCTTCGCAATGAATGGTCACATCCGGAGGAAGGTTTTCTAAAACAGTCGGTTCATAGAGAGAGCCTGTGCGTTTGCCTCCACAGAGGACATTCGCGCCCTTTTGGGCGGCTTCATTGACCCACTTCTCGACGCGAATCGCTTCGCCTTCGGTAATCATCGGACCCATATCGGTATCTTCTTTCATCTTGTCACCGATTTTATACTTCTTGGTCCGTTCCACGAAACGAGTTTTGAATTCATTGTAAATATCTTTGTGCACCAGCAAACGCTGGACGCCGATGCAATTTTGGCCGGCGGCCCAGAATGACCCGGAGACGCACGAATCGACCGCCAGATCGAGGTCGGCGTCTTTCCATACGATCACCGGCGAATTGGAACCGAGTTCCATACCGATTTTCTTGATACCGGCTTTTGAGGCGATGTGTTTACCGGCTTCAACTCCGCCGGTGAATGATATCATCCTTACCCGTTCGTCGGACACCATCGGGTCGCCGATTTTGGAACCGTAGCCGGTAATAACCTGAATCGCCTGCGGCGGCATCCCGGCCTCGACCATCGCCTCGACCAATTTGATGGCCGAAAGCGGTGTGACGGTGGCGGGCTTGAGTATCACGGCATTGCCGGCTGCGAAGGCCGGTCCGATTTTATGCGCAACGAGGTTGAGCGGATCGTTGAAAGGAGTAATGGCCAGCACCACCCCGATCGGGAAGCGATAATAATAGCCGCGCCGCTTTTCCCCTCCGGGAAAGGAATCGAACGGGATAGTCTCGCCCAATATCCTCTTGGATTCTTCAGCCGATGCCGTCATGGTATTGACGCATCGCGAGGCTTCCGTGCGGGCTTCGTTGATCGTCTTGGATCCTTCACGAGCGATGATTGTCGCGAATTCTTCGAGTCGTTCTGAAATAATCGCGGCGGCCTTAAATAAAATCTGTGCCCGGTCATAGACCGTCATCTTCTTTGTAATTTCAAATCCCTTGACTGCTGATTTCAGAGCCGTTTCGCAGTCATCGGCATTTCCACTCGGAACGGTATCGATCACAGAATTATCGAAAGGATCGATCACATCTATTTTTTCATCGCGGTCAACCCATTGACCGTCAAGCAACATCTTCATCGTTTTCCTCCTGCATTGATAATGTCGATCAACGCGCTGTAACCGGTTTCGACCCGCCCCGCTCCGGGGCCGACGATAGTTACATCGCCGAGGGTATCGGTGGAAATAGTCACGGCATTGGTAGCGCCCATAATTCCGGCCAGAGGGTGAGTCATATCGATTTCTTCGGGAGCGACACTGCCCTTGACGGCATCGCCATCGCGCCAGACTTTGCCGATCAGTTTGAACCGCTTGCCGCGTGATTTGGCTTCTTTGATGGCCTCGGCTGTAATTTCGGTGATTCCCTTACATGAGAAATCATCCGGTTTACAGTCGGCGCCAAAAACCGTATTGGCCAGAATCGTCACTTTAGCCAGCGCATCCCATCCCAGGACATCGGCATCCGGAACCGCCTCGGCATATCCAAGTTCCTGAGCTTTTTTGAGAGCTTCATCGTAACCGAGGCCCTCTTCCATTTTGGACAGGATATAATTGGTGGTGCCGTTTAGAATCCCTTTGATTTCCTTGAAATCGCTTCCTGCCAGGGTTTCGCGAGCCAGGTTCAGAAGCGGCGTGCCGCTTATGACGGTCCCTTCATACAGAAACTTGACCTTTTTCTCATCGGCCAGTTTCTTTAGTTCATGAAAGTTGAGCGCCAACGGCCCCTTATTGGAGGTCGTGATATGCATCCCTTTTTCGAGTGCGGCCCGGATATGCGATGTGGCCGGTTCAGCGGTTTTGATATCGGTATAAGTCATCTCGATCATCATATCCGCCTCAGTCGCCTTGATCAATTCCAAAGCATCACCTTCGAAGGCATCGGGGAGATCGGATATTTTCTCGCCGGCTTTTGCCTTTTCGAGAGCACCCTTAAGATCGACACCGTTCGGGTTGTAGAGACTGCCTTTCAGCATATCGCCGATCCCGACGACTTTCACCTCAAGATCGTTCTCGTCGCGGAGCTTTTGCTCCTTTTCTATAAGGAGCTCTGCCAGCCCCTGTCCAACGGTTCCAAAACCGAGAAATAACAAACGCATTATATTAAACCTCCTGCAGTTCTAAAAGTATCGCGCACCTGTGTGCGCATTAAAACATTACACACCTACTTGGCGGCCCATCGGTCCGGGGCGTCGAAATAATCGATGACATTGACCCGGGTGGTGAATTTGGCTGAATGAACGACCCCTTCCGGGATGTAATAGGTGTCGCCCTTGCGATAGGTTTTGGTTTCACCGTCAATGGTCAGCGCCATTTCACCGGCCAGCATTATTCCCCACTGGGCACAATGCGAATGCGGCGGTACCTCACCGATCGGTTCGATATCAAAAAATACGGCCTGTTGTTTGCCGCCCTGGAACAGCCAGGCACGAATACCCTCGAAGGGCATATCCACTTCCGGGAGATTTCTGATCATATCGGGATAGGTCGTGCCGTCCCATTCTTTTTTCATATCATCCATTTTGATTCCTCATCAACGATACGCGATTTTCGCGAACTTTGCCTCGTGACCGCGGCGCATTATCTCTTTGACATCCTTATCGCAACGAATGCACTTATGATAAATGACATCGCCGATCAAATCAGCCTTTTCATTCCTCTCCTCATCGGACAGGAAATACGCCTCCATAGTGTCGTATGGTCGCGCGGTTCCGTCGCTCTCGTATTTGATGGTAATATCGGTGCCGCTGTCGAGGACTTTGTGAGCGTTTTCGGTCCAGTCAAAATTCTCCATACCGAGATCGGGGTTGATCCGCAGGTGAGCGGCCAATGTGACCGGCAGACCGGAGGCTTTCATTTCTTCGCCACACTGAATGAACGTTTCCGGACTGGCGGCGTTGCCGATATTGATTTCGTAGATAGGGCAGGTACCGTCGTCCCGGAGAAATTCCTTGAATATGTTCATCAGCATCCGGAGTTGGAGGGCATTCTGAGTTGATAGGAGCATCGATATTTTGAAACTGATGGCCGGAATATGGCGACCATAATAGCAGGCGGCGATGATTGTCGACCAACTGGGATTGAGGAAGAAGTTGTTGCCGGTTTCGAGGGCGGCTCGGGTAATGCCGTCGAGATATACGAGATGATTGTTGTCTCCGACTTCGACGCCTCCGAGATTTCCGAATGCCGTTCCCATATTCTTCAGTATAAGCTGACTCATGCCGTCGCCCAGGTCACGGCGGTCGAACTTTTCACCGGTGACTTTTTCGATGAGGGCGAATCTATCTTCCAACATCGGAATACCGATCAGGTTGGTCGAGCAAAATATGCTGGCCCCCATGATATTCTCGGCCATCGCCAGGGTTGCCAGCAGATCACCCGAATAAACATAATGATCGGTGAGGGCAACCACCGAGATCATTTCGGTTGGAAATAGGACGTCCTTATTCTCGGCCAGCCGGCGCATGCAGTCGGAGGTAACGTAGGCCCCCTGAAAGCCGGAGACCTGGGTGGTACAAACGCCCTTCTTGTCGGTCTTTATCCCTTCCCTGGCGATAAAATCCTCAACTTTAGGAAAATCCTGTGCATACTTTTCCGCCTTGCCCAGCATATCTCCGAAACCTTTTTCGCCGGCTATCTTTTTACGGGTTTCATACTGCCGCATGTCTTCGATTTTCTGATTTATGGCAGCCGCTCCGCCATAGGACTCAATGAGGCCATCTATCGCCTTCATATCCTTGTCGCTTAAAAGCTTGAAGTGCATCCCCGGTCTCCTGAATTATGTTTAAATAACTTTTTTTTGCCTATAAAAAATGTACTACGGTCACGCCCCATTGGCAGATTCCGTTAGTTGAGAAGGTAATCGAAAGTGGCCCTCAATTCAAGCCATTTCTGGGATTTTGACCTTGCCGCCTATTTGAAGGTGAAAATATGTTTGTTATCGGCAGATGATTAGAATTTGGTTTGAAACCCGGAGCGGAGTTCCGGGCCACGCACCCGCGACCATAGGTCGCGGTCACCCGTCTATTTTATTTGAATATATCGATATCCACCCTTTTTGATATATCTGTCAAAGTATCTCCCAACCGAGTCTGCTGAAAGTAGACCCTTAAAATGATTTTCAGGTACATCAAAATAGTGATACTCAGAGTTATGATTGAAAATTACGCCCAAAATTGATTTGGCCGCATCATAGCCTACGGCTTTAATGCTTGTGGATTGGACATTTGTATAGTTCATTCTTTTTAACTCCAATACTATTATTTCCCTTTAGCAAATTTCAGTATATTTTCACATGACTTTTTTAATAAGTTACAGTGTAGTCCATCCCTCAAAGCTGCATCCAGAGCGTCAGCGATTAACAGGTAACTTTTTTCAATCTCGCCTGGGTTGCTATAGTTATTTCTTGCATTACTCAATATTCTGTCGTATTTCACAGAGCCAATATCTTCTTTTACCTCTCTACCAATTTCTGATTTCCACACAATGAAATTTTTGCCCCATCTATTTTGGTTGGGAAACGGATTTGGTTTTTTAAGGCCCAACAATGTAAGTAGTGCCAAATTATCAGCTTCATGCTGTTTCCGGTGGTTTTCGTTGGTAACATGACCATCAGCATCAAACACAACAAAGCAGGGGATTTTTAGGGCAATCGCGGTGATAAGTGGACGCACGATACTACTTTTACCACCAGCAGGAACAAAATGGCAGCCCAATCGCCTAAATTCATCCCACATATCGATTAAATGCATGTAGGATGTTAAATAGGCCAAATCTTCATGGCCTTCTACTAGGATAATCGTTTGAGCAAAAAACATTTCATTGAGCTCTGGTTGCAACGCTTGATGGATTTTGATTAGAGTACCTTTCGGCTTTTCCAATTTTCGGTTTGGATATGCCCCTGAAATTGCAGAAGCCAATTGGTCCATAGTTATATTTGAGACCGTAGTACTACCCTTTTTAAAATCCTTTCTCACCAGACGAACGTCCTCAAACGAATCACCTGATACAAAATGTGGACTATGAGTGCAAAGGATTATTTGTGAGTTTTGTTTACTCAATTGACGAAACACATTAGCCAAGTGCCTAAGTTGAGGTGGATGTTGGAATAATTCGGGTTCTTCGCAACCTAAAATAAGTGTAGGTCCATCAGCTTCATCGCAGCTTGATAAAATATGTAAGATTGCGAAGAGATAGCTGCGTTGAAGTCCGTGCCCGAATCTGGCCATGTTTCCTTCGAAGTTTCCCTCACCTGGTATAATTTCCGCAAAAGGAGCCTGAATTTGCACAGATTTTTCTGGGTCCTTTTTCCACTCAAGCCTTAGTGAAGTATTCGGGTGCGCCCATTGCCGGAGTTTTTCCTGTAGCTCTATCGATAGGATATTCAAAGCTTCATTTTTTGAATCGAGAATCGCACCGTACCGCTTAATTAACTCCTGTTTCAAGGTCGCTATTTCATCAGAAAATTGAACTTTTGCCCGTACTGTTCTTTCCAAAATTTTCCCTAATGCAGTATTACGCCCTTCCATTTGTTCGGCTAAGACATCTTTGACCGCGGGTACAAATATCCATTGGATGTGTTTTCCAAGCCTCCCTCCTCCTTTGGCGGAGTCATAAAATTCTTCTGCGCTTTCAATCAAAGTGCATTTTTTTGAATATTGTGCTTCATATTCATGTAATGCTGCTGTCATTTTCGGTTGCGTTGATGGCTTCGGAAGATCTAAATAATTGTTACGAATTTCTTCATAAATCAGCTTTAAAGCAGGTACTTTTTCTCCTCGTTTTTTGGCTTCAAAGTAGCGTCTAAAATCATCTATTCCCCTTCGCAAGCCATATTGCTTAACTTCTGCGGTCTTGTTATTCTCATCATACTTAGCAATAGCGCTAACTGTCAGTTCACCATGGCGGTAATAGTCAGCGAAGTCTTCTTGTGCCTGCATACTTAAGTTGACAAATGTAATAGTTATTCTTATGGGATCAGATGTTTTTTTCTGATGAAAATCCTCCTCCTGTAATCGTGTAGTATCAGTTGGTATATCTGATAACTCTCGAAAGAATATGTTGAGTGCGTGAAGAATCGTTGATTTCCCAGAGCCATTTGCCCCAATAAGGCATGAATATGGGTCAAAAGGAATTGTAACCTCTTTGATCGCCCTTAGATTTTCAATTCTGAGACTTGATATTCTCATTTGACCGACCTTTTGGTGATAGATTGCTACTTAGTCGCTACAAGTAAAGCACCCCAAGCGTATGATTAATTTCTTATATCGTCACCGTATCAATGCCATCGATGCGCCTACCTCCCCTGTGACATAACAAATATAGATTAATTTCTTAATAAATCAATGCTGAAATTAGAAGCTTTTACCCTCGATTATGATGCATTTCTGCGCAGTTTCACCACAACTTTAGCGTTGAATACGATTGCGGGGGGGTATAGTAGAAACCTTTAACGGGATGGAAAGCCCCATGTCTATATCAAAAAAACAACTAATCGCCAATCGCCAAAACGCCCAAAAATCAACCGGCCCAAAAACAACCGAGGGCAAAAACACCGTCCGCCTCAATGCCCTCAAACACGGCCTCTATGCCAATGATGTCGTCCTCCAATCCGATAAACACGACGAGGCCACCGACGACTACAACCTCCTCCTGGAAACCATCACCGAAGAACTCCAACCGGTCGGACTTCTCGAAGAATCCCTTGTCTACAAAATGGTCAATTCCCTCTGGCGGTCCCGCCGCGCCCTCCGCGCCGAATCGGCCCAAATCGTCCACGGCGTCGAAAACCCCGAAAGCGAATTCAGTTCCGAAGCCTTCTTTGATATGCTTAGCAACCAATGCGATCCCCGGCGCGAAAAACCGCTCACACGTCAAAAAATGGCCGATATTATCCAACTGTTGAAAAAATGCCGCGCCTTCCTCCAAAATCACGGCCACCTCACCGAATCTCTGTTCGGATTCCTCTACGAACTCTATCCCCTGATCGATAACACCCCCAACCGGTTGAGCCATC
>DAOUTW010000049.1 GCA_030668485.1 Candidatus Zixiibacteriota bacterium
AACGAACGAACCTCGGCGCCCTGCTTGCGGGCCAGCACCATCGTCATGGCCGCCGTCAACGTCGTCTTGCCATGATCAACATGACCGATCGTACCTACGTTCACATGCGGCTTCGTACGCTCAAACTTCTTCTTGGCCATCGGCAGATACCTCCGAAAATATTTAATACTTAAAGCCCAGAACCAGGCTCGAACTGGTGACCTCGTCCTTACCAAGGACGTGCTCTACCTTCTGAGCTATCTGGGCTTAGCTTTTTCCCATCACAAAAAATAGGCGTATTCGCCTAAAGTAAAGACCAGTAATCTATTGATTTTGGATTAGTTGTCAAGCGAAATTTTGCCCCCAAAGCAATTTTCCTGCCCATTTTTCCTATCCCTTCTCTCCCGTCCGGACTGTATTGCGTATCCGGCGGTAAATTAACGAGTTTGCCTGTCCTCACCGATATCGACAGACGGGGCATACAGGTTAATAAATTTTGCGCAGAAAGTAAACAGAAAAGATCACTTTTTGCCCAAAAACCAAAAAAAACCTAAAGCCCGGTTTTAGCCCTCAAAAACGCCTGAAACGGCGGAAAAGTTCCCCTCAGATAGCGCTGGTCATGGATTGCCAACCGATCTATAGCGCCTGTCCAGGATCGTTAAATGATCGGCGTTTCACGGCATTGGATTCTCCTTCTTAGGATACCCGGATTAGAGTTCCGGCCACGCCCTCTATATGGCGTCCTGCTTATTTCGGCTCGCTTCGAGTTCAACCCAGCTCAACGGCGTAATTTGCGTCTCACCTTTGGTTTCACCGCCTAGGGGGTGTGATCGTGCAGGCGCCATGTGGGGCCTTTCGTTTTAGGCCGTGATGATCCAAGAGCCTTCCGGCCATTGCTTATCCCGGAGTTTCTCCGCAAGATCTTGGGCATCTTTCGGCGACAGAGCACCAATATCGAAGTATCGCTTGCTGCCGAACATACCGCCTTTCGTTCCTTTGTGAAAGGCTGTTTCAATCAAATGGCTGAGAATAAACACTCGCGTCGGATAGTCATCCTTCCGCCATTTCTCATGTCTTTCTCTTGCCATGCGGATGTAGTCAGCATCCTGTCCCTTTATATTCTTCCATTTGACTATCGCAATATCGTGGCTCTCAACGTCGACCACAGCCTCAATCAGGGCCACTCGCTCAACCATTTTATTGCGGTACATTCCGAAATATTTACAGCGCGAGTGATTGTAGGCACCACTCGTTGCCGGGCAAATGTAGACATTCCCTTCTATCACCTCTTGCGGCATGCCTGCACAATTGATTACATCAAGCCTTTGCTCCCATGATGAAAGAAGGTCCTGCTCTGTGAGATATTGTCGAAAATCGGCCAACATATCGGTAAGGTTTTTTGACAAGCCACCAAGGGTTTCACAAGCTGTCAGAAGATTTTCAAATGATAGATCAGCGAAAATTATTGTCTTCCTGTATTTCTCCTCACACAGTTTTTTAATTGCGCGAAAACGGTCGGTCCCCGAATGGTCGAAGTTCCCCAATGCGATCAGTATCTTTCTTCCGGGATTCTCTCTATCAAGCCCCTTAAGATGTGCTTCAAGCTGGCTATCATAAAACCAATCCCAGTTTTTCGCTTCAATATATATCGTGAAGGACTGCTGGCTAATTAGCCCATCAGGGACACTGTTTTTTTTCTTCTCCTGTTGCCGAAAGCTGACGCCCACTAGGTCACCAATATTTTCTCCGAGAAGATCTGTGAAGACCTCCGCAAGATACTTGGGGTTGTCTTCATACAGGGTTTTCAGAACCAGCAAGCAGTAGTTGGTCGTCCGGTTCTCCGAAGAATTGTATCCTGAAAAGAGAGATATATTCCTGCTCATTGTAATCTCCTGCCCAAACGTAGTAAATCTGTCGCCCCGCAAACCTGATTGACCTGACCCCGATGCCGATTCAAAAAAAAAGCGGGAGACGAGGCTCGAACTCGCGACGAATAGCTTGGAAGGCTATTACTCTACCAACTGAGTTACTCCCGCTTATTAATGAAGCGCCCTAATATAAACGCCGAAACCCGAACTTGGCAAGTCTTTTCTTATATGATAATATAAATTGGCGGTGAGGAAGGGTACTTGTGGCAGGGGCAACGGATTACTTCAATAGCAACATCTTCTTAGTATCTGAAAACTCATCGGTCGCCAGTCGGTAGAAATAAATCCCCGAGGGAACCTCTTCCCCATTCTCATCACGACCATTCCATAGAATCGAATGTCGTCCGGCAGTTTTTCGTCCAAAAACCAGCGTCCGGATGTTTTCGCCGAGAACATTATAGACATCGACGCTGACATCCGAAGAACGCAACAATCTGAAACTAATCGTCGTCTGCGGATTGAACGGGTTGGGATGGTTCTGATCAAGGACATAATCGGCAGGCAATCCGACCCCGTTATCATCGGCATCGGTCGGACTTCGAAGAATAATCAGAAAATACTCGCCCAGGTCGTCTCCCTCAAAATCGGTGGCAATGATAGTGTATATCCCGCTGTCGGGAAGGATTCGATTGGAAATAACCGCATAAGTATTATCCACACTGGAGCCATACGACCGGCCATCGGAGCCATACAGTTTCACTTGCGGATCGACATCATCATCAGATGCAATCATCTGAACCGTAACCATTTCGCCCGCTTTGGAGTTGAATTGATAGGTTTTTATTTCGGAATATCTGATTAGTGTATCCTTGATCATCCCATCGAAATTTAAAAAACGGACATCGGCAGGTTGAGTTATCGACTGGATGCTTAAATAGTACTCACCTTTACCGTTCCCGGCGAAGTCGCTGACGACGATTGTATAATTGCCGGCTGAGCTCAATGCACCGCTGGTTATTTCCGCGATTCCGGTTCCGGGAATACCATTGGAGGCAACGATAAACCCCAAGGGACTGACCAGAGTCAAAAAGGGACTGAAGGTATCCTCCGTATGCACTAATCGTATGGCAACGACATCGCCCAAACCGGCCTCGAAGGAATAGCCGTGTTCTTCTTCGTTAACGGTAATGGAATTTGTGTGAAACGAGCCGTAAGAAGTGCTAAAACATTTGTTATAAAGGCATGCCGAAGAGCCGGCCGGAAACACCAACAAAAACATGCCTGCCATCAACACCGATAAAAACGTAACCTTGAGCCCTTTTTTCATCAACCTCACCGCCTTACAGGTTCATCACAAAAGTACTGACGTCAATAATATAGTAACATTTACGCCTCTAATCTATCAGACGATTGATGAGAAGGTCTGTTTAAAATATATTGATTCAGAGAGATAGATGCAAGATCAAACGTGATGGAATCGATACCGCAAATCTACTCTGCGGGCGACAAAAAAGACAAAAAAACTCCGGAGGCGAGAGACGCCTCCGGAGCCTACTGCTAAAATAAGAGGTAAGAAAAGGGTCAAAATGACTTATTTTTTCATCGCGGCACAGCCGTCCATCGCTTTGCAATGGTCGCACCAGGACTTTTTCTTGCCATCGACTTCGAAAGATTCTACATCGATCAGGAGGGCTACCGGGTAATACCGCCCGTGTACCACTAGATTCTTGCCCTGATATTTTTCACCTTTGACAAAATCGTCGGCATACTGGTTTTCGAGGAAGTTTATATAAAGGCCGTCACCCGTTTTCAACACATGATTGTGGCCATATGTCTTACAAGACGCCCTGGCCCCCTCAGCCTTCTTGAGATCGCAACCAAGGCAAACCAATTTTCCCCGAAGCGTCGTATCCACAGGTTTATCGCCGGTATCAGGCGGCGTTGCCATCAACGGCAAAACGATCACAAAAACGAGAGCGAACATTATTCCAAATATTTTAGAAGCCATGTCATCTCCGATATTCAAATTCAATCCTTTCGTATTGACTTCTGATAATCAATACAAGAGAAATACGGTCCTATTTTAATAATAGCAAGTCTTTTTTCAATGTTCTCAGATTATTTATTCCAAATTACCGTTTTTATGCTGTATTGGCCCCTTTTAGCCCGCTTCTTTATCCGTCCAGAATTGCTGAATTGAATTAATAGTATTTGGCAGGCATTCCGGAATCACCTTCCGGCAGTCGTCCCCAGTGCAGCTTGCGCCGCAAAATATCGTAAAATGAATTTTTTCTGAAAACGATAAAATTGATATGATGATCGGCTTTCCGTACCAGAAAACTCGACTCCTGCGGCAGGCGGCAATCGACCTGACCGTCTAGTGTGAGCACCGGATTGCTGTGTTTCGAATGCACCACAACCCGCAGATCATCATTACCGGAAAAGACAATCGGCCTGGTGGTTAATGAGAAAGCTGAAATAGGGGAAATCGTCAAGGCGTTCATGAGCGGATTGAGAATCGGCCCGCCTACGGCCAGCGAATATGCGGTCGAACCGGTCGGCGTGCATACAATCAGGCCATCGGCGGCATAGGAACAGATGAAATAGTCATTGGCATAGATATCCAGGTTTATGATTCGCGATACCGATCCTCGGTCAACCACGACATCATTGAGAGCATAGGGATGATCGATTTGGGGACCTTGCTCAATTTCAACCTCGGCCACCATTCGTTTTTCGATCTGATGCCTTTTTTCCAGAACAGCGGTCAGGGTTTCTTCAATATTTATCGGCGTCAATTGGGTCAGGAAACCCAACGACCCGAGATTAATCCCCAGAATCGGAGTTCCGAGATTTCTGACAGCCCGGGCACTGGCAAGAAGCGTCCCGTCGCCGCCAAGTGAGATTATAACATCGGATTTTTCCGGCAATTCGGCTCGCGGCATCACTGGGCAATCACCATCTATTTTACCGCGGACATTGCTGTCGCAGCAGAGTGTCACCTCATGCTTCTGCGCCCATTTTACCAGGCGGTCGACCACCTCCACGGCGTCAGGCCGTTCCATGTTGGCAATAATCCCGAATCGCATCTATTCTTCGTCTTTCCTCTTTTCGGCAGCCGATGTCACCGATTCCTTTTCCCTGACGATCGCCGGGGTTCCTTCCTGGGGTCGTTTGCCATTGCGCTTCATTTGAAAGACGCGCAACAGCGATCGTTTCGATTTGATGATAGTGTTTATAGAGCGATAAATCCCATCCTCATCAAGCCCGACCTCTTTGAGTAATAAACTGCGGTGACCATGCTGAATAAACCGATCCGGAATACCGAGGCGCAGAATTTTCCCCCGGTAATCGATAGTATCGAAATAATCGAGCACCGCCGACCCGAGTCCGCCATGAATGCTGTTTTCTTCGATAACAACTACCCGGTCAAATCTTTCCGCGATCTCGGTCAAGGCTTCGGTGTCCAGCGGTTTGATAAACCGAGCATTGATCAGAGAAACTCCAACCCCCTCTTTACGCAAACGGTCAGCAACCGCAATACAGGGATGAACCATTGACCCGGTCGCAATAATCGCGAGATCGGTTCCGCCGGATAAAACATCCCATCGTCCCCATTCGAACGGCCGCGTATTTTCTCCCAGCGCGGCAGGTATGGCGCCTCGAGGATAACGAATCGCAACCGGGCCGATACGATTTTCTACCGCATAGTCCATCATCCGTTCCAGATCATCACCATCGGACGGAGACGCGATAGTCATATTCGGCACCACCCGAAGGTAACTAACATCGAAGGTTCCATGATGCGTGGGGCCATCCTCGCCGACCAGCCCGGCGCGGTCAATACAGAAGATAACCGGTAGTTTTTGCAAAGCAACATCGTGAATTATCTGATCATACGCTCGCTGGAGAAAAGTTGAATATATCGCGCAAACCGGACGTGCCCCGCCTGCGGCCATCCCGGCTGCAAAGCAAACGGCATGCTGCTCGGCTATGCCGACATCATGAAAACGGTCCGGGAATTCGGAAGCGAATTCAGAAAGGCCGGTTCCCGGAGCCATTGCCGCGGTGATGGCGATCAATTTCGGCTCCTTTTTGGCAAGATCAATCATCTTCCGCCCAAAAACCGCCGTGTAAGACGGAAGTTTGCCCGACTTGGCCGATTTTCCGGTAACCTTGTTAAAGCCCGATATTCCATGAAATTTGGTGGCATCCTTTTCCGCCGGCTCGTAACCCTTCCCTTTCTGGGTAATAACATGGAGCAGTCGCGGTCCGGGAAGTTCCTTAATCTGCCCCAGAGTTTTTATCAGAAGAGGCAGGTCATGACCGTTGATCGGTCCGAAATAACGAAAACCAAGCTTCTCAAAATAAATACCCGGGACCAGCAAACCTTTAAGCTGCGTCTCAAAATGAGCCACCGTCGACCGTATCTTTTCGGCTCGCTTAAGGCGACCGAGGAAACGCCAGACGTCGGCCCGCAATTTATTGTATGATTGATCGGTCAGAATATTGGTCAAATACTTCGACATCGCGCCCACATTCCGCGAAATCGACATCGAATTGTCATTCAGTATTACCAGCAGATCTTTCTTTTGGGCGCCGGCATTGTTGAGACCTTCAAACGACAATCCACCGGTCAGAGCCCCGTCGCCGATAACGGCGATTACATGCCTGTCCTCTTTCAGTAAATCGCGCGCCTGAGCCAGCCCGAGGGCGGCTGATATCGAGGTCGAGGCATGCCCGGCGCCGAAAGCATCCGCATCCGATTCGGTACGCTTGGTGAAACCGGAGATACCGCCGTATTGCCGCAAAGTACTGAAACGATCGCGCCGCCCGGTAAGAAGCTTATGAACATACGATTGATGGGCCACATCCCAGACGATCCGATCATTCGGGCAATCATATAAATGATGAAGCGCCAGGGTCAGTTCCACGACACCGAGATTCGAGGCCAAATGACCGCCGCTTTTACTAACGGTCGATATAACCTCGGTTCGAATCTCTTCGGCCAGTTCAATAAGTTCATCAGTAGTAAGGTTTTTTAAATCTGATGAGGAATTGATCTCATTCAAGTTCATTTACTGCCACCCTAGTTTTGGCGTCCGCCGATAAAGCGGGCGATCTGAACAAAGTTGTCCGGTTGTGATACGACCCCGGTGACGATTTCAATGGCTTCGTCAATCAGTTTACCCGCCGACTGACGCGATTGTTCCAATCCGACAACACCGGGAAATGTCGCCTTCAGATTTTTGGAATCGGAACCGACCGGTTTCCCCAGCATCTCCGGGTCACCTTCAATATCAAGAATATCATCGATGATTTGAAACGCCAGACCGATCTTTTCACCGTATCCGGTAATCGCACGGATATAATCTGTAGAAGCGCCGGCCAGCAGGCCCCCGATCCGGACCGTGCCCCGGATCAGCTTACCGGTTTTTCGGGTATGAATAAATGTAATTTCTTCAAGCGTCAAATTCCGGCCTTCCGCTTCCATGTCGGCCATTTGTCCGGCCAGCATCCCCCCGGTACCGATAGCCTCGGCCAGTTCCCGAATAGCGTCCGGATTTCCGGTGCGAGCCATCAATTCGAAAGCAAGATCATGCAAGGCATCTCCAGCCAGAAGCGCCACCGCCTCGTTGAACTTCTTATGCAGGGTCGGCTGCCCCCGCCGAAGATCATCATCATCCATACACGGCAGATCGTCATGGATCAATGAATAAGTATGAATCAATTCTACCGCCACCGCCGCCGGATAAATAATTTCATTGTTTCCGCCACAGGCCTCATATGCCGCCAGGGCCAATATCGGGCGCAGCCTTTTGCCGCCAGCATTGATCGAATAACGAATCGCTTCATGCAGAGCCTGAGGATATTGGTCCGATGGCGGAATATATTCATCTATAAACCGGTCGATGATTTCCCGTTTTTGAACCATATAAAGCGGAGGCGCCATGACGACCCGTTCACTCATCTTCTTTCTCCGAGAATTTATCCAGTTGAAATTGATCGGCTAATTTCGATAATTTGGCGATTTTCCCCTCGGCATCGTTCAATTTCTTGCTGCAAACTCCGGCAATCTTGACACCCTCAGTATAGAGAGCTATCGACTCTTCGAGAGGATGTTCTCCCGATTCCAGCGCCGTGACGATTTCTTCGAGCCGGGTCATGGCGCTTTCAAAATCTTTATACTCTTTGTTGGTAGACATATTCAATTATTTTTTCTTGATTTTCTCAACCTTCGAAAAGACCGAGCCGTCGGTCACAATCGTTTCCAGACGGCCGTCAACTTCGATATCTTTTATCGAACATAACAGTTTTTCTTCCGGGACGCTTCGCGTAACCGAATATCCTCTGGCTAATACGGCTAAAGGAGATAACGCTTCCAGCCGCGATGCTGCCAGGGCAATATCTTTGCGAAAGGTATCAAACCGCCTCTGAGATAGCAAGTGCAAAAGTCGTAATTGATTGTCCAGATGCTGATAACGCGATTCCAGCATCGATTCCGGACGGGTTAGCGCCGGCGATCCGATCAACTCACGAAACCTGCTCCGCCCCTCTCCCACCATCGACTTCAGCGCCCGATCCATATCTTTGATATATCCGCCCAGAGTCGATTGGAACTCATCCAGCGGCCAGGCGACAATTTCAGCCGCCATCGAGGGTGTTGCCGCCGAATAATCGGCGACCAGATCGGTCAGAGTCAGATCAACCTCATGCCCGACCGCCGAGACGACAGGAATCGGTGAATTGTAAACCGCCCTGATAACCCGTTCATCATTGAAAGCCCAGAGATCTTCGAGTGATCCTCCTCCCCGTCCTATTATAATGAGATCCACTCCGCCGTATTCGTTCAAACCCTCTATACCGGCCGTCAGCAATGGCGGCGCGACCTCGCCCTGGACCTCGGATGGCCAGAGGATTATTTCCAGCTTCCGGTTGCGCCTTTTTATGACCCTGATTATATCATGAATCACCGCGCCGGTCGGCGAGGTGATAATTCCTATTCTCATTGGGTACTCGGGCAATTCCTTTTTATGTACCGGATCGAACAGTCCTTCTTTGTCGAGCTTCTCTTTCAATTGACGGAAGGCCAGCTCCAGTTCGCCCATCCCGGACGGTAGCAGTCGCTTGGCGATTAATTGATATGTCCCGCCACGTTCATAGATAGTCAGATTGCCGGAGGCGATAACTTTCAGGCCGTCTTTCGGTTCGAATTTGAGCCCGGCGCCGCTGGATTTCCACATGGCGCACTTTAACTGGCTTTGATCATCCTTGAGCGTAAAATACCGATGCCCCGAACCGTGGTGGTGGTAGTTGGAGATCTCCCCTTCCACCCAGATCGACGGAAACGATTCCTCGATGGTATACTTCGCCATCCGGTTGACGGCGGTAACTGTATATATATCTTCCTGACCGGGCTGCATGGGCACGAAAATAAGGCCAAAATCGCCAAAAAACAATCATTTTCCTATTGTATAAATTCACAAATATGGTGTATAAATGCGATGCAGAATTGTCACTCGACACCAAGTGAATTTTAATTACAGCTTCAGTTGGGCCGGTCTAAATGATCAAGGATAAACTGCGCCAGCTTTTTGGGGACACCCCTGACTGCGGAAATTTCTTCTACTGTGGCCTCTTTAATCTTCTTCACCGATCCGAAATGCTTTAGTAGGGCGTTGCGTCTTGCGGGTCCGATTCCGGGGATATCATCCAATTCTGATTTGACGGTGCGCTTGGATCTTAACTTGCGATGATACGATATCGCGAAGCGGTGCGCTTCATCACGGACACGTTTCAATAAATTCAAGGCTGGAGATGTTTTGGGGATCGATAACGGATCCGATTTGCCCGGGACAAACACTTCCTCCAAACGCTTGGCCAAACCAATCACCGGTTGTCGCTCAAGCTCGAACTTCTTAAGCACCTCACTGGCCCCTGCCAGTTGGCCTTTGCCTCCATCTACCATCATAAGATCAGGCAGGGGCAATGCCCCTTTCTTGCGAGCCTCAACATATCGAGTGAAGACCTCACGCATAGCGGCGAAATCATCCTGCCCCTCAACTGTCTTGATCTTGAAATGACGATATTCAGATTTCTTCGGCTTGCCTTTCTCGAAATATACAAGCGACGCCGCCTTGTCGGTCGCCCCCAGGTTGGATATATCAAAGCAACTGATTGTCAACGGCGCTCGCTCCAGTTTCAATGCCTTCTGCAAAGCCGCTGCTGATCCGGGAACCCGTTCCTTGTATTTTTTCTTCTGTATCAGCATTTCATTGAGTAGCAGCCGGGCGTTCGCCTCAGCCATTCCAACCAGTCGATGCTTCTCCCCGATCTGTGGCAAAACCATTCGGACTTTTAATCCTTTAGCCTTCGACAACCATTTTTCCAGCAGCTTCGCTTCATCGACTTCGCATGGCAGGTAGATTTCTTCAGGTAGATTTTCGAGATGATTGTAATATTGTTTGAGGAAGCCAGAAAACAACTCGCCGTCGGTCAAATCGACCTCAACCTTGATCGGCAAATCCTGACGCCCGATCAAGATCCCCTCGCGGATCTGCATCACCACCGCCACCGCATCGAGGTTATCGCGAGCACAGGCGATCACGTCACGATTTATATATTCGGCTGAATCGACTTTCTGTTTCTGGCGGACCTTCTCCATCGCCTCGATCGTATCGCGCAGCTTGGCGGCCTTTTCAAATTCCATCTCCCCGGATGCCGTTTCCATCCTCTGCCATAAATCTTTGATCAGGTTTGTCTGGCGTCCGGAAAGAAACATAACCACCGCATTGACATGCTTTTTATATTCCTTTACCGATTCCAGATCGACACAAGCCCCGGCACAACGCCCGATATGATAATCGAGGCACACTTTATATTTGCGTCCTGTCGGCGATGGTATTTCAAAGTTGCAGGAACGAAGGCCGAAATGCCGCATCAGGAATTTCAGCGTCCGCCGCATACTGACCGAACTGGTATACGGCCCGAAATACCTCGCTCCATCCGGCAAAACTCTGCGCACCACCATAAGGCGCGGAAACGGCTCATTGACGGTCAGCTTTAGATACGGATAACGTTTGTCATCCTTCAGGTTGACATTATAACGAGGCTTATGCTCCTTGACGAGGTTTGCCTCAAGGATCAACGCCTCAATCTCGGAATCGGTGACCAGCAGATCGATATCGGCGATTTTGGACACCATTGTAGCTGTCCTGGGGTGAGTCTGCCCCCGGCTGTTGAAATACGAACTGACCCGGTTCTTGAGATTCTTGGCTTTGCCGATATAAATAATCTTCCCGTTTTTGTCCTTCATCATATAGACGCCCGGCTTGCGGGGAAGATTGGTCGGCTTGTATGGCTGCTTGGTCTTCATCTCATCGATAATTAACAAAAATATATATCGATGGTGCTACTAATTTTTACGCTGGGATATGGCCGGTTCTATTCAATCGTGAAATTGATATGAACCGTGCAAACAATCTCCTTGTCAATCGATGACCGGTCATTAATCCCATAATCGGAGACCGCCTGCGAATGCAGCGGCCTTATTTGAAAAACACCCACACGGGCCGAACGCGGCGTCCCGACCTTTCTGCCGGTCGATTCAGCCAATTGCGCGGCTCTCAGTTTGGCATTCTCGGTGGCCGCCTTGATCATTTCCAGTTTGAGTGGGTTCAGGCCGGTGAAGATATAAGCCGGTGACATCGATTCGAATTCGATCCCCTTTTCGATCAGGGACGAAGATTCTTTCGCAATACGGGTAATCCGTTCGACATCATCCAGCTCGATTCTTATCGATTGGGACAGGTTATACTCTTTAATTTCCCGGTCACGATTGGTGACTTTTCGGATTGCGACAGTACTGACCTCGTAGTTCTCTTCATCAAATCCCTGTCTCCGAAGAAAAGCCTGAACCACATTGAGATCTTCTATTAATTTGGCATATGCCATCGCCAATGTTGGTGCGGTGGTTGTCACCCGGCCGCTCCAGGTGGCAAAATCGGATGTGATTGGTTTGTAGGCCGCGCCGGTGACAGAAATCGTCTGCCCCAGGCCTTTGGCCCTTAAAAATGTCGAACCGATTAAAAGAGTGCAGGCGATAAGCGAAAGCCCAAGAATCAGACTGCTCAGGATAAAGCCGCGATGGTACTTCATTGGTTGCCCAAAAGAAGCCATAATCATAACCTCACATTAAATTTTTGGGAATTATCCTCCAGCCATAACTTATACACGATTCGAATATTTTAGTTTCCGGATTGTATAAGGACTTGAAATCGTCCCCGCTATTTGATATATAGTTTCAAACCAGGGAGATTCAATCATGAGTCATTTATATTCCATACCACCTCGCATTCTAACCATACTGTTCATCGTCATTATCGTTCTTATCTCAGCTTCCGGTTGTCTGGCGCAATCAGATCCCCCCCGGCCTGTCCTGATTCTTTACGCCTTCAGCACCGAGGGTGAATTGTTATCACAGGAGATGACGATTCAGGATAGCATAATTATTCTTGGACGCACCGTATATACAGGCCAGCTGGCAGGCAAGGATATTGTCCTCGCCGAATCGGGTGTGGGAATGACCAATGCCGCCATGACCACTCAGCGGATGATCGACGATTTCAATCCCCGGGGAGTCATCTTCTCCGGCATCGCGGGAGCCATCGACAGCAGCGTTCATATCGGCGACATTGTCGTCTGCCGGCAGTGGCAGACGCATGATTATGGTTATCATGGAAAAGACGGCTTTGTCGTCAATTCGATCAAAATCTATGACGCGAGCGCCGACAGCCTCGTTCGAGCAAAGCAATTTATTACCGATAAAGATTTTTTCTCTACGGCGGAAAGCCTGCCCGATGACGATATCCCATTGGGCAAAATCGGCGAACGGTCACCGAAAATATCGGTCGGTGGAACCGGAGTCAGCGGTAATTGCTTTATCGACAGCCGCGAAAAACGGTTATGGCTTTCTGAAAACTTCAATGCTCTGGTAACCGACATGGAATCGGCTGCGGTGGGTCAGGTCTGCGGTGTCAATGGCCTCCCTTTTATTGTCTTCCGCTCCGCTTCTGATCTGGCAGGTGGTTCCGGTTCGGAGACGGCCGACGATGAATTGGAACAATTCTTCCGCATCGCCGCCGATAATTCATCGAAGGTAGTAATGAAATTTTTATCGGATTTGAAAAGATAATGCAAAAGAAGCGAGGACCGGCATGACCGGTCCCCGCCTGTTGTTATTCACCACAATTAACAATCAGTTCTTCCGCATATTACTCAGGCAACCACTTTTTTTCTTCGACGCATTACGATCCACAAGGCCGATGCAATCAACAAGCCCACCAGGATAATCATGCCCCATTCGGTTAATGCGGGCACCGCGTGCAGTTCCTCCTCATGTCCGTCTCTGAATTCAGAGATTTCCGGATCGGAGTTCGGCATTATATATTCCATCTCCCCAACCACATAGATATAACTGTTTTGCATGTTGGGAATGTCTACCAGATTAACAATCATCGAATCCCCGTGGAAAATATCTCCCTGAACAAAATCCGACGCAATTGGCTCCATTCCTTCTACCACCGCGGAATCCCACTGAAGGTCAATCTCATACCATTCCGATGAACGGTAAAAGGTCAGATCGTTCATATACAAATCGTCCGATGCGTCCAGATTACGGAATATATATTGCGTGTTATGGGTATTGGCTTCATCGTTGAATTCCACATTCTGGGGAAATTCAAATCCGTTATCGGGCGCGCCTTCCCTGTTCACTCCCTCGTCATAACTCCACTCCACATTTACAAGCTGCAAGAAGTTCCACTTATTTAATTCTGCCTCGGCGTCAATGCGAATGGTGACTCCGGGAAGAATTATGATATTGTCGTAACGGATATCCACCCGCCAGACCTCGCCCTTTACATTCGTATGCGGCGTATCAGTCCTGGTTCCTCCAATGTTTGGCGTTGTACCGATAGTATAACTTATCATCCAATAATCTTCCTTCTCACTCGGAGGCACCTGGACGGTAAAAGTCAGGTCGGTCGCAGTCCTGCCCTGCGAGTCGCTGTTGGTTACGTTTTTGGAGGTTGATACTTTTACGGCCTGTGCAGGAGTCGCCGAAATAAGCAAAACCGCCGCCAGTAACAGCAGGACGCCAAAATGACCAAAGATATTTATTCTGAATTTCATTTTTTATTCTCCCTTTAGTACTTCCAAAAGACACGACTATCGTTGCGAATTCGCCCCAATGCCGGACAAAAACCCGCAGGCAATAGCTTTAGGCATTTTATAAAATCATTCGGAATATCAATTCTGAGGAGGGGCCCGAGGCGTTGCGAATCTATAACGGGCTTCCTGTGACAGTGGTGTATCAGCGGGAGAGCAAGGCCGCCCAATACGTTCTATGTGTAATTCTGCGCCTGATTGAAGCGCATCCATTACTTCTTTTATGAGAATAAGAATGAGAAGGTTGGTGAGCATAATGACGAAGGATACCATCAGCATCCCGAACATTGTCCCGACTCGCATGATAAGTCCGGAGCTTTCCTGAGGGAAAGCCAGGATTTGATCCACGAAAGCAATTTGATTTAGAGTGTATTCCAGCGGCAGCCACAAAACGGCAATAAAAATCGCATTCAGCCCGATATGCCGGGCGATGCGATTTACCGTAGCGGCATAAACTGCAAACAATAGGGAAAGCGCCAATAGCTTGAAAACCATATTCGCCGATAAAACCCATGAGACGGGAGAAGCTATTACGAAGCAATACGATCCGGCCAGCAATGCGCCGAGAATAATAGATTCCGAAAACCTGACATTAACCACCCGCCACAGAAAGGGAATCAGGGCAAAGAGCGAAAGAAACCACGCCTGGGGATAGAAATGAGGAGTCGCCAGTAATAATGCCGAAATTCCGGCATATAGAAAATGTTCCGCCATACGGGTGTGCCGGTCGGTATTAGCATATAGATTACTTTTTTTGCCCACAGACACCTGACAACCTCCTCCGCTCAATCCAGTAATGAATTAAGCCAAGGCCATATTATTAAAGGCGGTGATAGGGCCTTTTCTTTCGATGTGATTCCGGCTAAGATGTGATGTGATGCGCGATGCAACCCCGTTATAGTAAATTAATAATAATTATCTGTTATTTTGTCAAGGACTTTATTGACCGTTCTACATTCTCTTACCGCCGGCGGCTAATACGTTCATCTGCCTCAGGCTGGGGAGGCGGTGGTTCCGGTTCGGAGACGGCCGATGGCGAACTGGAGCAGTTCTTCCGCATCGCCGCCGAGAATTCATCAAAAGTAGTTATATACTTTCTTGAGAAACTATGAGGTCAGACTTGTAAAAAAGCCTGACCCCATTGAACAGCATCATACTCCGGACTTTATCCGGTATATAAAATCCGTCATCAATTTACCGGACAATCGATGAATCTAGCTGATATCCCGTTTCCTTTTTCGGGGCGCCAAAACCCAGGTCACGCGACCGACTTCAACGTCCTTATAAAGCTGCCGTACATAAACCGAGTACCTGTTTTTTCGGAATGCTTTCGGAATATGGACCAGCAATTTCAATTGCATTCTGAACCTGGCCGGGAAAAGCGCCCTGCCAAATATCTTTTTTCCGCGCGGATTCACCGGAATCCTGACCATTCGGCGTTTTCTGTCGATTTTCACAAAAGGAGATTTTTCATTAAGAAATTCGCGGATATGCAGCGGACCCTCAAGCATAATTCGCGCTCCTTTCGGTAATCTCGCCACAATCTCAAGCTGCATCCGACGGGCACGGTCAGGCGCTCCCGGGGCCAGGAAAGGCAATTCTACAAACTTATCGGGATCGCCCGAATCGGGTTCGTTGTCAACGACATTGAAGTTTTTCCAGGTAACATTGTTGTTTTCCCGAATAAAATTGCGGAAATTGGTCCAGTTCATCATATCCGCCAGCCCGGGAGCCGGATCCTGATCGTTTCCGATTAACCCGACCAGGCAGTAATGACCCTTGGCCGGTATGGCGGCCTTCGGCCAAACGATAGCATCCGAAACCGTCAACAACTCGCCGACCGGCACATTAGGTATCGTCACCGACCCGATCAGAGTCCAGAGATCTGGCGTGACCAAAGTGGATGGCGGCGACCAGTAGACTGTGGCAACAACATTATTAGCGTCTGATCCGCCGCGGTTGCGCACTCGAACATAAATGTAATTATCCTGACCCAGTTCCACTTCATGCCCCAGCATATTGTCGTTCTCGGTCCCGCTCCCCTCTCCATAAGTCGACTGGGGATCGGCCACCGCCGCTGGGACCGGGATAATATCAGGACTGGACGAAATCGAACCGGTATGAGGATCACCGACATCGCCGACATTATCGCGAATGTAGATATCCTGGGTCAGGCCAAGAATATCTCCTTCAATTATAGCACGAAGATCGGGCATGACTCCGATTAGATCCGCTGCTGGATCATCGGAGGCAGTTCCGGTGTCAGGATCGCTCAGGATACCTCGTACCTGAAAGGGATTAAACCGATAACCCAGACTCGCCTCGGCAATACCTTGAACAATTGCCGCCGCCCCGGTAATAATCGGGGAAGCGCTTGATGTTCCGTTAAAATCAGTCCTATACATGGTTGTCGATCCGGTGTTATTGGAATCTGTCGTGTCGACATTCTCACCCCAGCCATAGCAATCGATACGGCTGCCGAAATTGGAAAATCCCATTCGCGTGTGAGGGACCGTCGAGCTTGACGCACCCACCATAATCGCACCCGAATCGCGGAAATTCACTGATGCACGGTTGAATATGGAATTTCCGCCCGAATCAGTGTATGTATCCAAATCGTTCTCGCCGTTACCAGCCGCCGCGACGACTACGATGCCAACCGCTGTTGCCAAACGTATGGCGTCGAATTCGGCATCGAGTACTTCAATTGGCATCTTCAACCAACCGGTTATCGAAAGCTGGGCTTCCAGTAAGAGAATATCTCCAAAAGATAGATTGGCAATGGCTGCAAATACGGCATCAGGCCTATTGCTACCAAAATAGGAAACGACATTTATCGATGCGACATTGGGAACGATTCCGATACATCCCAAAGTATTATCGACGGCGCAAATTTCTCCCAGTACAGCGGTACCGTGGTAGCGAGAGCTATTGGCAATAGTCCCACTAAGTAGAGACGCTCCTTGAGCGCTCAAATCCTCATGATTTAATGTCCAGCCTTGCTCCAGATCGATAATATTGATTCCTGAGCCATCACCACCGGCAAAACCCACACCTCCGCCGCGGGGCCATGCGAATTCGGCATCGATACCATCCGGAGCCGGATCAAGATAGCCCTGACTTCCCCACCTGGGATCATCGGTTGGATCTATTTGCGGATCACTACCCGGAGGATCATAATAGGCGTTTTGCACCGACTCCCAGGACCGGAACATTTTGGCCAGTCCTTCAGGGTCTTCTCCGGGAGGACAGTCCACCATAAAATAGGTGAAGAAATTCGGCGGACGATATTTACGATCGCGTTCTGTTGCCGTATCAACTATCGCCTGAATTTTTTTGGGCTCCAGCTTGGTAAACATCCGCTTCATGGTGATGCCGGGATATTCACTCGCCAAACGTTTCCACGGCCCCAGGCGATATTTCTCAATGTATTCTTCGGTCTTATCAACATAGGGAATTTCCACATAATCATGAAACTTCACCACTACTCTGGGATGGTAACCGGGTGGTTTGGTTTTTAGTTTCCTTTTGGTACGGGGTGGAGTTTTCTTCTTGTTCATCACGTCTCCTTCCACAGTTAATAATTTAATGCCTTCAATTCGGCCGTTTACTCAAGGTTGTGCTCTGATCCCCTTTTAGTTATGGCACAGCCACAAATATCCCGAATCGGTGGTGCAGATATTCCAGTTGATTTTATAATGCTGATTGGTGTCAAGCAAAAATTATATTTGATATCCACTATATAATTGGATTTAGTTCCATCGTCAAGTACTTTTAAGCTTTTTGAAATATAATAATCTAATAGATTCCGCCTGGTAAACCCGGGGTCCTTACCTTTACAGACCTGTGGTCTGACCTGCCATTCGCTACGTCGCTCGGCTCGCAGCGAATAAACAGGATGGGTTCATTCATCCACGGCTAAAGCCGTGGTGATCTATCTGCGACCGCATAAATCGGTTCGCAGATCCGGAGCCCTGCCGATGGCGAACTGGAGCAGTTCTTCCGCATCGCCGCCGATAATTCGTCGAAAGTGGTAGTGAGTTTCCTGATGGGACTGAATTAGGATGCGGTTGAAAGACCGTCTCTTTTTGTGTTAAGAATCATTCTTTGTCTTGTGCTATTAATTTGGTAAAGGCTGGGTGCCTCGGTATTTTCATAAATGGTCTTTAATGTTAGCAAGTCTGTCTTTTAGTTTGGCGATGAGCTCGTCATAATTCTCATATGATTCGTGTTCATAATGCGCAAAATCAAAAGCCAGCTTCTTCCCTCCTTCTCTTCTTGCTCTATTGAAGGTCAAAATTGTTATTTTTTCTAAGGCCATCGCCATTCCAAATTCGTACATCACATTAGTATTTTCGGTTGTGACATCAGCGATCACCACCTTCGCTCTAACTATATGACTATATATTTTCCCCTCAAGGTAGTTTGGTAATTTATTGTCATCGTTCTTAAGGCAGGCAATTCCAAGTGTCTCCTTCACAACGGGGATGAATACCTTTCCCATGATATCCTGCGGGAATTCCTCTTCCTTGAAGGGCATTAGGACAAATGCGAATGGTTCACGATTGTACTGACCCAAATCTATCAGTTTGAAATATTTGTGATTTGATGGGTCTATTTGGCTCACCCCCATTTGCTCCGCCAGCAACTGTCCGAGTTCTACCCCAATTTCTCTTTTCCTTAGGCCGTTAAGTCTGTAAGGTGCCATGCGAACTTGGTTCCTGTTAATCCTGTACTGCTTGCCGGCCCCATCAACCAGATCCACAAAGCCTTCGTTCTTCAAGCTCCCCATCCACTTCTTTATCTCATCCCAAGTTGCGTGAAAGTTGTCCTCCAGGTCGGGTCGCCCTATTAATGGCTCCGCATCGGATTCGAAAAATACATACATGAATCTCAATATCTTTTCCCGGAGCGCCGCTCCCGCCAATAATGGCTGTTCGTTCATTATCCTTTGGTCATCCGGCGTGAAGTCGATTTCCTTTTGGACCGGATTATTCTGTATTCGCCACAATGCATACTTGATAGTCTCATTATGCATCTTATAAAGCTTTCTTTCGTTATCTTCGCCATACGGAGACTTCGCAAGATTGTATTCGACTCTGACAATATAGCGCGATTCCTGCTGATCTGCAGGCCTGGAGACATCAAAGTAGTACTTGTACGGCCATAATAGGAGCTTATCCGAGGAACTCGGTTGCTGTTGTATGCACGTCACATTGAATCTTATCGCCCTGTCTTCTATTACAGTTAGCACACACCCGAGCCAAATATCATCCATATGATGCCTCACAAAATAGTACTGCTATGATGTACTCCCTTACTCCAACACCCGTCTTGCGCCGAGGTAGCGCTTCTTGTAATATTTGTCACTCAGGCTGGAGATAATAATGCCATTGGATGTTGACGCATGTACAAACTCACCAAAGCCGACAAAGATCCCAACATGCGACACCCCTCGCCCGCCGGTGTCGAAGAAGACCAGGTCGCCGAAATATAAATCGCCACCCTGTACATGACGACCGGCCTTGAAAAGATTTTCTGTCGTGCGCGGAAGATGAACCGAGGCATACTCATTGAAAATCTCGCCGACAAATTCCGAACAATCGTAACCTTTCCGGCCCTGCCCCTTGCCCGCATACGGCTTGCCAAGATAACGGTCGATCACCTTCCCCATTGCAATCGGATCGACGGCATAGGAAGATGCATGGATAGGTTGCTCGGCTTTCTTTTCAGCCTTCTGTTTTCCCTCGTCGGTGTGGTACCCGCCGCCATAGCGCGGTTTCCCCGCACATCCGGTCAAAAGGGCGATGATGACTATGCCTAGATAAAGATATTTCATAATGGTCAACTCAATTCCGGGTAAACAATTCCAAACCGTCTTTTATAATAGATTCTTGTTAAAATGATTGTCAACAAAAGAAGTACCGGGTAAAACAGAAAATGTGCACCGGCCAGAAGCGATAAAAGCAAAATCGGCAGCTTGCATGCCAGCATCAATACTTTATACTTAAATGAAAATACCAGGTAGGTAACGAATAAGGCAGTAACGGCAGCGACAATCGTCATTTCATAATTGCCGACCCATAACGATGACGCCACTGTCGCCAGAAGGGTTAGCAGCGCCAGCCATATCGCACCGCGAGGACTGAGAATAACGGTCAGCGTCCGCTTGCCGGTGGCAAGATCGCCGTCATGATCGGGAATCGTGGTCAGGATATAACCGGTCGCTATGGCAAGGAAATAAGGTACAATTGATAAGTAGGGAATTTCCGTTGAAAATGACCTCGATATCATCCACGGAATGAGAAAACCATACGCAGTGGCATTGGCTATCAAACCACCGACCGGACTGTCTTTCAATCGCACCCCTGGGATGGAATAACATATGCCCAATCCGGCAATCGCAACCATCGCCCGAATCGATTCCGGACAAAGTAGAAATGTTATCGCTGCGCCGGCGAGGGTGAGCATAATGTAATATGTCCACGCTGTGCTCAATGAAATAATTCCGCGTGGCAGGAAAAACAGTTTGTCATTGATCCGGTCCGATTCGATATCGTATATCTGATTGAAGACATACGTGCCTTTGAAAATCAACGTCAGGGTGACAAGGTTAATAATGGCAGTACGGCCGGGGGAAACATTGAGGTATCCGATGCTTGAAGTCGTTGACAAATAATGAAGGTAAACCGTCCAGACCGGAATAATCAGTATCGGACGGCCGAAGAAGATTAAATCCGGAAATTTCACACCCAGCTCGAGTGCATTATGTATTTAAGATACAGATAAAGCACCGGCGCTGAAAAAAGAAGTGAGTCGAAACGGTCGAGCACACCACCGTGCCCAGGGATTAGCGCGGATGAATCCTTGATCCCCAGCGAACGTTTCCAGAGCGATTCGACCAGGTCGCCCAATTGACCGAACAAACCGATCAGAATCGAGATAATGATTAAATGATAGGCGTTGATATCGGTCAGCCAGAAAATCTTGAAAATCATTGCGACGATTACCACCCCGATAAATCCGCCGATAAACCCCTCAACGGTTTTATTCGGTGAAACGATCGGCGCCAGTTTATGCTTCCCGAACATTTTGCCGAAAAACATCGCCGCCGTATCCCCCAGCCAGAGCGATCCCAGGAGTAGAAACAGCCACCATTGCCCCGGCGCTGCTTCCATCCAGCCCGTTTCTCCCCTGATCAAATAGACGAAGGGGTACAACAGCCCAATATAGAAACAGCCCCAGACGATATAGGTTAAACGGGAATACAATCGATCAATAGGTTCTTTGCCGACAGCCAGCATTATCCCAATCAATATAAATATCCCCAGCAGGCACAGGCCGCCGAGGACATCATTGCCGGTTGCGGTCAGATAAACCGAAGCGACGACTCCGGCAAAAGGCACCATAAAAAACGGCGAATGCATGGCGATTTTGGCCCCGCTCAAATATTCATACATCCCGATCGCTGCGAGGAGCAGGACAAAATATAGAAAAAGATCGCCGCCGAGAAAAACCATAAACAATATGGCGGGAATGGCCACAGCCGCCACAATCAGGCGCTGGGTGAGATTTTTTGAAATCATTCGGTATTAACCCGCCCAAAACGGCGGTCCCGTTTTATATAATCGTTGAGAGCTTCCAGAAAATCGGCTTTGTCGAAATCGGGCCACAGAGTTTCGGTGATATACATTTCGGTATACGAAGTCTGCCAGATCAGGAAATTGGAAAGGCGCATTTCCCCCGATGTCCTTATCAGAAGATCAGGATCGGGAAGATCGGCGGTGTAAAGATACGATGAAAACTTTTCGATATCGATCTGATCGGGACTGACTTTCCCCTTCTGAATATCATCCCCGATAGCCCGCACGGCATCGATTATCTCAGTCCGTCCGCCATAGTTGAGAGCCAGATTCAGGGTCAGACCGGTGTTACCCGATGTTTTTTTGATAGCCGATTTGAGAACTTTACGGCGAACCGCCGGAAGGCCGTCGATCCTTCCCGTGACAATCAGGCGGACATTGTTGTTCATTAGATCGTTCAGCTCCGCCAGAGTGGTCCGCGAAAGCAATTCCATCAAAGAGGCCACCTCGGCCTTGGGACGGTTCCAATTTTCAACCGAAAAAGTGTACATCGTCAGAAAATCGACTCCAACTTCCGATGCGATCTCAACCACCTGGCGCACCGCTTTGACTCCAGCACTGTGCCCTTCGGTGCGAGGAAGGCCTCTCTTGCCCGCCCATCGACCGTTACCATCCATTATTATGGCAACATGCCGGGGACATTTCCCGCTACTCTTGATTCCGTCGATTAATTCGTCAAATTCATTGTTCATCGTCTGTTACCCAATATATTATTCTACACCCGGAGATCGGGCCGGCAAGGCAAATATTCGCTCGTTACCATTACTAATATATGCATTCGCGACCGGGAAAGACAACAATAACATCCAACCTGATTCGCCCCGATGCGTAATAAATATAAATAGTCCATCACAATATTGGGAGTCATATATGCAGGTACGAGATTTAATGGCTAAAGCAGTACGTCCTCCGGTGACTATTTCCGGAGATGAAAACATCGGTGAGGCGATGAAATCGCTGGTGGATCACAAAATCGGATCACTTATCGTTGTCGATTCCTCGGGCGCTTTGGCAGGCATCATCACCGAACGTGACATTTTCAGGATCGGTTACCAGTACCAGGGTGAAATTATGCACATGAAGGTAGCCGACCATATGACCAGAGATATGATTATCGGCCTTCCCGATGATGATATCGATTATATTGCCCAGGTGATCACCCAGAACCGTATCCGCCACATTCCTATTATCGATGAAAATAAAAATCTCGCAGGCATAGTTTCGATCGGTGATATTGTCAAAGCCAAGCTCGATTTGGCCGAGATCAACTTGCGCTATCTGACCGAATATATCACCGGCCGTTCCAAAAGAAGCGATGAATAAAAAAAACCGGAAGAGAACACTCTTCCGGTCTTATACCGGTATACTTAACAATTTTTAATCGAACCGATTGAGCCGACGGCCGTTTCTACACTGACATCAATTCCTGTTCTTTGGCCGCGGTCAGAACATCGATTGCCTGGATAAATTTGTCGGTCAATTTCTGAATGTTGTCGGTACCCTTATGCAGTTCGTCTTCGGAAATGTCTTTGTCTTTTTCTGCCTTTTTCAATTTCTCATTGGCATCACGGCGCACATTGCGCACCGCCACCTTCCCATCTTCGGCTACTTTTTTCGAAATTTTGACCAGTTCCAGGCGGCGTTCCTCCGACAAAGGCGGGATCGGAACCCTGATGACATTTCCTTCCGCCATCGGATTGAATCCGAGTTCCGCAACCTGAATCGCCTTGACGACGTCGCCGACAATGCTTTTGTCCCAGGGCTGAACGACAAGACTCTTGGGATCGGGAACTGAAATCGAGGCGACCTGGTTCAGAGGCGTTTTCTGACCATAGGCATCCACTTTGACACTGTCCAGCAGTTGCGGGGTCGCTTTTCCGGAGCGGATACTCCCCAATTCCTGGGTAACCGACTCGACCGATTTCTGCATCCTTCTCTCGGCGTCTGTTTGGATTTCATTTAACATAATCAAGACTCCCTGCTTATTGCACCAATGTTCCCACCTGCTCGCCCCTGCCGGCACGATACAAATTGTCCTTACCGCTCAGGTTAAAAACCAGGATCGGAATCTTATTTTCCCGACACAGCGCTATCGAGGTCGCATCCATCACTTTCAAGTCCCTGGCAAGCACGTCAGAATACGACACCTCTTTATAAAAAACGGCCTTCTCATCCTTCTCTGGATCGGCGCTGTACACGCCGTCGACGCGGGTACCTTTAAGAATTATCTCGGCGTTGATTTCAGCCGCACGCAATGCTGCCGCCGTATCGGTTGTAAAGTAAGGATTACCGGTACCGGCCGCCATTATAATCAGGCGACCCTTCTCGAAATGGCGAATCGCCCGGCGGCGATTGTACTTTTCGGCGAATGTGTCCATCCTGACCGCCGTCATGACGCGCGTTGGTACGCCTATTTTTTCCAGATGATCCTGTAGGGCAAGAGAATTAATGACGGTCGCCATCATTCCCATATTGTCGGCCGTCACACGGTCCATGCCCGCCTGCGACGCTTTCAGTCCTCGGAATATATTGCCCCCGCCGATAACCAGACCGACCTCGACTCCATCGTCATGAAGCCGTTTTATCTGGGCACCCAATCGACTCACGGTATCGGGATCAATACCGTATTTTCCGAGGCCAGTCAGACTCTCCCCGGATAATTTAATCAATACTCGCTTATATAAGGGGCCGTCCCCCATAAGCTATTCCCCCAAACGAAAACGAACGAAGCGGCGGATATTGACATTCTCACCAACTTTGGCAATAACGTCATTGACCACATCTTTGATGGTCCGGTCGTTGTCCTTGACAAACGGCTGCTCCATCAAACAGGCTTCGGAATAATATTTATCCAGTTTCCCTTCGACTATTTTTTCGACGATCTTCTCCGGCTTGCCTTCTTTAAGAGCCAGCTTACGGTAGACTTCTTTTTCGGCATCAATAAGTTCCGGCGTCATCTGTTCGCGATCAGTAACTTTCGGATCGGCGGCCGCTATCTGCATAGCCACATCTTTGGCGAATGCCTTAAAATTATCGGTGCGTGCGACAAAATCGGTCTCGCAGTTGATTTCAACCAAAACCCCCAGCTTGTCGCCGGGATGAATATATGAATAGATGAGACCTTCGCTGGTGGCCCGGCCCGACCTTTTCGAAGCCGAGGCAATACCCTGCTCACGGAGAAACTTGACAGCCTTTTCCAAGTCGCCATCGGCCTCACCCAGAGCCTTTTTGCAATCCATCATTCCGGCGCTGGTCTTATCTCGCAGTTCTTTTACCATTTTCGCAGTGATCTCAGCCATGATGTCCTGTCTCCTTACTTGTCTTCAGTCTTGTCTTCGGTGGTGGTTTCCGCATTATTTTCAACCGTGGTAGCAGCCTGGGGTTTGGGCATTTCCTCAACCATGGCAGCATCCTCTCCGGCCATTTCGGCCTCCGAGGTTCCGTGCATCGAGGTAGTAATCGCTTCGGCGAGTTCACGGGTAATGATGCGAATCGACTTGATGGCATCATCGTTAGCCGCGATCGGGAAATCGACAAGTTCCGGATCGGCATTGGTGTCGACAATCGCCACAATCGGAATTTTCAATTTTGAGGCCTCGGCCACGGCGATCTTTTCCTTTTTCGAATCGACGACATAAAGCAGCCCTGGAAGCTGATTCATCTCTTTGATACCGCCGAGAACCTTCTCGAGACGAGTCCGCTCGCGCTCAATCGAAATAGCTTCCTTCTTGGTAAACTTTTCGATCGTGCCGTCGTCCATCAATTTTTCGATTTCTTTTAGCCGTTTGATTCCGCCGCGAATGGTGTGAAAATTTGTTAGCATGCCCCCCAGCCATCTCTCGGTGACAAAGAAAACGCCGATTTTTTCCGCCGTTTCCTTGAGCACCCCTTGAGCCTGCTTTTTGGTGCCGACAAACAGGATCGGCTTACCGCTGGAAACCACCTCGTGAATTTTCTTCTTGGCGGCGTCGATGGCAGTGAGAGTTTTCTTTAGATCTATAATGTAAATACCGTTGCGGGCCATAAAAATGAACGGCTTCATTTTCGGATTCCAGCGGCGCGTCTGATGACCAAAATGAACGCCACATTCGAGCAATTTCTTGACTCGGGGATCAATCATGGGTATGCCTTTCTCTGGTTTTAATCTTCCATCTTCGTCATCCCCGTCGGGCCGCAGGATGCGGACCCCCGCCGAGTCGAAAGATGTGCTTATTTGGGCCCGGTTCGCTTTTAACGCTTGGAGAACTGGAAGCGTTTGCGAGCCTTGGGCTGTCCATATTTCTTGCGTTCGACCTTGCGAGCGTCGACCGTTAAAAATCCATGCTTTTTTAGTATCGCCCGATATTCGGGATCGTAATAAGTCAGCGCACGGGCAATAGCAAGTCGAATCGCTCCCGCCTGCCCGCTTACACCGCCGCCACTGACCGAAGCAACGATATCAACCTTATCGACCATCTCGACCGTCTCCAACGGGCGGAGTATATTCTGAATCAACGTATCACGACAGAGATAAGCCTTTTTGTCTTTGCCGTTGATTGAGATGACACCCTTGCCGGCCTTCAAATTAACACGGCAAACCGATTCTTTGCGGCGGCCGGTGGCCGATGCCACCTGGGGAATAGTTTTTTCCGTTGTCTCTTCCATTCTCTATTCCAATCTTAAGATATTTTCAACAATTCCGGTTTCTGTGCCTGATGGGGATGCTGGTCATTGGCATAAACGTGCAGCTTTTTGTATACCTTGCGACCCAGCCGGTTATGCGGAATCATGCCGCGAATAGTCTTTTCAACCAGCCTCTCCGGACTCTTATCCATCATTTGTTTGAAACTGCGCTCTCGCAATCCGCCAGGATATCCGGTGTAACGGTAATATTTCTTGTCAGTCGCCTTGCGGCCGGTCACCGTTGTGTGACGGGCATTGAGGACGATGACATTATCGCCGCAATCGACATGAGGAGAAAATAAAGGTTTACCTTTTCCGCGCAAAATATCGGCAATTTTAACCGCAGCGCGTCCGAGGGTGATCCCCTTAAGATCAACCACATACCATTTCCGGTCGATTTCTTTTGTCTTTGGCATAAACGTTTTCATCTTCAACTCCGAAAAATGCATTTTCCGTTAAACAGAAAGCCCAAAAATATACGAGAAATACTCAGCCTGTCAAGTACTTAATACTATTTTTTTAACTTTTCAGACCAGTTCCCCCCTCGCTGCGGTCTGACCGTCCAACCGCTATCGTATTAAAACTCAGGTAATTCGGAGCTCCAGCAGGGCCTGGCCCCTTCACTTTCATATCGGCAAATCCTTTGTCACCATTTAGGATTAGCCGCTTAGTCACTCGCGAAAGCATTAAAAGTTAAACCGCAGGAATCAATTTCGGTTCCCCAAATCACATATCTGGCAATTCCCGACCTCAAAAATGAATCTATCCGACCCTGAAATCGTAACATTTAATTGACTATTATTATGAAGGCACCTGCGGACCACCGCTAAACCGGGAGAATTTGCTAATATGTCGGACCAGAAATTTGTTTTTGCCGCCTACGCCGATTCGGAAGAAGGCCTGAAAGAAATAGACCGACTGACGAAAAGCCTGCGCACCTTTGGCGGTCGATTCCGCAAATGTCCGGTGTGGGCCTGCATTCCTGAAGATTTCAATATCGACAATCTTCTTACCGGCGATGAATTCGGTTCCCTCAAAATCGAAATACGGCGATCTCATACCCCCGCCAAGGCCAAATGGTTCTATTATGCCGGCAAGGTCTATGCCGCCGCCGAGGCCGAGGTTGCAGCCCAGGCAAATGAAGCTGTGCTGGTCTGGATGGATAACGATACCATTATAATGTCGGAGCCGAATGAATTTGATCTCGCCCCCTGCGTCTGTCTCGCTTACAAACCTGTGATGCATAATCGTTCCGGATCGGCCTGCAATCAGCCTCCTGATCCTTTCTGGAGCCGCATATACAAACAACTCTCCGTTAGTGATGACCAGCTTTTCGAAATGACCACTCCTGCCGACCAGCAAAAAATCAGAGCCTATTTCCAGGCAGGAATCCTGGTCGTGCGTCCCGAGCAAAAGATTCTTAGCCGATGGACCAAAGATTTTGAAACACTCTACCAGGACCCGGTCCTGACTGAAATGTGCAAATCCGACGATACCAGGAGAGTCTTCCTGCACCAGACCGCCCTGGTCGGCTCCATTCTCAATCATCTCGATCGCGATCAGATGCGGGAATTATCTGACCGGTATAATTATCCGCTCTTCTTTGAAAAGCAATACGACGCGGCAGCGCCGTTCAACTCAATCGAGGATGTTACCACTCTCCGATGCGTCGTCTCGACCGAGAAAATGGGAGCCGACTGGCACAACGATATCGAAGGGCCGGCGGAGAAAATATTATGGCTCAAAGAACACCTGTGATCATATCGTCGGGTGATTTCTTGACTTGTCATAACCTTTCCTTTTATATATCCTACCGCTGAGAAAAAGGGTCAAAGATTACGGTTTTTATTGGTGTTGCATGAAACGATTCGGAAGATACATATCAGGTCCCGCAATTTATGCTATGGCGACGGCGCTGTTGCTGATGCTGTTCTTTGAATCATGGCGTTTGATTCTCCTGGTTCATTCTCAGGATATGGCCGGTTCGGTTCCGACCGGCACACTGATCAAATCGTTTCTGATCGGAGCCCGGTTCGATTTCCGCGTTGTCAGCGCCATCGTTCTACCGCTGTACCTTCTGGCCATAATTCCCAAAATAGATATTTCAACAAGTCGCACCATGCGGCGGGTGAATCTCCTGATCCTCTACTTCATCACCGGAATCGTCTTTCTCTTTCATCTCATCGATATTGAATTCTTCAACTATTTCAACACCCGCCTCAACGGTTCCGCCCTCCTGTGGAGCGATACTCCGCTGGCCTCGCTGTCGATGATATGGGACACCTATCCGGTCATTTGGTATCTCCTCCTCTACGCGGTCATATTGACAATTTTCATCCTCCTGATGCGATGGCTGACAGCAAGAATCGCGTCAGGCCTGGGGAAGTCCCGCTTTTGGGTCAACATGCTGTACCTGCCGGTGATTTTGGCCATCTTCATCACTGGTATGATCGGGCGACTATACGAGGTCGCCCCGATGCGATGGGGTATGGCCTACTTCTCCCAATACGACCTGGCCAATCAACTGAGCCTCAATCCGACCTATACCTTCATGCGCGATATCTTCTATGACGCTCATAATCGGAATACTGTCGCGAAACTGGTGGAGGAGATCAAAGTCCCCGATGCCGAAGAAGTCACCCGTGAAATGCTCGGCGCTCCGGTATCGCCCAACGGCAGCCCGCCCAAACGGATGGTGCGGCCGGTTCGCTTCAATCAACAAAATTCCGATCCCCCCAATGTCATAGTCATCATCATGGAATCGTTCGCCGCCTCCAAAATCGGATGCCTGAGAAGTGAATATCCCTATGATATGACCCTCCATTTCGATACTCTCGCCGAACGGGGGATTTTATTTACCAATTTCTATTCCGCCGGATCGCATACCTGTTCCGGCCTTTTTAACACCCTCTATGGTTCCTCGCACCTGTTCGGGAAGGTTTTTATGAAACAGGTTGGAGGCCATACTCATTTTCAAGGTCTCCCCTCGATCCTGCGGGACCGGGGATATCGCACTATCTTCTTCACCACCCAGGACCCACACTTCGATAATATGCAGGGCTTCTTGATGTCCCATGGAATGATGGATATCTATTCCGTCTTTGACTACGATCAGGATCAAGTCCTCAGTTGGCTCGGCGTTCCCGATCATATCATGTTCGACTATGCCTACGATAAACTTTGCGATCAAGCCAAAACTGGTGACCCGTTCATGGCGACCATGCTGACCGGATCGAATCATGGTCCCTGGTTTGTCCCCGATGTGCCGTTCGATCCCCTCGCCGATAGTGTTGAACGAGCTAAGGAGTTTAATGCCCTCAAATATGCCGACTGGGCACTGGGGCGGATGATCAATCGCATTCTTGACGATCCCCTGTTTTCCAATACCCTGATCGTTGTGACTGCCGATAACGGTTATAAGTATAATGTCACCACCGATCTTGATCTCTCGCTTCTGGAGATTCCGCTGCTTCTCATCGACACCGACCATGCCGATCCACCGGGCGTGCGTAATGATCGCCTCGGATGTCAACTGGATATCCTCCCGACTGTCATGGGCCATGTAGGTCTTGATTATGACAATTACTCTTTTGGTGTCGACCTTCTTGATACGGCTGCCGCCGTCCATGATTTTGTTTTGGCCACCCGGTGGTATGAGGTCGGCTATATTCAGGACGGTTATTACACCATTATGCGACTCAATGGCGGCACCGAGTCGATTTTCGAGGTGTCGAATAAAGCCGTCGATCTCGCCGACACTCGCCCCGATCTGCTGGAGACTTATACCCACCGTGCCCGCGCCGTTTACCAAAGCGCCTTCGAAAATTACCAACTGCCGTTGTCCGATCAATAGCCCCATCCCTGTGCCGGTTGAAGACTGAGATTTTCGTCATTGCGAGTCCGCCTTGGCGGACGTGGCAATCTCGGGGCATTAACTCATGATTGTATTTGACACTGTACCCCACCGGAACGGTGGGTTTATAATTTGATCCTGAGATGTTTGTCCTGATGAATAAGCCGAATGTGGCGGGCGATTATCTAAATCAATAATTATTAGGCCTCAGGCCAAAATCGCTTCGCCCACCATTCTGGTGGGGTACAAGTTGAAGTTATTCACTCAATAATAGTCGAAACAGATATATTCCTTGACACATCGGATATTAGCTTGTATTATAAATAGTACAGTTATTATTCTACGGTTTTTTACCGATTTCGGCATCGGGATTATGCTTTAGCGATGATCACACCAGAGAACCACATCTGTACTAATGGGAAACAGCATCAACGGCTAAGGAAATTATTCCGCTATGGGCGGATGAGCATACCACGTTGAATTATTGTTTTCCGCAGTCATCGGTAATGCCTATCACAATTGCACGAAGGAGGTCACAAATGATCTGCAAAAATCTTATACAGGTAATTGTCATTATCCTTGCAGTAAACTGTACCACAACCGGCACATCAGCGGAGGTGCCACCCAAAAACATTCTGCTCCTGGATTATAACTGCGGCGGAGTAAGATGCACGACCTGGCTAGTCACAAGTAAAGTATGTGCGGATTTCGAATGGAATCCGGAACTGGATGTGAACTGCTCATTGTTTACGCAATCTCCCCCACCAAATCCGCTGGAGGAATACGATCGCATGGCAATCACAGCCCATTTGTTCGATAATGAGGTTTATATTAATGCGGAAATATACGACGATATCGATCACGATCCATCGGGATTGCTGTTTACCCATACCCTGGCCAGCACCGCGCCATATTCGGCCGATGGCGATGTCATGATCGGTGTCAATGTCTCGTCTTCAGGCGACCTGGTTTCGCTGCCGCTGCCCTTATCCGGCTCGTTCAAATCGACAGGTGGATTATCAACTGGCGACTATTTGATTAAACATAGGTCCGTAGAATCCGAGCCCATATTGTATCTACAATTTGCAGTCATTGATGAGTCTACGGCCGAGCTGATTAGAGCAGATACTCTTTCATATTCCGTAGAATCCTTGCTTACAGGGCAGATCCCCACCCTCACCGAATGGGGACTGATAATATTCGGCGTATTGTTGGCGGGATGGATGGGATGGATTATCATACATCGGCGAAAGAGGGTGATGGCCGGCTTCTAACACTGTACCCCACCGGAACGGTGGGTTTATAATTTGGTATAAACCGGATAGATAGGTAACAGTTTAGACCGGGGGCATAGGTAACAGGTTAGATTACGGTCTCAGGCCAAAATCGCGTTTGTGCCCGGTCCGCCGCGGCGGATCCACATCTGCCGGGCAATCGGGCACATGTGGACATGTGCCGCGCACAGAAATCAGTTAAGATTTATTTTCTGCACCTTCCCAGCGTCTTTATCGCCCTGATATGACTTTTTCAACAAGCCCTGAAGGAGTGCGGCACCCGACTTGTACAAAACATCTCATAATAGGGTGGAAATTATAGATTTACATTGATTCTGTGGTGATTATGTAGTAATTTGTCGGTGTCCTTGGGGAAAGGCACCGCGTATATCAACAATGGACAAATTAAATTAGACGAAATCGAACGCTTGGAGGCAGTTTGATTCGGAGATATTGATGTGGGGTACAAACCCACGACATAGAAAGCAGGAACCCACCCGCCGTCAGCAGGCTGACGGGCGGATGGGCCACCAGCCTTGACATTCATAATATTATATTACTCTCTTAGGCTGAACTAAGCCCATTTGATGTTCCCGACAACTTATGAGATTAAATCTGGGCATGACCTTTACTCTTAATCTTCACAGGAGGAGATATGAAAAAAGTATTAATGTGCCTGATGGCATTCTGTTTGTTCTCAGGGGTTGTGATCGCCGCGGATTCGCCAATCGATAAAGGAAGCATTTTTCTCAAAGGCGGCTTCAACTTTGCAAGTACAAGCGGCGACATAGTGGGTAATGAATCTCTTACTCAAATCACCTTACAACCTGCTATAGGGGTCTTTGTTTCTCCCGGTTTCGTTATAGGTGGGGAATTGCTCTTTCAAAATACATCCTGGGGCGGCAGCAGCCAGACGATGGTCGGGATCGGCCCATTTGCGGGATATTTTTTTGATTCCAATCCGGAACAGACGACCATAAAAGGTAAGGCATACCCATATATCATGGGGCAATTCGTTTACACAAATCAAAGTTTCGAAGGGGATGACGACATAGGTATTACCGCTTTCGGCGCTAAAGTTGGTATGGCCTTTATGGCATCAGAGGCGGTCAGTCTGGATTCGGGAGTCGGAATTACATCGCAGAGTGCCAGTTACGATGGTCAATCCGCGTCCGGCATAGTACTGAGTATTGGCGTCGGGATTACGGCATTTATCTGGTAGATCGTCAGGCAATAAATACTTTGCCCCGTAGGTTGTTTTGTGCCCGGCAGATGTCCACATCTGCCGGGCAATCGGGCACATGCGGACATGTGCCATGCACAAAACAGTTTTCTAACAAAAATGTTAGAAACTGTACATCTTCAGATGATTTGGACAAATTGATATTAAAAGTTAAGACATAGTTCTTGCTCGGGCAATAGCAATTCTCCCACAGCAAGGGGCTTGTTGAAAAAGTCGAAAATATCACCCCCCAACTCGTGCGGCTACGCGCGATGTCATTCTCGCGCAGGCGGGAATCCAGTCTTGGCAACGATTTACTGGATGCGCTAAATTCACAAACGAAGTGCAACACCTGTATAAGGTGTTGTTATGGGAGAAAAATATAATCACCTCACGATTGAAGAACGATGTGAAATTGCCCGATTACGTACCGCGGGAAAATCGTTCAGGGAA
>DAOUTW010000120.1 GCA_030668485.1 Candidatus Zixiibacteriota bacterium
CAAGCGTAACACTTGCGCGTGTCGCCAAGTTGAAGCCATATTGGCGGGTTTCGATGCAGGCATTGATACGCCGAGCTTATACTTTGGGTAGAATTTCGGAAAGTCAGTACCGGCGTTTATTTACTCAGTTGAGTAAGCAGGGATTTCGCATCAATGAACCGGTCACGATCTCGCCTGAAGAACCAGAAACGTATCGTCGCTTAATTGATATTCATCTTCGCGAATATGATTATAGTGTAAGGGACCTAAGTCACCTACTTGATTTGCATGAGTGGGAGTTTGAAAACGAGTACTTGTTTAAGCATAGATCAATTAGAATAGTGAAGTAGAGGATTCCGCGGTTGCATTCGTCCCCGTGCGCCAGCAATTAAACCATAAAAAAACCCCGCCGAAATATCGGCGGGGTTTTATCAGGATTGCCTTCCCTTTAGGGGCAAGGGGGCGGGCCGGATTTGAACAAATAATTGAATAGATAGATGACATCTGACAGGTCGATCGACGAATCACAATTGATATCTGCAGGGGCGTAGCCTCCCGGAGGCGGGGGGCCGTTAAGATAGAGGAAATTGGTCATATACACGATATCGGCCGGGTCTACATTACTATCATGATTAACATCACCGGGCGTTCCATTGGCAGTGCAGTCGATCTGCACCAGGACGGAGGCATCTCCTGAGTTTCCGGATAAATCACTGGCCACGGCGTGCAGGAAATAAAGCGAATCTTGAGATAGCGACTGGGTATCCCAGTCGAAACTCCAGCCATTCGCACCCACGGCATCAACACCGACTGTCGGTCGGATGACGGTCCAGTCATAAGCGACGACTCCCACCAGTAGGTCGATTTCGCTCCATGACGATTCCATTTCGATCCACAGTTTACCCATATCTTCCTTGACGGAATAGGTGCTGACCGCTCCTGTCACCGGGTTGGCCATCTTGACCATGAATTGACCGTTGGGATCGACCAGGTTGACCGATCCCGCGGCAGTCATCCACAGGCCGGGATCGCCCGAGAGGCCTACCAGAACCACATATTCTTCGTCGCCCATCCAGCCGTAAAGATCACCGACACTTGGATCGCGGTTTACTTTTACTCGAAGTTGATCGCTGTGGGCAACAATGTATGATCTGAGACCGGCGATAAGTTCCTCGTCGTAGGCGCCGAGGTTATCCTGTATCTGCATCGCCGAGAAAAGACGATCCATCAGTTGCGCATCGGTCAATATATTCGTGCTTTCTCGGAGAATGTAGGTGTACCCTTTATTAAACCAGTATTTAATAGCCATGGCGGCAGCCGCCGGTCCGGAACAGTAATCGCCGTATTCGCCATTAGCCACCAGGTTGCTGTCATCCGGATTGTCATTGATATCGCCGCCCAGTTGCTGATGGTACAGAGGAATCGGCGGAGAGAAATTCTTCGAAATCGCTTTGGCTTCGAATGATATAAAGCTCACATCTTCATCGGCACAGCTCACCTCGACGACTATCCCGTCGCAAACGTTTTGTCCTATTACCAGTTGATCGAAATACGGTATCGGAGGGGTGGGATCTATCTCCACCTGGACTTCGGCCGAGTCGGCTCGTCCCAGAGTATCATCGATAATTACCCGCAGGGTATACTCGCCTTCGGTGATACCGGACGTATACCATTTATATGCCAGTCCGTTACCCGACCCCGACGGTGTCACACCGTTTCGCAAGGGGGGGTTGTCATCGGCGTCAAAGCCGATGTCATACCAATCCTGGTCCGATCGAAACTGAAATCTGGCCCGATCAATGATCTCCGATCCAGCGGCATCATTGGTCCACAAATCGACCGTGGCTCCCAAAACCTGATTATTTACCGGATTGATGAACCGCGCCGCGGGAGCCGGTTGAGGTCCACCGCTACCGCCGGTGGTACCGCCGCTGTATAGAATCATCCTTCCCGGAAATATTTTATCACCCTCGGTGCTGTGCACCGTATCCAGATCGATATACCCTTCGCCCCAGTCATTATAACTGACGCACGGCGCCGGGAAAGTATCGGTGATCACCGCCGCCTCTTCCGGGTTTCCGGCAGCGCCGAAATAAACACCGACAAAATATGGGCCATTGACCACCACCGGAGTATCGAGAGGGATGGTGATTATGTAGAAATTATTTTCCAGCGATATTTCATAATTGGGTGAAATAGTCAAAAGCGATCCCGGTTTAGGACAAGACGGATCCGACATATCGACCGCCTCAACATCGACCGAAATATAAATAAGTCCGGTGTCGAGATAGATCAAAGGCAGGTAAATATATTCAACCGTAAACGGATACGGTTTGTCGCAGGTCACCGACGGGTCTTGATAAGCCTTATACAGCTCGTTACCGACAACCCAGGGGTAGATATAGAATATCGGTTCACCCGCAAGATTGACCGTGCAGGTATCTCCCGCCCGAAACATAGGGGAAATCTCCCATGGAATGATAGGCACTGCTTGGGTGTTATTCAGCCTCAGCACCTGAGGAGTCGGCTTATCGGCCAGGCTCGCCCCGGCCCCCAAAAGCAGTATAAATAATACTATAAAAAGCTTCCAACCAAAGTCGCTATACATTCCGGAACTCCTCCGTTCGATATGGCTACAAATGACCCGATATTATAGATATCGAAAGAAAAAACTATTACTTAACGCCAAGATTTTGATTTGAAACGCCCCCCGGGAACGTATATTATTGCAACGTTAGAGTCTTTGACAACAGGATTTGCAAATGGCAGAATTACCCCGGAGGCGGCCGCCGTGGCTGAAGGTCTCGCCCTTTAGCGGCGACCGCTATCAGAAGATCAGAAGCCGTCTTCGCGGCCTTTCGCTGCATACTGTCTGCGAGGAGGCCAACTGCCCCAACCGGGGAGAGTGTTTCAATTCCGGAACAGCCACATTTCTGCTTATGGGACCGATTTGCAGCCGGAATTGCCGATTCTGTAATATCTCCGGAGGCTCACCCGAACCGGTCGATCCCGATGAACCGAAAAATGTGGCCGAGGTCTCCTCGGAACTGGGTTTGTCTCATGTTGTCGTCACCTCGGTCACCCGGGATGACCTCCCCGACGAAGGTGCCAATCAATTCCGACGGACAATTCTGGAAATCCAAAAGAGACTGCCAAAAGCCACCGTCGAAGTTTTAACGCCGGATTTTCATGCCCGGCAGGAACTTCTGGATCTGGTCCTGACTGCAAATCCGACCGTCTTCAATCATAACGTCGAAACCGTCCCCAGGCTGTATTCGAAAGCCCGTCCCCAGGCCGATTATCGTTGCTCCCTTGATGTTCTCGCCTACGCCGCTCAAAATTACCGACAGATCAAAACCAAATCCGGAGTCATGGTCGGACTGGGGGAGACGATGGATGAACTGGCCGAAGTCTTCAAAGACCTGGGGTCGATCGGCGTCAATATTCTGACCATCGGTCAGTACCTGGCTCCGACCGGAAACCATAATCCGATTGAAAAATATTATACTCCTGAAGAATTCAAAGAACTGGAAAAAATGGCTCATGATGGGGGAGTCCCCATAGTTGTCTCCGGTCCCCTGGTCCGTTCTTCCTATAAAGCCGGGTCTATATTGACCTGATCGACCGCCGATCCCCGTCGGCTGTGTATTTTTCGCGCATAAAGCCTCACTCATTTAAACTATTTTTGGTTATGTCCGATGCATGAATAAGGACATAACAATATGAGCGGACACGAACATAAATATCAACTTCTTGTAGTCGACGACGAAATCTATATCTGTAACATCGTCACCGAAGCTCTTTCCTCGTCTCCGGACTACCAGGTGGTCTCTTTTTCCGACCCGAAAAAGGCGCTGGCCTATATTGAAACCAATCAGGTCGATCTGGTGCTCACCGATCTCGTCATGGGCGATAATTCCGGCGTCGAAATGATGGACAAAGCTCTCGAACACCATCCCGACTGCGTTGTCATTCTGATGACCGCCTACCCGACCGTCAATAATGCCATTTCGGTCATGAAAAAGGGCGCCTACGATTATCTCATCAAACCGTTCAAACTGGAAACGCTCAAAAGCGCCATAAAACGGGGACTGGAACATCAGGCTCTAACCCGCGAAAACCTGCACCTCAAAGAACAGCTTGGCCTTTACCAGCTCTCCGAGGCTCTGGGATCATCGACCACCCTGGAATCGATGCTCAATCTGGCCGTCGATACCGCCAAGTCGATTATCGGCGTCGGCGCCGTTTCGGTCCTGGTTAGCGAATCTTCGGCCCAGATACCGGTCCCTTATATTGTCAAAGGGGAACCGGCCGATGATGAGGCCTCGGACTTGCTTCTGGGTAAACATCATATCAGCCAGCTCTGTTTCCGCGAATCGAAAGTCCAGACGATCAGCCGAAAAATCAAAGGGAAACGCCCGGTGATCAGAACTATGGCAAGTTTCCCCCTCATGTCCCGGAATCAAACTATCGGACAATTGAATATTGTCCGGGAAGACTGCTACATGAGGCTTACCCCGGGGCAGATGCACCTCCTCTCGATTATCGCCTCCAAGGTGGCCTCGGTCATTGAAAATAACCGTCTCTATGAAAATCTTCAGACATCATACCTGACCGCTATCAAGGCGCTGGCCAACGCCATCGAAGCACGGGATCGATACACCCGGGGACATACCGACCGGGTCACCATCCTTGCCGATCTCATTGCCTCCCGATTAGGCTGGTCGGAACAGGATCGGGCCAATCTGAAAATGGGCTGTACTCTTCATGATATAGGAAAAATCGGCGTTCCCGACGCCATTCTAAATAAGCCCAATATCCTTTCCAATGATGAACGGGAACAGATGGAAGTCCATCCCCGTCTCGGCGCCAAAATATTGGAAGAAATCGACCACCTCGGTCCGGCCATTCCTTATGTTCTCTATCACCACGAACGGTATGACGGCACCGGATATCCGCACCGGTTGGCGGGCGAAAACATCCCCATTGAAGGGCGTTTGCTCGCAGTTGTCGATACCTATGACGCCATCGTCTCGGATCGCCCGTATCGACAAGGGGCATCGTCGGAATGTGCCATCGAAGAGCTTCAAAAATTCAAGGGAACTCAGTTCGACCCGGCCATCGTTGATGAATTAGTCGCTGCCTGGAATGAAGGGCTGATTGAACAATTGGGAATTTATCAAATAAAAAACGAACCGGCCCCCGTTCAATAAATCGGAATCGGAGCAAAAGTCACGATGAAAAGAAAAACGGCGATCCAGCCGGTTTTTTTATGCCCGGTATCGGGGAGAATCGTTTTGTCGATAATCGGCGGATGAAAGGGACGCATAATCACCGCCAATACCAGCCATACCCACCATCCGGGCCACAAGAATCCCAGACCGACCAGACATACCATAAACAAAATCGCCAGCCGATGTTGACCCTTGCCGAACAACCCATACATGATATGGCCACCGTCAAGCTGTCCCAGAGGCAGGAGATTTAGCATCGTCACCAGAAAGCCGACCTGTCCGGCCACCGCTATCGGTGAAAAGTCGATTACCATCCCGGGAGGGATGTTTCCAAAAAACAGCTTTTGCGCCAGTAAAGTAATCAAGGAATTGCCCATCGTAAAAAGAGGCGGACGTACCTGATAGATAACGTCCGAGGCGGCATATCCGATTATGAGGGCAATCAGCGCCAGGACTGCCCCGGCCAACGGCCCCGAGGCGCCGACCAATATTAAATCGTTGCGGTTGCTGATAGGGCTCCGGGTCCGGATAACAGCCCCGAAAGTGCCGAAAATCGGCGGTGCCGGGATGAAAAATGGGTAACTCATGATAACGCCGCGCTTATGACCGGCCCAGAAATGACCCATCTCATGGACCAGAAGGATAATTATCAATGTCGCCGCGAACGGAATCCCGGAAGCTATCAGCGATGGGTTGGACAAAAGGGCATTACCTGCCTCCTGGTATGCCGCAGCGATCAGGACGGTCAGACAAGTGAGGCTGAAAAGCAGGATATTAATAAGTGACGGCGGTCCAATGGAACGTGACAGGGGGATTACAGTTATTCGATAAGATTCTTTCTCACGTTCAATCCTGACTCGCGCTCGAATCGCCTGCAATCGGCGAACCATCTCCCGCTTCCAACCCCATTTATGCAGAATCGGATTGGCCATGAAAACAATCCGATTTTCCGTCGGGCGGTACAGGGTAATTTCAAAATAATCTTTGATAATTTTGAAAGCCGAGGTGGCAAAAAGATCGATATCCAGTTCGTTCTTCATAATCCCTTATCAGGCATCGGGGCCGATTCATTTTATACCATCGTTGCTACCCCAATATACGTCAATCACGCTCCGGCAGTCACTATTTTACTTGTCCTGGGGGATAAAAAAAGAAGCAGGGCTTGTAAAAAGCCCTGCTTCAAAAGTAGATCTATCTCATCCGAATTACGGAGCCGGACAGATATCAGTAAGAGTCCAATCGCCGACCGGAGCCGGACCGAGGCAGAAGTAGTAATTGGCCATGTAG
>DAOUTW010000097.1 GCA_030668485.1 Candidatus Zixiibacteriota bacterium
CGACTTTACTCAGGAATTGATCTATAATATAACTTTTTACGCCTCCGATGGAACTGCCACCGATTCCGAGGTGGTCTCCGTGACGGTAACTCACGTCAATCAGGACCCGGTTCTTGATCCGATCGGCGACCGGTCGGTAATCGAAGGCGGTAATCTTAATATAGTGGCGACCTCCTCAGATCTTGATGGTGATATTCCGGTTTTGACGACCTCGACTTTGCCGGCCAACGCCACCTTCCTCGATAACGGCGACGGCACCGCGACCTTCGACTTCAATCCCGACTTTACCCAGGAAGGCGCCTATCCGATCACTTTCTACGCCTCCGACGGTACTGCTACCGATTCCGAGCTGGTGACGGTGACCGTTCAGGGCACTAACCTCGATCCGGTCCTCGATCCTATCGGTCCGCAGACCGTAGCCGAGGGCGCCAATCTTAATCTGATTGTAACCGCCTCCGATCCCGATGGCACTATTCCGGCGCTGTCGACCTCGACGCTGCCGACCAATGCCACCTTCCTCGATAATGGCGACGGCACCGCGGCCTTCGACTTCAATCCCGATTTCACTCAGGAAGGGACCTATCCGGTCACCTTCTACGCCACTGACGGCATTGCCACCGATTCGGAAGTAGTAACGATCACCGTTACTCACACCAATCAGGCGCCGGTGTTGGCAGCTATCGGAGCTCAGTTGATCGATGAAGGAGTCAATCTCAATTTTGTCGCTACCGCCACCGATGGCGACGGCGATACCCCGACTCTTACGACGACTTTGCTACCTCCGAACGCCACCTTCCTCGATAACGGCGACGGAACCGGCACTTTTGATTTCAATCCCGACTTCACCCAGGGCGGTACCGCATACGATGTCACTTTCTATGCCGCCGATGGTGTTGATACCGATTCCGAATTGGTGACAATTACCGTCAATGAAGCCGGTAACCAGGCCCCGGTTATTATTCCGATCGATCCTCTGATGGTGAATGAAAATGAAAATCTTAATGTCCTTATTACCGCCAGCGATCCCGATCTCGATATTCCCGCTCTGTCGGCCGAGAATCTTCCGCTCGGAGCGACCTTCATCGATAACACTGACGGCACCGGCACCCTGGACTTCACACCCGATTATACTCAGGCCGGACTCTACGATATCACCTTTATCGCGTCTGACGGCATTCTGGCGGACTCGCAGATAGTGACCCTGACAGTCAATGACGCCAATCGTCCTCCGGTTATCGATCCGATCGGACCGCAGTTGGTCGATGAGGGCGCCAACTTGAACTTCATCGTCACCGCCACCGATCTTGACGGCGCCATCCCGCTTCTGACCACTTCGTTGCTGCCGACCAACGCCACCTTCCTTGATAATGGCGATGGTACCGGCGTCTTCGACTTCAACCCCGACTTTGCTCAGGGCGGCGTATATGATGTTACCTTTTATGCCAATGACGGCACCGATCTTGATTCTCAGCTCGTGACCATAACGGTCAATGACGGGGGCAATCAGGCACCGGTCCTCGATCCGATCGGCAGCCAGATTGTCTACGAGACGGCCAATCTCAATCTCGTAGCTACCGCCTCCGATCCTGATGGCGATATTCCGTCTTTGTCCGCTATCGACCTGCCGCTTAATGCCACCTTTATCGATAATCTCGACGGAACCGGAACCTTCGATTTCAATCCCGACTATGACCAGTCCGGAGACTACCCGGTCACGTTCAAAGCCTTTGACGGTATTTTGGTCGATTCGGAAGTTGTAATAGTAACGGTGTTAAACACCAACCGACCTCCGGATCTGGCTCCTATCGGTAACCAGGCCATAAGCGAGGGCGATTCACTCGGTCTCATCATAACTGCGACCGACCCCGATGCAACTATTCCGGTCCTTTCAACCTCGACTCTGCCGGCCAATGCCGTATTTGTCGATAACCTGGACGGAACCGCGGCGTTTGATTTTGTTCCCGACTTCACGCAGGATGGAACTTTCATTATCTCCTTCTATGCCTCCGACGGCGCCGCAACCGATTCCGAACTAGTAATAATCACCGTCGGCGATGCCGGTAATCAGGCGCCGGTCCTCGATTCGATCGGACCTCGCATCATTAGCGAAGGCGCCACCCTGATTATTAATGTTACCGCGACCGACCCCGATGGCGACATCCAGGTACTTACGGCCCTGAATGTTCCGCTCAATGCTACCTTCACGGATAACTTTGACGGTACCGGTACCTTTGACTTCACTCCCGATTTCACCCAGGCCGGTATGTACGGAGTCACTTTCATCGCCGATGACGGTGTCCTGGCTGATTCGGAGATGGTCCTGGTCACTGTTCAGGAACTCGGAAATCAGGCGCCGATTATAGAGCCGATTGGGCCGCAGACGGTTTATGAGGGAGATACCCTGACCCTCGATCTTTCGGCGACCGATCCCGAAGGTCATAATATAAGCTTCAACTATACCACAACTCCTCAGGTCTCCGGCATAACGCTGGTGGATAATTTCGATGGCACCGGTACTCTGACCTATATTCCCAACTACGCTGACGCCGGTCTGGTAATTATCCGTGTTTTCGCCACCGATGACGGTACCCCGCCGCTGTCAGGTCTCGAGACGGTTGAAGTTACCGTTAGCGACGTTAATCAGCCGCCGAACATCGATCCTCTGGGACCGTTTGGTATCAAGGTCGGGAAAACGCTCGAATTTACAGTTTCCGCCACCGATTCCACGGCCGGTCCGGACGGCGTCATTTATCTGACGCTCAGCGGCCTTCCGACCAATGCCACATTTACCGATAACGGCGACGGAACCGGTCTCTTCAGCTTCTCACCCGACATAAGTCAGGTAGGAGTTGTGACGGTGCGGTTTATAGCTATTGACGACGGTGTACCGCCGATGTCCGATCAGGTTGATGTCGAAATCACCATTGTGGCGACGAACCAGCCGCCGGTCATTGCCGATCCCGGCCCGCAGATGATGTTGGAAGGCGAGACACTGAACTTGACGATTACGGCTACCGACGCCGACGGCGTCATTCCGGCGTTGTCCTCTGACGATCTGCCGGATGGAGCCTCCTTTGCCGATAACGGCGACGGTACCGGATTATTTACCTTTGCCCCCGGCTTTACCCAGTCCGGCCTTTATGGTATAGTATTCAATGCGACTGACGGTATTGATGTGGACAAAATGAATGTCCTGGTGCAGGTTGTGGAGGCCGGCAACCAGACTCCTGAAATGTGGTTTATCGGTACCCAGCAGGTTGTTGAGAATAATCTGCTTCAAATAGCTATCCAGGCCACTGATCCTGATAGTACTATCCCCGCGATTTTGGTCGATCCTCTCCCTGAGGGCGCCTTATATGTCGACAATGACGACGGCACCGGCGGATTTAGCTGGACTCCGACCTGGACCCAGGCCGGCGACTATTATATCAATTTCATAGCCGACGACGGATTCTCGGCCGATACCGAAGTAGTGCTTATCGAGGTGCTCGAAGGTCCCAACCAGATGCCGATTCTTGATCCGATCAGCGATCTTACCATCAACGAAACCGGCACAGCCCATTTTGATGTGACCTCTTCCGATCTTGACGAGGTCGCTCCGATTTTGACCACTTCCCCATTGCCCGGATCAGCGACCTTCACCGATAATCAGGACTTTACCGGTACCTTCCACTGGGTGACGACGAATGAGGACGAGGGTGTTTACGATATAACCTTCTATGCCACCGACCCGGATAGTGTCGATCTGGTCGCCACTCAGACGATGCAGCTCACGATCACTAATAAAAACCGCTCCCCGAGTCTCTCTGTTTGGCCTCCACTCCAGGAGACAACTTTCGATGAGGGAGGAACGCTGATCTTTACCATAGTTGGTGATGATCCCGATGGTATTATGCCGATCTTGAAGATGGATCGCGAAATCGATGGCTTCGTTTTTGTGGACGATAACAATGGCAACGGAACTTTGACGATTACGGCAGACTACACGATGTCCGGACTCTACCCGGTGGTTTTCATAGCCATGGATGGAGATTCTGTGAATTATCCGAACGATTCGGTGGCTTACACCTCTATTAACTTTATTATCAATAATGTTCCGGTGCCTCCTATTCTTTACCCGATTGGGCCACATACGATCATTGAGGGTGAGACTTTAACCTTCTCCGTGGACGGCGAACATCCCGGTGGCCTGTCGTTTGAGGTCTTTGGCGAGGATATGCCGGAGAATACGAGCATGGTCGGATTCGGAGCTCCCAAAGTCTTCTATTTCACTCCCAGCTATGTTCAGGCCGGTGAATATACCGTACTCTTCTATGCCTTTGACGGGGTGATGGCCGATTCCGAATATGTGACGATTACCGTCATTGATGCCGGGAACCAGCCTCCGTATTTCGAGGCGACCACACCCGACACCCAGATTATATCATTCGGTGACTCGGTTTATAATCATATCGTGGCGGTCGATCCCGATCTCGATCCGTTGACACTGGAACTTTTCAGCCCGCCCGCCAATGCTCTCTTTGTCGATTCCGCTAATGGTGCGGCAAGTATGAAATTCGTTCCCGATGACACGCAGATCTGGGGGATATACCTTTTCCGGTACTTTGCAACCGATCCATCCGGCGAGGTCGATACCCTGCTTAACTGGGTCCGCGTGGTAGCCTTTATGCGAGGCGATTCGAATAACGACGGTCAGGTCGATATAGCCGATATTTCGTTCCTGATCAGCTATGTTTTCCGACAGGGCCCGGCCCCGGTGTCACTGGAGGCAGCCGATGTCAATTCCGATACCACTGTCGATGTCTCCGATGCGCTCTTCCTGGTCAATTTTATCTTCCGCCACGGACCGCCGCCCTCAAACTGATCGAATACGACATTGAATAAATTAAACCGCGCTCTCGAAAAGGGCGCGGTTTTTTTAATGCTTCTACGATATGTAAATCCGTACTGTATGCCGCGTCAGCACCCGAAAACTATTGACAGATAATCTATTTCCCCCTATATTATTCTTATTATAAGGTTACGACTCGCTGTTGATTGACAACTCATTTAGTTATTTTGCTATCAGTGTTTCTTGCAGGAAGAAGTCACAAAAAAGTTATTCTTTTCTTAGGGCCGCGGCATTGGCGCTTTTGGCAACCATTGCTGTGGCTGTGTGCTGCAAAGAAATAGCTAACAGGGGCATTTTACGGATGCATAAGGCAACTCGCTGGATGCAAATGTATCTGGGAGTGTTGCCATTTACGACGACTCGATCGAGGGCGTAACAGACTGGCCCGACGTACATCCATCCGTAACGGTCAATTCCAGTTTTTAGGGGAAATCTTGGTTAAACCATTCTCAAGGAGGTATTGAGTGAAAATCGCATTATTTATCATGAGTCTGCTGTTGATGCTGGTCGCTGTCGATGCGGTTTGGGGCCAAGCAATCGTGTGCGACGGTCAGACGGGCGGCGGTTCCGGCGTCGTTAGTTGGGACTCCCAGCTCCGCGATTACGTCTATCGCGTGACCGGTGGCGCCGTACCCCAGAATCCCGATTCTATTTTCATTGGGACGCATGATCCTGATCTCAGCCATTACAGCGCCATCTGCATGCCGCCGGGCTGGACGTATGAAATTATCTCTGATTCACGACCGGACCACAGCAACCCTACCAATCACGGTATGGTGTCGCCGCCTGCGGATGGCAACTGCCTCTATATATTTCTGTTTCGAAACGAAAGCGGGGCGCCGCTCTCGTCATCAACTCCGACCGATTTCGGATTCGACTATTACGGATATCCCCATAACGTCGACTGGACCGTAGCCGCGTTCCCGCCGGTTTCGGCCGATTGGGCCGCCCACGTCGGCACGGGCGCAGGTCCGGTGCATGGCCCGCGATGCGACACTCTTTGTGAATACGGGGTTCCCACCCCTTACCACTACCTTGCGGGCAAAAAGGATAATTTCACCAGGGTCGACGGGGCGGAGCCATCCTCTCCCAGTGCCGCTTTGCTGGCCTTGATGCAGACTCTCAGCGGCGGAGCAGATCCCAATTTTGACTCCCCGGCTACTGACCGGTGCTTTGGACACACATTTACCGGTTGGGATGCCTCCGGCTGCATCGTCGGCGCTGAGCTTTGTTTCCGGATAACCCCGATTTCCAGCGGCTGCACCAATGATTTTTTCAGTATACGGGGGGAAGACCCCGTGGATGCTACTTGGGGTCCCTATATCAAGTACCTGAAAGCGTGGGATTCCGGTGATCCCGCCGACACTTTCTGGACCGTCGGCGATACGCTGGACATCTGCCTTGATCTGGCCAATATGCCACTGATAAAAAGAGGCGAGGTCTATATCATGCCCCCTAACATCCTGGCCGCGCTCGATGACGGCGACATGGATATTCTATTGGCTGACGATACGAAAATCGACTTCCTTGAGTTGACCGTTGAGGTCTGCATCGACACCTGCTACGCCACCGGCGATGTCAATGGCGACGGAATTTCTTTGACGGGGGCAGATTTATCGGCCCTGATCGATTTTGTAAACAATGGGATTCTTCCAGCAGGACCGCTGTGGCAATGCGATTTGAACGGCGACAGCTATGTGGACCAGCTTGACATCGATATGTACGAATGCTACTTTATTTCGGGCTTGTCGTGCTTCCCGGTCTACCCCGTGCCGACCGACTGCGACCCCGATACCATTCGCGGCGCTTGCTTCGAGGTGGACTCATGCACGGTGAAATCGGCGTATAATTGCGCCGACGTGGGCGGTACATATCAGGGTGATGGCACCATTTGCTTGGCGCCGCTGGGTGCATGTTGTTGGCCGGATGGTTCCTGTACCCAGGTTTATTTGGCAATGGAGGAATGCGCTGACCTTGGAGGTAGGTGGATGGGTCATGTTCCGTGTACTCCGAACCCGTGCCGGTGCATGAAAGTGCCGAAGGGCCTCGTCGCCTGGTGGTCGCTGGATGAAGCCTACCCCCCAATAGCCAATGACTTGGCAGCACTGGGCCCCTATAAGGCCTATGATGTTGGTCTATTTCATGTACCGACGCGCTATTGGCCGGGGATGGTGCGGACCGCTTACTTGTACGATTGGAACAATCATGGCATCAGCCGAACCGCTTATGATCCCTTTGTGGCTATCGGAACCGATGACTTCACTATCGATGCCTGGATAAAATCCGAACCTGTGACTGGATCCATTTATAGGCTCGTGAGGCCGATTGTTTCGAATGAGATCAGTGTTCCGTTCGGCGATGTTAGTAATCCCGGAACCGGTATGGCGTTCCTGTTGCAACAGGATGATTTTACTCCACCAGACCAATATCGCTTATGGCTGCGCATGTGGGTAAATGGCGTTCCGCAAGATTTTTACAGCGATTGGTTCCCTCTGAATTCGGATTATCATCATGTTGCGATTGAGGTTCTGAGAAATAATTCGAATCCTTATCTCAAAGTGGTACTTTTCTATCTTGATGGCTATACAATCACGGCTCGTTTTGATCCCCTACTATATGGGGGCAAACTTCACAATTCCAGTCCTCCGCACGCTCTCGATATTGGTCACCTTACCCCTGATTCACCAACGAATCTTTTAAGCCCAGGATACTTCACCTATAACTTTTATTTCAGCGGCTATTTAGATGAGGTCCAGATTTTCAAAGGAGGTATCAGAAGAGAGAATGACATTGAGGCTATCTGGTTGGCGCGCGAACTGGGGAAATGTCTAGACTTCTGTTACGTGGCCCCCATTGTCATCATGAACACAAACCAAACGTATCCGACGCAATCTATTGTTGTCGTCAACAATGGGCCAACCCAAATATATGCCTGGCAGATTTTCGGCACTGACATCACCCCGCTTTTTGGCTCGGTAAGTGCTGGTCCGGCAATCCCGGGCCTAGTGCAGGTGACTGTATCCCCGACCACCCCTCTACCAGCGGGCCAATGTCGCCAATTCATTGCGGAGTTCACAGATCCAAGTGGCGGAATATTCGAGTGCTATGGTTATATCTGTTCACCGGCAGAAATCACTAAACCGCCTGATACCAAAGCAGGCTCCTTATCCGAGGGGACTATCCGACCGTATGATGTAGCGGACCTGTATATCGGTGATTCAGTCAACATTGAATTCTCGGTTTACAATATGGCCGATGCCGACGGCGTCTTTGACTACGAAATCGCCGTGCAGAACTCGTGTGACTGTAACGAGGTTGACTCTATCATCAGCCTCGATGATCAACCTGTCGGTGCCAGTATCATCGGTTCCCTAAATCTTCCGCTGGGCAATACCGCTATAATATCGGTGAAGGCGAAACTGGTGAATTTTGAGTCCTTCACCATACAGAGCGTCGCCCTAATAGCGGACTATAATGGTGACGGCGAACCTATCCCCGGACTTTCGGTGGGGATACGTCCTATTTTCCTGCCTGACTGCAACCTTAACGGAATCCACGATTCGATTGATATAGAGACCGGATTTTCTCCCGATACCAACAGCAACACTATTCCCGACGAGTGTGAGGTGTATGGTATGGCTTCGCAATGTCCGGTCCCCGGCGATGCTAATAATGATTCCACGGTCAACGTCGGCGATGCCGTCTACATGATTAACTATGTATTCAAAGGTGGCCCGCCCCCGGCGGTTTTGCCCGAGGCCGACGCCAACGGTGATTGCACATTAAATGTTGGTGACGCGGTATATCTCATCAACTATGTTTTCAAGGGCGGTGACGATCCTATATGTAACGAAGAGTGCGTTTGGGATTGAACTCTATGGTAACAAAAAAGCCCCGCTGAAAAGCGGGGCTTTTTGCTGTGCGCAAGTCTGTGCGATAAAAAAGATTACACTCAAGCAAAAAGAACAATTGACCGACACAGAAATTAGCGTATATTATATAAGGAGAGACCGATTTTACATGTGTGAGAAATCAGCAACTGCGTAGACTTAGTTTACCCACACACCGCCGTTTGGAACTAAGCATAGATAACATAAAACCCGGAGTACACCCATGCGTCTGGTTTCATTAGCTATTTTGCTTTGCTGTCTGATTGCGGCAACGTCCGCTTACGGCCTCAACGGGTCGGGGAGCAATGCTTCAGGGCCGAGGTTTGTCGAGGTTGAGGGTCAATTCATTATTCGTTTCGCCGACAATGCCGATCTAAACGGTGTCACCCGTGGATTCGGCATGTTTCGGATTGGCATTCCCTCGATTGACAAAATTATTGACGATTACAAGGTAACCGATCTTCGCCCGCTGGCTCCCCGTGACGTGGGAAAATCGACAGCCCGGAGCCGTATCTATGTCATCAACATTCCCGAGGATCAGGATGACGCGAGGTTTAAAAGGGCGATACTGGCTAATCCTAATATAGTTGAAATCCAGAATGACCTCCTCGCTCGAATACACGCCACGCCCAATGACCCTTCCTTCGGATCGCAATGGGCACTGTACCAGACCTCGCGCAAAGATATCCATGCTACCGAAGCCTGGGATGTCCAGGTCGGAAATGATGGTGCGATTATCGCCATTATCGATACTGGTGTCAATTACAAGCACTCGGACCTCAGAAACAATATGTGGATCAACCCCGGTGAAGATCTCGACGGCGATTTGATTGTCTTCGACGAAACCGATTTTGACAACGTCGATAATGATTTCAATGGCTACCGAGACGATGTCATCGGTTATGATTTTTATACCGGCGGGGGAAGCTATCCGGCCTGGCCCGGTGAGGACGGGTCCGGCAGAGATAATGACCCCAACGATTTCAACGGTCATGGCACACATTGTTCCGGGATCGCCGCCGCAGTCAATAACAATTCCACCGGTGGTGGCGGTGTATCTGGCGGCTGGGGGCCGTTTGTGGGCGACGGGGGAGCGCGAATTATGGCTCTCCGGGCCGGTTATTCAGCCGATGTTGACGGGCAGGAAATGGGATATGTGCTTACCTCCGCAGTCGTAGAAGCGATCAATTATGCCGTGGACAATGGCGCTGATGTCATCAGCTATTCGGCCGGGTCTTCGCCCTATCCGGGTATGACCGAAGCACTGGTCGCCGCCATGAATGCTGGTATTGTCTTCTGTGCCTCCGCTGGAAATGAAAACTGCGATTGCCCTGACTATTTCTCATTATACAGTGGCATTCTTGCCGTGGCGGCCACCAACCGATATGATGCCAAATGGAGTTGGGGAGGCAGCGGCGGCTCCAATTTTGGCACCTGGGTGGAAATTTCCGCCCCAGGGCAGGATATTTACTCGACCGTCTCTATTCACTATAACCCCGGCTATGCCACCTATACCGGAACGTCGATGGCGGCCCCGATGGTCGCCGGTCTGGCCGGGCTGATTAAGTCCCATTATCCCGATCTCGATAAAAACGAAATCGACACCATTATTATGAACAACGCCGACAATATCGACGCCCAGAATCCCAGCTATGTCGGCTTGCTGGGGGCCGGCAGGATAAACGCCTGGAATTGCCTCCAAAACGCCCCAGCGGCTCCATTTGAGGCCGATATCAGAACCGGATCAGTGCCGCTGACAGTCAATTTTGACGATCTGAATGCCTCGGCCATCACCAGATCCTGGACTTTCGGTGATGGCGGAGTCTCCAGCGATGAAGACCCCAGTCACGAATACACGGCTCCCGGCTTATACGATGTCTCTCTTGAGGTTACGGACCCCAACGGAACCACCACCAAAACCAAAAAATACCATATTTTTGCCTCGGCCGATACCGTTTACGGAGATGAATTGACTCTGGTGCCCTCGACCACCACGCATGATTCCTTCCCGGTGCCGATTTATATGAAAAACAACGTTCCTCTCACCGGATTTACGCTCTCTTTCGACTGGATTACCACCAGCGGTGATGCCGATCTCGAATTCAAACATGTTTCCATGGAGGGGACGAGAGGCGAGAATTTCGATACCGCTATCGTACGCGCCGTAGCGCCGACTACCGGCAAAGTTGCCATAGAATTCGTGGCCGTCGATCTTGATAACACCGACCATGATGAGTTGATGTCGGGCGACGGTCCGGTTGCCAAATTGTGGTTTGCCGCCTCCGGCAACGGGGACATC
>DAOUTW010000130.1 GCA_030668485.1 Candidatus Zixiibacteriota bacterium
AATAATATTATCGAGAGCAGCCTTACATGCCGATTCATCCCTATCGCATGATTTCAACCCGTTCGAGCCATTTATGAGGGAATTTAATTTTTTTTGCCGGGCCCGATTGGGGAAGTTCAGAGTGAAATGATCGGATAGCGGTTCGAAGATACCGGCTGCAATCGCCTCATCAAATGCCAGCACTTCCACCTGCCCTGTATATACTTCCTCAAGTTGCTCGATTATACATTGCCGAAAATCTATAATCCCGGCATCGAACCAGCGCTGCTCGACAAAAGCGTGAGCCGTTATATTGGGTATTGCCACCGGATCGCAGCCGGAAAGAATCAAGCTGGCTATCGCTTTGTTGATTCTTTGCGAAGCTTCTACTTTATCCCCCCGTAAAGCCTCACCGAGGCAGGGGGTAGTGTTTTCCATCAGGATGCTGATATCAGGGAAGTCCTGATCACACCCTGGTTTCAAAATAACGGAGAAGGACCGATCCAGTAGCTGCATAAAATACACCGTGCTCTCCGGTCCCATTCCCCCGAGAATACCGATTCTACTAAGCATATGAATGCCCTCCGGGCAATTTCTCTGCAATTTTGCATCACGGTGAATTGGTGAGGTTCGATTCCTGATGAGTCACCGATATATATTGTACGAATGTAAGCCAAATATTCCGGCGAAAACCGCTGTTACCTGTAATTCAATCATTTATCGGACCAAGGTCAAGTGAAAAATGAAATAATCGGCCCGCCGATATTTATGGTTGGCAATATAGTAATGGACAAAGCTTGGACGTCGTCTTAGATTATCGTTAATTAGAGACAATCAATTTCAATATAAAATCCCGATCGAATCGGGTATGATTGGAGAATCGATGGATTTCAGGCTGTCCGACGACAAGGTATCGCAGGTTTTCCATCGGGCACTGTCGCAAAGCGGCCTGGTCACCGAGGAAGATACTTCTGTCATTTTTTATGATCTTTCCTTCATGGAAGAAAGAATCAAAGACCTGGTCGCCCTTTTTCCGCCGACCACCCTGCATGCTGTAGCCGTCAAAGCGAATCCACTGGTCAGGGTACTGAAGCTTATTGAGAATCTGAACATTGGTCTCGAGACCGCTTCTCTTCCGGAATTGTATCTTGCCATCAAAGCGGGCTTTTCCCCCAAGAAAATCGTCTTCGACTCGCCCGTCAAAACGGTCGCCGATCTGGAATTTGCAATAACCCAGGGAGTTCATATCAACGCCGACTCTTTGCGGGAATTGGAAAAAATCGATGACCTGATAAAACAGCATCTGTCATCGGTAACCATCGGCATCAGGATCAATCCGCAGGTCGGCACCGGTAGGATTGATATTACAAGTACCGCCGGGGAGTATTCGAAATTCGGCGTCCCGATTACGGACAACCGGGAGAAACTAATCGAATGTTTTCTTGAATATGAATGGCTCCGCGGCGTCCATATGCATATCGGCTCTCAGGGCTGCCCGGTGAAGATGCTTCTGGATGGCGCCAAAATTATGGTCGAATTCATCAATGAGGCCAATGCCGTTCTTCGAGACAAAGGACTCAATCGACAAATCGACATTTTCGATCTCGGCGGCGGCCTGCCGGTCTCATATCATCGCGACAAGGCGCCGGTTTCGATGACCGAATACCGGGATAAACTCATCCCGATCCTGGATAATCTCGATGGCGAAGATTTCAAATTCATCACCGAATTCGGCCGTTATATCCATGCCAATACCGGCTGGGTAGCATCGCGAGTGGAATGTGTCAAGCGTGAGCCGAACATAAATACCGCTATGATCCATGTCGGAGCCGATCTCTTTCTGCGCGAATGCTACCGGCCCGACCTGTGGCATCATGAAATTCAGGTTGTCGACCACAATGGCAAAATCAAAACCGGGAAGGATGATCACAAATATGTTCTTGCCGGGCCGTTATGCTTTTCCGGAGATATGATTGCCAGGGATATCGCGCTGCCTCGCGTCGAAGAGGGAGATTATATTCTGATCCATGACGCCGGCGCATACACGCTGAGTATGTGGTCGCGCTATAACAGTCGTCAGATTCCGAAGGTTGTCGGGTATCATGATGACGGCGACACTTTTGATATCCTGCGGAAACGTGAACAGCCGGATGATTTATGGAAATTCTGGAGTTGAGTGGCATAAGGCCAATTAATCTTCCTGTTTGACACAATTCGTGGTTAAATGTATCTTGACGCCATGGCCGTTTTGAAATTACTGCTCGTCCTCGCCCTGATTGTCTTCGGCATCAAACGCAAGTGGTTTGTCGGATATGTCCTCCTTGGCGCCGGAATAATAGTCCCGCTGCTTTTCGGGTATGGACTCAGCGATGTCGGCCTGGGCATATGGGGTACCTTTTCTTCGCTCGATTTCTGGCGGCTATTTGCGGCGCTGGTGATTATTACCTTTCTGGGGCATCTGCTTCGGGAGATCGGAGCTTTGGATCGCCTCACCTCGGCGGCGCAGGAACTGGCAGGAGGGAAGCGGACAGCCACAGTTGTGCTTCCCGCTGCCGTAGGACTGATGCCGATGCCGGGGGGAGCCTTGCTTTCGGCGCCGTTGGTGGGGGAGGTGCTCAAAGCGGACGATAAATCGCCGAGGTTTTTATCGGCGGCGAATTATTGGTTCCGGCATGTGATGGAATTCTTTTGGCCTCTTTATCCGGGGATTATTCTGGCAGCCGGAATCGCCGGGATATCTATTCAGACCTTCTCGCTGCTCGGGATCATCATGTCGCCAATCATGCTGATCATCGGGTATTTCGTGTTTTTGCGGCGCATCGAAAATCATCATAAGGCGAGTCACAGCTTCAATGCCTTAGGTCGGATATGCCTTGCTATCTGGCCGTTGTTTCTGACGGTTGTCCTGGCGCTGGTAGTTGAACTCGATATTGTCATCGCTCTGCTGATTGCGGTTGCCTTCCTGATCATGACCAATAAATCGAGCTGGCCGAAAATCTGGAAAGTGGTCAGAAGTTCGGTTACCCTGCGCCTGTTTTTCATGGTCTTCGGAATCCTGGTATTCAAAGACCTCCTGGAGTTGTCCGGCGCTGTCGGTGACATCCCGGCCGAAGTCGCTCGCCTGGGAATTCCTCCGGCGATGGTGATTTTCACTGTTGCCTTTCTGACCGGGCTGCTGTCGGGGATGGTGGTGGCGATTATCGGATTGAGTTTCCCGATCCTGTCGGGGTTTTTGTATGCGCCCGACATCAATCTCGGTAACATCTTTTTTGCCTACCTGTCAGGATATTTTGGGATGATGCTCTCACCGGCACATTTCTGTTTACTGTTGACCACCGAACATTTCAAAGCCGACCTGACCTCTGTCTACAAAAAGTTCGCCCCACCATTGATAATCCTTTTCTGCATCGGCCTGGCATTATATTTATCCGGTTATCCCTGGCAGGCATAAGCCTGTTATTTTGGCTGTCGTATCATCAGGTAGAAAGGTGCGTAAATGGCACCCAAATGCTACCCAAAAGCCCTTTTTATGCCCAAAAAATGGCTTAAAGTGGCTTAGGTTGGGATAGGTAAAAACGGTAAGTCGTTGTCGTTCAACGATAACTTGGCTTTGTTTGCTCATTTTTACATGTTTTTCGGGTTTTTCCTCCATTGCGGTCATATTCGGCCTGTTTCTGAGGTGATTTGTTTCATAGAGATACCTTTCTCATAATGGTTCACATAACGGGATGGCGAAGGGATTTGCATCGGTTCTATGTTGATTTTGCCGGCAGGCAGGAGCCTGTTTTTGGCTGTCGCGGTGGCAGAGCCACTTTTTAGCTGTCGCGAGGATGACCGGGGGTTGTCGCAGGGTCATTCGTTTTTCGCGCATCCATACGGAATGGATTCCGTGCATGGCCGATGTCCGCCTCGGCCGGGTCATTCGGGCACATGTGGACATGTGCCGCGCACAACACAACACCATGTAGTCGACGATTTATAAAAATTCCGTGCAGGTTGTTATCCTCCTTAACGTTTCCGGGAATTGGGTTCGTTTTGTACATTAAGGTTATTCATACATTAATTTTCCATCGTTTTTGATCATTATCGGGGGTAGAGTACTATGGCTCTTTGCATGTGGCATGCATCTCCATTCGTGAACATTGTTTTCATATAACAGGACAGTGCCTGATTCTACAGTGATTTGCTGGCGATTCTGTACCCTCACCCCAGCCCCTCTCCCAGAGGCCGGCAGAAGCCGGTTTTTGGCTATCGCGTGGTTGATCAAAGACAGGAATAGATGATTCGTCCGGTGGCAGAGGAGGGGCATCCAAATTAGAATTCGCACCGAAGGCAGTGCGGCACCAGGCTGTCGCATAGACCGGTAAGGGCTACCAACTCGTGCATGGCCGATGTCCACATCGGCCCCAAGGCACTTTGATAAAAGGGATGATAATACCATAAAATACTATTGACATACTATAAATAATTGGCTATGGTAACTATGTAAACGGCATTCAGCGGGGGTAATATCATGCGAGCAATTTTAATTAAGACAGGGCTAAT
>DAOUTW010000100.1 GCA_030668485.1 Candidatus Zixiibacteriota bacterium
ATTTTACGCCTGGGCCTGTTTCAGCTCCTTTTCACCGACCGTATCCCACATGGGGCGGCGGTTTCCGAATCGGTCAACCTGGCTCGGGGTATGGTCCATCAGAGTCGCGGCTCATTCGTTAATGCCATCCTCCGAAACTTCCTGAGAAGCCCGGAAAAAGTATCCTTTCCTGATCGCCATGAATCGCCGATTGACTATCTCGGGACCTATTTCAGTTATCCCGGCTGGTTTGTCAAATATTGCGTCGGGGAGTTCGGCATTGAACGGACGGAAAAGCTTCTCATGCGCGGTAACCTATCGCCAACCTTGACCTATCGCGTCAATCGTCTGCGTTGCAGCCAGGCGCAATTGATTGAGATCTTCCGCAAAAACAATATAGAATACCAGCAGGGAAAATACCTCAACGATTTCTTTACCATCAGGAAACAGGGAACGCCTCCGGAGAGAGAGTTGCTGGACAGCGGCCAGGTTTATATTCAGGATGAGTCGGCGGGATTGCCGGTGAAGCTTTTAAATCCCAAGCAGCGTGACAGTTTGCTTGACCTCTGTACCGCTCCGGGTGGAAAAGGGACCTATGCTGCAGCTCTGATGCATAATCAGGGGCGAATAACTTCGGTCGATGTTAACCTCAAGCGTTTGGAACTCCTGGTCGATAATGCACGCCGTCTGGGCGTCTCGATTATCGCTCCGGTGGTATGCGATGTTCTCGATTTCAAGGGGCCGGGCGCCAATCGGGTGCTTCTCGATGTACCCTGCTCCGGCTGGGGAGTCGTCGGCAAACATTCCGATTTGCGCTGGTTCAAGTCCCGGGAAGATTCATATAAACTGGCCGAAATCCAGGGAAAACTTCTGAGTCATGCCGCCGACCTGGTCACTCCCGGCGGTGTGATGGTATATTCCACCTGCACCATTATTCGCGATGAAAACGATTCGGTCGTGGAAGAGTTTTTGCTTGAGAGACCCGATTTTGTCATCGACAAGGCCGGAACAACCTTCCCCCGCGATCTGGTCAGCGAACGAGGATTTGTCAAAACCTACCCCGATATAGAAACCCTTGACGGCGCCTTCTGTGTCCGGCTGAAGAAAAAGCTTGGCACAGCCAATAAAAAATCATAATTTGCGTTTCCCGGTATAAGATGTAAGATGATGATTGTATACAAGCGGAAAAAATACAGTAAAGTCCTGTCATTTAAATTTCAGGAGCTTCTCAAGGCGGATTCCCGTCGAGTAAGATATGCTGCTTGGGCCGGCCTGATTCTGGCCGCGTTTTTTTTGCTCTATTTCATCACCAACCAGATTATAATGCCGATTATCACCCGTCATGGTAGCGAGTTTTCCTTACCCAATATAATCGGAATGACTATCGCGCAGGCGGAACCGGTGCTGATGGAAGCCGATCTGCCGCTGGAAGTTACTTCCGAAGAATATCACCCGGATAAACCGACCGGTACTATTTTGTCGCAATTCCCGGTCGGCGGCACCACAGTCAAATCGGGCCGGATTATAAAGGTGGTGACATCACTGGGGCAGAAGGCGGTTGCCGTTCCGGATTTACGAGGATTTTCCATCCGGCAGGCACGGCTTAATCTGGAAGCGGCCGGGTTTACTCTCGGCGATATCGAATGGACCAGTACCGATTCGCTTCCCGAAAAAGTGGTTGTCTTCTCCTATCCCGGTTCGGGCACGATGATCCCATACGGTTCCCAGGTCAATCTCATGGTCAATCAGGGACCATATCAGCGGACCGTTTTTGTGCCCCGTTTGATCGGTTTGTCGCTGGAGGAAGCCAGAGCCAAACTTGAAGATAAGGGTCTCATGGTCGGCCTGGTCAGCAATGTCATTAATGAAAACTATCTGCCGGAGACCGTTCTGGAGCAATCCGAGGATGCCGGATCGGAACTTCTTCCCGGCGAAGAGGTCGATCTGGTCGTTTCCAGCACCGACTAATTCTCAATTAAAAAGAAACCGCGAGATTTGAAATGACGAAGAAAAAAGGTAATAACCCCAATCAGGGCAAGTGGTGGGAAGATGAACCGGCGTATCGTCTTCCTTACGAAGATAATGACTTTATGATGCTCGATGAATTGCGACCGGTCCGCCTGCAGTTGGAATTAATGAAACCGGAAATGATCCTGGCCCAGAATAATATTCGTTCCACGATTGTCGTTTTCGGTGGTACTCGCATACTGGAGCCGAAGGAATGTGAAGAACAAATCAAGGTGCTCGAGGCTGAACTGGAAAAAAAACCACGAGATCCGGTGCTGCTGAAAAAGCTGGCTATCGCCCGCCGAGTTGAAGCCAAGTCCGGGTATTACAATGAAGCGAGGCGTTTTGCCGAATTGGTATCCAGGGAATCTCAAAATCATACCGGAGCCGATTATGTGATCGTCACGGGCGGCGGTCCGGGGATAATGGAGGCCTCCAATCGCGGCGCAGCCGATTGCGGCGCCAAATCGATCGGGCTGAATATTGTCCTGCCGATGGAACAGATGCCGAATCAATATATTACTCCCGAATTATGCCTTCAATTCCGATATTTCGCCATTCGTAAAATGCACTTTTTAATGCGCGCCAAGGCGCTGGTCGCCTTCCCGGGCGGCTACGGCACCCTCGATGAACTATTCGAGGCGCTGACCCTGGTGCAAACCGACAAGACGATGCAAATCCCGATTATTCTGTTCGGCAAGGATTATTGGACACAACTGATCAATATTGATTTCCTCGTTGCCGAAGGCACGATTGATCCCGGAGATCTGAATTATTTCAGATTCGCCGATACCGCCGAAGAAGCCTGGAGTATGATCCGCAAGTACAACAAAGATCCGCGAGGCTGGTAAGAATAAGGAGGAGTGCAAATACTCCGTTTTCATTAGCCGAACCTCCGGCAACGGCATGGCTCCTTCGCTGCAAATATCATTTTACCTAAATCCGATTATGTCAAAATTCGCTTGAGAGGCTTGCTCCGAGGTGAATAATCATTTACCTTATCGGTCGGTCAACAACCGGATGAATATTATGGATAATAAACATGGCGCCAGAATCGAATCGATGTTCAATCGAATCAGCCCCCGCTATGATCTATTGAACCGAGTTATTTCGGGTGGACGAGATTTGGCATGGCGCAAAAAAGCGGTTGATCTTCTGGGCGATCTTCACGGCGGCACAGCACTGGATATATGCTGTGGATCGGGCGATTTCCTGCAGGTCCTGCTTGATCGCTACGGTACTGATATCAAGCTAATCGGAGTCGATTTTGCAACCGGAATGCTAGATCTGGCTCGGCTTCGGTTTGGTGAAAATACCAGCCACCGACTGCTATTGGGCCGGGCCGACGCCATGTACCTTCCCCTGGCCGATTCCTCAGTCAACGCCATCACCATCGGTTTCGGCATCAGGAATGTCGCCGATCGGGATCTGGCTTTGCGAGAGACTTATCGAGTGCTCAAACCGGGCGGGAAAATCGTGATGATCGAGCCGTCTTCACCACCCAATCGCTTTATCCGGGCGCTCTTTCTGGCTTACTTCAAATATATTTCGCCCTTCATCGGAGGCATAATCTCAGGCGACCGGGCCGCTTATTGCTACCTGCACGATTCCTTCATTGCCTTCCCCCCCCCGGAGGAATTTTTGGGTATGATGAAAAAGGCCGGTTATCCAATTGTCAAAGCCTATCCCCAGTTTATGGGCACCGCCATTATCTTCTTCGGAGAAAAGTCTTAGCCTGAGGCCGGAAACGAGCCACCAGCCCCGCCAGAGATTAATTTCTTGATGACAAAAGCTTTTTTTGGACTATATTGTGGTAGTATCGAAACGCAAAAGCCTTTGCGAACCTCGATTCGGTCGTGCTTTGGTTTAGGCACTATCATTATCAATGCCTGTCTGCGCAGACAGAACTACTTGCCGTCTCTGATACGAAAGGAGATCGCCATGCCGCATCCGTATCGATCATGCCGAACATCACGGTTTATTTTCTCTTTAGCATCGACCATACTGGTCGCGTTCGTAATGATCATACCAACGGCTTATGCTCAGTTGACCAGCGATGATATTGAAAAACTCCGGGAACAGGCTGAGGAAGATGGTGGAACCTATACGGTCGGAGAGAATCCGGCCACTCAGTACCCGCTGGAGGATATTACCGGTCTCGTGATTCCGGACAACTGGCGGGAAAACGCCCGATTCGATCCCTGTACGCCGACCAGGGATTTACCCGCCTCACTCGACTGGCGTGAAGTCACCGGATGCCCCCCGATAAGGAACCAGGGGCCATGCGGAAGCTGCTGGGCTTTCGCCACCGCCGGGGCCTTCGAATGTAATATCAGAATTAAGGATGGCGAAGACGTCGATCTGTCGGAGCAGTGGCTGGTCAGTTGCAACGAAAGTAACTGGGGCTGCGACGGCGGCTGGATGGCTCATGATTACTATCTGGACAAAGACGACCGTTGCGGAGGCTGGGGAGCGGTCCTGGAACCTCATTTTCCATATACCGCCAGCGACGAGTATTGCGATTGCCCTTATCCCCATGCATACTTTCTGGAATCATGGGCGTTTATCGGCGAGGATGATTACGATCCGCCCAGCAATGAGGCTATGAAACAGGCGATCATGGACCACGGTCCTATTTCCATCGCTTTTCATGTCAACTCCAATTTTCAGGCCTATACCGGCGGCGTATTCACCGCCTGCGGCGTCGGATCGGTCAACCATGCCGTCGTTCTCGTCGGCTGGGATGATAACCAGGGCCTCGAAGGCGTCTGGTTCCTGCGCAATTCCTGGGGACCGGGGTGGGGAGAAGGCGGATATATGCGGATCAAGTTTAACTGCGTAGATTTCGGCACCGCTGCCTCCTATGTCGAATACCATCGCGCCCAGAAAATCGCCATCGTTGGCGACGAAATTATCGATAATGCCGGCGGTGACGGAGATAATATCCCGGAAGCGGGTGAAACCGTCGAGATGGTACTTTCATTTGAAAACCGATTCGTTACCGAAGCCACCGATGTTACCGCCAACCTGTTTTTTGACGACGCTTCATTAAACGTTACTCAGTCAACCGCTTTTCTCGGAACGATTCAACCCGATGATACCGTAACCAACGCCGGCGCTCCTTTTGTTTTTGAAATTCCGGCCAACTATATCCCGCGGATCGATTCGATCTTTGTCGAATTTATCTGGGATAGCGGGGCTAAAGTCGATACCCAGACGGTCGAGCGGATTATTGGTGGCATACCGATTCTGGTCGTCGACGATGATAACGACGGTGAAATTGAACAGTATTATTTGAAATATCTCGACGACATGCGCGTTCCTTATGATATCTCCGGAGGTAGTGGTTTTGATAAGCCGGGCATACCCAATATTACCGATTATCCGATTGTCTTCTGGTTCACCGGCGATTATCGTCTCGATCCGATGAGCCGGGTGAGTATCGAGTCGATAAAACTCTTCCTCGACGGCGGAGGCAAATTATTTCTGACCGGCCAGTATATTGCCGCTCAGTTGAGCACATATGATCCGGATTTTCTGGCCAATTATCTCAAGTCGGAATACCTGTCGTCAACCTACATCCCGGTAATGGGAGGCAGGACCGGAGCCCAGGTAATGCTCCCGGATGATTCCATTGCATTACTCGGGGGTGAGGGAGCCGATAACCAGGATATCACCGATCAGGTGGCGGTAATCAACGGCGGTGTGCCGGAATTTGGATATATTAACAATCCGGGATTAGGCGCAGTCTCCTATGATGGTCATTATCGACTTCTTTTCATGACTTTCGGCTTTGAGGGTATTGTCAACGGCAGCTCTCGCTGGACTTACCGCGACAGCATTTTCAACCGCATCATCAACTTCTTTGAACTTCAAACCCCGGATGAAGGTCCTCAGGTTAATGGATTGGCGACCGGAGGCGACCCGACTCATATAATCGAGGCTAATCCGGCCTTTACCTGGAACTATACCGATCCGGTTTCCAAGCCGCAACAGATGTATCAAATTCAAGTTACCGACGACAAATTCTGGATGATGGCGCCGGTCTGGGATTCCGGTCCGGTATCGAGTTCCGAACCCAATGCGGTTTACGACGGCGAAGAACTGGTCGATGGTATCGATTACTATTCCAGAGTCAGGGTCTTCAACGGATTCCTGTGGTCGACATGGGATTATAATGAAATGCATATGAATTCGGTTCCGGTTCCGACCGAACTGATTCCGGATAACATGCAAGAGATCAATGGCGATCATCCGGAATTGACACATGATTACCCCGACGATTATGAAAACGACAGCCTGACATTCATCTACGAACTTTATGATGACAGCAATATGACCACCCTTCTTTTCGGGGCAAAAGACGGTCAGTACGAAAAAGCCGGAACCGCCCTCTGGCAGGTGCCTATGGTTCTGGTCGAGGAGGAGGATTATTACTGGCGCGTTCAGGCTTCCGATCCTTATGAATCCGGCCAATGGAGCGATCTGGCTTCATTCTGGGTTATGGGATTTGTTTATGGCGACGCCAACGGCGATGAAACGATCAATGTCGGCGATGCCGTCCATCTCATCAGTTATGTTTTCAAGGGCGGCCCTCCGCCGGTGCCGTTGGAGGCGGGCGACGCCAATTGCGATAGCGACTGCAATGTCGGCGACGCGGTCTTTCTGATCAGTTACGTCTTCAAAGGTGGCCCGGAACCGGGATGCCCGTAAATACAGATTTTTTTCGCGAAACAGTTCCAAATTCAAGGGCCGGGCTTCAACCCCGGCCTTTTACATCTCCCTGATCTACAATAACCTAAATCCGCCACCAACTCACCGGAGCCGAAAAGCGGGGGCTATGAATTAATTTATTAGGTTGCATAATTTATGATTATGCCTATCTTAATTATAGATTCTGCGAGCTTAATTATGCACCTTATTGTTACTTGTTTCTAATTATTCTGTTGGAGGGGAGGTTGTCATGTTTCGATCCATCGCCAAAATATTGATTACCGGGTTTTTAATGACATCATTCATGGTCTTTTTACCGGCCTTTGTGCATGATGGAAATATCGCCATGGCCGACAACGCCAAGCTTCCGGATTATACATATGTGGGGATAGATGTGGTGACCGATAATGATACGCCGACATTGGTGGATACCCTGGCGGTCGGGGGGTTCTACAAGATGCGGATCTGGATTGAAAACGAATTCAAGATATACGGCATGACTACCGGTTTCAGGATATGGTCCGATGACGGCGCTCTTTGGAAATATGTTCCCCAGGCAGGTGGGCACGGCCCGACTTATGCCAGTATTTCCGTCAATCCCCAAAGTCGCATGTGGCCGATCGATGAAGTTTTTGATATGGAAAAAAGGTTGATCGTACAGGAGAATAGAATGGATATGTTCGGCGCCGACTCAATCCTCATCGGTGGAGTAGCCCTCCATAAGGGGCTTCCTTATGGCCCGCTGGAACATATGCTATCCTGGCATTTTCAAGTCGCCGGTCCGGTAACATCGGGCTCGGTGGCTACTCTCTGCCTTGATTCTGCATTCCTTCCCCCAAGCGCGGCATTTGTCTTCTGCGACTTCGGCGGTTATACGTATCGCCCGGAATGGAGCGGGCAGGTTTGCTTGCCGGTCAAGGCCATCTGCGGTAATGTGAACGGCGATTTGAATCTCAATGTGGGTGACGCCATCTATATGTTGAATACGATATTCAAAAATGGTCCGGCTATGCTCCCGATCCAACTCTGCGATGTCAACTGTGATGATGCGGTCAATGTCGGCGATGCCGTCTATCTGCTCAATTACATCTTCAAATTCGGACCGGAGCCATGCTGTAAATAAAATAGAGATATTGATAATAATATTACCAAGGACGTTACGGACAATTGAAACCGTAACGTCCTTTTTTTATAGGACACCTATTCGATAATACGTTTCAAGAGCATATCATGTAAGCGCTCAGCCGTGGTCGGGGCATGGCCGGCATAATGGTTGTTTATATATATCAACGTTTCAACTTCCCGCTCAACGAGGCGAGCCACAACTTCGGCCCACCGCTCCAGGCGTAAAAGCTTTATGGCTGGGAAGCTCCCGCCACGCGGTCACTTTTTCCTTTCGCGGCTGGATTATTTTCATACCTTTATCCTTCAAAGGAGTTTTTATGAAATTATTGATGATCTTTGCCGACCGCTTTGCCTATAAAACCAGCATAAAGACACTCGATTCCAGCCCTGATTTGGATGAGACCAGATCGATCGATCAGGCTTTGGTCGGATTTATCCAGCTTGAGGAACACGATCTTGAAAACCTGCCCACGGTGGAAACCAAAATGATAAAGAATCTCAAATGGGCCGCTAGGAAAAACGATACTGAGAAAATAGTCCTGCATTCATTCGCTCATCTATCAGAGAGCAAAGCTCCGGCGGAAAACACCAAACAGATGTTCGACAGCGCCGAGGCAAGGCTGCAGAAGGCTGGATACGAATGCAGCCATACCCCTTTTGGATACTTCCTCGATCTCGACCTGCAGGCCCCCGGAAAGTCTCTCGCCCGAATATTTAAAGACATTTGAATCGAATGCTGCTATCAAATTGGACGTCCTTTGCGGCAGTAACTTAAATTTGTTTATTCAAGATAATAGCGGCGATCACGCGATTTTGGTTCTTAATGACTTGCGAAACAGAAATGTATCTCTTTAATTATTGGGAATTAATGGGCGGATACACATAACCCAATTATTGTAGTGAAAGGTTCTTCATCATGAAATTCATTCCTGCCCAAATTCTTTACTTTACTCGAAGCAGAACAACTAAGAGAAACTTCAAACTTCTATTCAAGTTCCTTTTGGCGCTGACAACCCTGGTGGTGATATACAGCATTTTGTTTCATTTCATAATGCTATTTGAAGATAAGGAGTTTAGCTGGATTACAGGTTTCTATTGGACACTCACGGTGATGTCCACGCTTGGTTTCGGTGATATCACCTTTGCGAGTGATTTAGGCAAAGTATTTTCGATGCTTGTACTCATGTCCGGCATTCTTTTTCTTCTCGTTATGTTGCCCTTTACCTTCATTCAATTTTTTTATGCCCCATGGCTTGAAGCCCAGTCAAGGGCCAGAACTCCACGGGAATTGCCGGAAGGCACAACAGGACACATAATCCTGACAAGCTATGATCCCATAACCATAAACCTCGTGGAAAAGCTGAAAAAATATGATTATAAATATGCCATAATCGCCACTGATTTGCAGCGAGCCTTAGAACTTTATGATTTGGACTTCAAGGTGGTCGTGGGTGATCTGGGTGATCCGGAAACATATAAACGTCTCCGCATACAAAACGCCGCCATGCTGGTCGCCAACAACGATGATATGACCAACACAAATATATCCTTTACGGTCAGGGAAATATCTGAAAAAGTACCGGTGGTTACTAACGCAGATGCGGATGATTCCATCGATATTCTGCAGCTTGCCGGCAGCACTTATGTCTTTCAATTTATGAAGATGCTTGGAGAATCTCTGGCACGAAGAACTCTCGGGATGAGTATGGGGGCGAATGTTATCGGGAAATTCGATAAACTTCTCATCGCCGAGGCTTCCGCAATGCGAACGCCGCTTGAGGGAAAAACCATCATTCAAAGCAATCTGCGAGAAAGTACCGGCGTAACGGTTGTCGGGCTTTGGGAGAGAGGACGATTCAAAATTCCGAGGCCACAGACTCAAATCAATTCCACGACTGTGCTCGTGCTTGCCGGCTCGGCCGAACAGCTTAAAAAATATGACGAGGTCTTCTCCATTTATCGTGATTATCACACCACCGGTGCTCCTGTTCTCATATTGGGTGGCGGTCGTGTCGGGCGCGCAGCGGCGCAGATTTTGGAAGAGCGACAGATTGTTTATAAAGTCGTGGAGAAGAATCCGAAACTTGTTCAAAAGAATAATTATATTCAAGGAAATGCCGCCGATCTTGATACCTTGAATCGGGCCGGCATAAAGGAAGCTACATCTGTCATTATTACCACTCATGATGATTCCATGAATATTTATCTCACTATCTATTGCCGTCAACTGCGATCCGATATACAGATTATCAGCAGGGCAAATCTGGACGGAAATATTTCCAAACTGCACAGTGCCGGAGCAGACCTGGTTATGTCACATGCTTCCATGGGAGCAAATACCATAATTAATCTTCTGAAACCGGATAAAATCCTGATGGTTGCAGAAGGACTGAACATCTTCCGTGCATCGGTGCACTCATCCCTTGCGGGTAAATCTCTTGCTGAAAGTCAAATCCGGAAACAAACGGGCTGCAGCGTGATAGCTATTGGTAGAGATGAGGAATTGAATATCAACCCCGAACCCTCGATCCTTCTTGGGAAACATGATGAAATGGTCTTGATTGGAACGAGTGATGCG
>DAOUTW010000011.1 GCA_030668485.1 Candidatus Zixiibacteriota bacterium
ACCGACCGGCCAAACCTTCAAGAACGATCTTTGCTTTTGTCTTTGAATCCCATTTACGTCGCTTCATGACTGAACCCCGTTAAATGCCCAGCCACAAAATACTATCTTAACTACCTCTTGTCACTAATAGGGGGCAGTATACTGCATCCATTTGGGGTACCCTAAGGTTTCTTTGAAATAGTACCTTTGGGATACCCCAAGATATTTTCGAAATTATGGGCAGCAACCCTCCGACGGCGGGGGGCCACCATTAAATACATAGGCTATCAGATAAACTGCGTCTCCGACATTGCAACTTCCATCGCCGTTGGCATCCCCGGTACATTCCGGATCAGGCGCGGGGCCGCCTTTGAAGACATAATTAATCAGGTAAACGGCATCTCCAACATTAACCGTCTCATCGCCATTAGCGTCGCCGCATAAGTATTCGCAGACATCTCCTACGCCATTAGTGTTTGAATCTGTCTGATCGGGATTGTAATCTTCCGGACAGTTGTCACATGCATCACCGATTTCATCTCCATCAATATCAAGCTGTTCTACATTACCTACATACGGGCAATTATCAAAGCCTGCAACAATCCCATCCATATCTGAATCCTTCATAAATTCGAAAATGGCCCAAAATATTTCACCTGCACCGGTACCGTTGTCCGTGCTGTTTGTCAGCAGACATAGACCGGTTCGATCAGTTGAATCAAAATACATAAAGGTTTTGCAGCCGCCCAAAAAGCCACTATGGCCCCACACCGACCATCCGGCATCGGAATCAAACGAATGCCCCCAGCCAATACCCTGAACGAAATGTTCAGGGTTGGGGTTGGCCGCAGGATACTGTTCAGTCATCATATGAGCAACAGTGGAGCTATCAAGAATCCTGGTACCATTAAATGAACCATAGTTCATGAAAGCGATTAAATGATTAGACAACTGAAGTGTACTGGTACGTAATTGTGCCGCCGGATATAATGGTATACCATGATGCCCATATGGAAAATACTCAGATCCGTCAAATCCATACGGCATAGCAATATTAAATGTATCAAGATTTGCCAAAAACCATGAGGTTTGATCCATGCCTAAAGGAATAAACAGCGAGTCCTGGCAAAATTCTTCCAATGATGAGGAAACACCATTATTAATGGCAATTCTTTCTATTATGTACCCTGCCAGAGCAAAGGCGTAATTGCAGTAGACATAATAAGTGCCGGGTGGTTGATTCAGATAATTCTCGACAGCGTAGGCTGCCCCCGAAGGATCAAGGTAATTCTCAAGATATTCGCCGAGGTCGCCAGGATAATCTTCGCCATAAACCGTATCCAACCACCAGTTTTCATTTTTGCTATCGATACTCGATGTATGGCATAGAAGCATACGCATTGTTATCGGTTCTTCAGGGTAGTTCGGATTAATTACATTAAATGGCATATAAGTGTTTATATCAATATCAAGATCAAGCAATCCGTCTTCCCAAAGCTTCATGGCAGCATTGGCAACGAAGGTTTTTGAAATTGATGCAGTAATAAACAGTGTCTGGTGATTAACCGGCTCAAAGTTTTCCAAATTGGCATAGCCGTAATTATTTAGATATACGATTTGAGAATCCTTTATAATGGATATTGCAACTCCGGGTATATTGTGCAATTCCATTTTGGCATAAATCAGTGAATCAAGCTGGGCGGCATTATAAACAACTAATGAACCTCTCCCCTTGGCTGAGAAATAATCCCAAAACATGGTTTCTTCATAATACATATCATTATCAAGTTTGGGCTGTTCCGTAAAAGACAGACTCGGCAGTAATAATATTGTGTATGTTAATATAATTACTTTGGCAACGATATGATTCATGCAATTCTCCGGCGAAAGTGCAAAATTGCGGTAATTGTGCCCTAATCTATACAACAAATATATGCTGATTCTGCATATTGTCAATCTAATTTGCCTGCAAGAACCCAAGGCATTTGTGGGGTATGACTATTTTGTACATAGGCATACTAATGATTGTGGTGTAATTTTTTACAAACAATTTACCAATAACTGGTTCTTGGGGTATTTGATGGAAAAACTCCTTACTAAGCGTTGAGAAATATATATGATAAAATTGTAAACCGTCTCACCAGGTCCGTGAGACCACAACAGATAATAAGCTCACAGGCTACAAGATTAATTATGCTACCAGTCGCAAAAAAGTTCGAAGATATTCAACTGTGGTACGCCATTTTTACTACTGCCTGCAACAATGCACCAGGATACCCTTAAATTACCTGGAAATATAATTCCCGCATGTTAAAAAAAAGATGCCCGACAGGGAGAGCACACACCCTGCCGAGCAAAAGTCCCATTCAACACGATCGGTTGACTGGGGAGGGCCCCCTCCGGTTTTTCGCTTCCGAATAACCGAAAGTATCTCTTACAAATTCTATAATTGACAGCCAACAGCTAACATCGTAGCCGGAAACCTGCCTCGGGCACTGTCGGCCATGGAAGTTCCCCTCATGGCGTGTGTTGATTGTATGCTTCCCTTAACTTCCGGTGACCTTGCGCCCGTGTGGTAACCGAGTTAATACGGCATTGCTCGCATTCAACTGTCTCTTAATATGTAATCAAACGCCATGCCGCCCGTTACAATTTCACTTGGAGTTCATTAAATATCCGTCAAGTCATTATAGGATAATATATTAAATTACCAAAACCGATTTGCCTGACAGTCGTAACCCTTCTTTCAAGCTACACTTTGTCGTCCACTTATTGGACGGTCCGACCAATTCTTCCCACCACCCGGTAATATTGAATTGAAGGATAAGGACTTGTGGGTAGTTCGATACCGTCCTAAAATGAGACTTCAACTGAACAGAGGAGGCGCTTGTTGAGTCGTTTCGCGCTGCTTACTTATCGTCCTCGGGCTTCTTTCGAGGATCTGTGATATCGTATTTCTTGATCTTATTATAAATGGTCTGTTTACTGCCAAAACCAAGCATTCGTGCGGCGCGAGTTTTGTTCCAGCCGACGTGATTCAAAACGCGAATGATCTCTTGTTTTTCCGTCTTTTGCAAAGTTGGGCTCTTTTTGCCCCCCTTTTCGCCATAGGCGGCATAAAACCGCTTTGGCAGATCGAAGCTGAAGATATACTCTTTGCCACGGGCAGCCAGATCTTTAACAACTTCGCGCAATTCACGAATATTGCCCGGCCAGTCGTAATCCATAAGGAGCCTCATGGCTCCGTGCGATATCGCCAGCAGGGGGGGCTCTGATTTATCGATGAAAAAGCAGACCAGAAGCGGGATGTCGGTTTTTCGTTCTCTCAACGGCGGCAGAGTAATCCATTTGCCAAACCGCTGCAGCAAATCTTCTCGAAAAGCCCCATCCTCGGTCGCCCTGTCCAGATCGACATTGGTGGCGGCCTGGACCTTGACATCGACCTTGACCGGGGCTGCCGATCCAACCGGAGACACTTCTTTTTCTTCAACGGCCCGCCGCAGTTTTACCTGGACATCGAGGCTGACATCCCCGATTTCATCGAGAAAAATAGAGCCACCGTCAGCCATCTCAAAGGCGCCCGCTTTGCCAAGATCCGCTCCCGTATAGGCGCCCTTCACCCAGCCGAACAGTGTGCCGGAGACTATTTCCTTCTCCAGATTGGACAATTCCACCACCACAAAGGGATGGTCAGCCCGGGCCGACCCGGCATGGATCGCCTGTGCCGTGATCTCTTTACCCGTCCCCGTTTCACCACGCAGCAGAATATTGCTGTCGATATCGCAGGCGGCTTCGATCTCGGCAACTATGGGCCGCATGATCGGGCTTTTTGCCACCATTTCGACTTTCCACTCAAACCGCTCCACCTCATCGATCTGGCTCGCAACATCGATCGCCAGGGCCTTGTCAGACAGCTTTCCAATCCGCGCGCACAGGAGTTCAAGGAAAAGCTCTTCTTCCTCGGTAAAACTTTCTCCCCGTTCTTTTTCGAGATACATCAGTCCGGATTCCGTCGATCCGATATCCAGCATTGCACATAAAACGGCCTTACCGGCGAAAAAAGCATTCACAGGTCCCTTTCCCGATTGCGCAGCCCCAATATATTCGGCGGAGACTCTCATCTGCTCGCCCTGCTCGATATCTATACCGCAGAGCGCCAACGGGACCACCGTTTCGGCTGAGCCGCATCTGGCCACCAAACCTCGGCGGGCCGAGAAGGCGGGAATGATGCAATGCAAGATCTCCTCATAGAAGCCGGGACCGGCAGGTAGTGACCGCAGGCGATGAATAATATCATGAAGCGTCTGCTGCATGCTTTCTGGAAGATCGCTCGGAAAATCGTCGGGGATGGCATCGAGATATGTTTTGCGATCGCTTCCTCGCACTGTCGGCGAAGCCGAAACCACCCGGATCGCCTGCGACAAATCGACCGGGGCCTGTTGATTTTCCGAATAGAATATTTCGAAATTGCCGAGCGTGATCCGATCGGATTCATTCAGGTAATGGCCGTGTACCAGGCGGCCGTTGACATAAGTCCCATTGGCACTGGCGAGGTCGCGAATGAAATATTTCCCCTTCCGGTCAAGGATAATCGTGGCATGGTACCGCGAGACCCGTCGGGACCGATCGGCCAGCGCAAGATCGGGTCTGTCGGAGGATTCGAGATTGTCCCGGCCGATCGTAATAATATCGCTCTGAAACGAGAACCGCCTGACCAGTTTCCCGGATCGCTTGACAATTAGCTGAGGCATGTCCCTGCCTTGTGAGTTTTTCGAAATACCGGTTACAAGATACCACCCGGCGTTAAACCAATCGCTGCCAAAACCTAAATCAAACCATCGGCTAAGTCAATGTCAATTTAAACCAGAATCTCAATATATGTTGACTAAATGCAAAAACATCTTTACCTTAACAATAAGCTCTTGAGGGTCAAATGCAATCGGTTCCTAACAACCGCTGGAGTAACCTCGCGATGAAAATATTTTCCCGAATCAAGCTTATTATCTTTTTTGTCCTGGGCGGACAATTCGTTTATGCCTCGGCGCCACCGACTATAATCAGTCATGCACCGGCGGCGAACGCCATAGGGATAAGTCAAACGGATAATCAGACCGTCACATTCGATACTGACATGGATGGTCTGACAGTCAATGAGTCTACTTTTCTCGTGTACGGATCGCTATCCGGACCTGTTGTCGGAACGGTCGATTACCAGGTAGGTACGCGGACGGCGACATTTTCTTCGCCGGCCTTGTTCTATCCCGGCGAAACCGTAACCGTTACGATAACTGACGGCATACAGGCCGGTAGCGGCGAACCGCTGGCGGAACCGTATGTCTGGTCATTTATCGTGGAGGTGGCTGGCGGAACCGGTCATTTCGAATACGAGCCGCAGATCCCATTGGAGGGTTTGCCAATTGGGGTGGCGATCGGATATTTCAACGAGGACACATTCCCTGATGTTGCGGTCGCCAATTACACCTTGAGCTCAGTGACGGTCGCCTTCAATAACGGCGACGGTTCTTTTGTCATAGATTCGACTTATGATGTCGGCAAAACGCCTCCCCACATCTGTACCGGAGATTTTAATCTCGACGGTGCCATGGATATTGCGACGCCTAACTTCGATGACAATGACGTCACAGTTCTGCTCAATGATGGCCACGGTACCTTTGTTCAGCAAACGCCGGTGCCGGCAGGCAATGGGCCTCGGAGCATCCTGTCGGCCGATATCGATGGCGACGGCGATCTTGATATTGCGACGGCAAATCAAAATTCGGGTGATATTTCGATCCTGATCAACGACGGAACTGGCGCCATGCTTCTCGATTCCAGCTATCTGATCGGAGCCACCATTTTCTATGTCCATGCTTCCGATCTTGATCGTGACGGTCGTCTCGATCTGGTAGTAGCCAGCAGCAGCGTTGATAGTATGTATACTCTCATGAATCTTGGACAGGGTATCTTTGCACCCGCCGCTCCATATAACATATCCGGTACTCACCCGCGTGGAACAACCGCGGCTGATTTTGACGGCGATGGTAACGCCGATATCGCGACCGCCAACGATCATACGGCGAACGTCTCAATTTTTATTAATCAGGGTGACGGAACATTTGGCGCCGATGTCACATATTCAACCGGAGTCGGGCCGTTCGCCATTTCATATGCCGATCTCGACGCCGATGACGATCTTGATCTGATCACGGCCGACGGTGGTAATTTTGGTACTTCAATCCTGTATAACGATGGGAGCGGCAATTTTACTTTCGACCGCTTTTACCACACAGATCGTAATGGTTGCTACGGTATCGCACTGGGTGATCTCGACGGGGACGGTGATTTAGACATGGCCACCACCGGATACGGCCCGCCGGCCTTGACCATTCTGCTCAACAAGAATAAAAGCGCCATTGCCTCTGTCTATCCGGCACCAAATGCGACCTCTGTACCGGTGACCGATGAAATCGCTATCAACCTGACCGGGGACCTGGCGCCGGCCACACTGACCGACACGACCGTTCTGGTGCATTCGCGGGCACGAGGCCTGTTGTCCGGAACGCTTAGCTATACTGGTATGATGATCACTTTCAGTCCCGATCAGCCATTTTTGCCGGGAGAAGAAATTACCACGACTCTGACCAGCGGACTGGCCGTCACCCATCCCGTATTCGGGGATGTCGACCCTTTATATACATGGTCGTTTACGGCTGCGGTTCGGGGCGGGGTCGGATATTTTCAGGATGCTATCATGCTGCCGCTCACCCCAGGCGACCAACCGCGAGCCTTGAAAACAGCCGATCTCAATGGTGATGGCCTCCTTGATCTCGCCGTTTGCAATGGCACCAGCAATGACATCATGGTTCTCATTAACAATGGCGACAGTACCTTTAGCTCGCAGGTCGCCGGTGCGGTCGACCGTATTCCCTACGATATCGATGCCGCTGACCTCGACAATGATGGCGACCCCGACCTCATCACCGCCAGCCTCGGCGATAGTTCCATATCGATCTGTTATAATGACGGCAGTGGTATGTGCGAGTCGATCGTCAACGTTATTGAGGGTGTAAAAACGTCGGCAGTTACCGCCGCCGATTTTGACAACGATGGCCATATTGACCTGGCTGCTGCAAAAGTATATTCCGACAGCGTCTATGTCTATATCAATGACGGCCAGGGCGGTTTTTCGGTTCCAGGTAATCCTTATTATGTGCAGGGCGCACCTTACACCGTCATCAGTACTGATATAGACGGTGATGGCGACATCGATCTCATTGCCGCGATGTACAGCGATTATAATTATGTGACAATCTTGTATAATAACAGCCGCGGGGTATTCACGCATTCGGAAACCAAAGAGCTGTACGTTCGGGATTCGGTCGCAACTTACGATTCGGCGCACACCGTCTATGCCAACGACTTCAACGGTGACGGAATGAACGATATGGTCGTCGGCCATGTCTGGGCGGATGACCTGACGCTTTCGCTCAACAACGGTACCGGTTCCTTCCTCTCTCCCGTTAACTATGATGTTACGTCGCGCCCGCATGATATTGTCGGGGCGGATTTCGACGCCGATGGCGATATCGACCTGGCTGGCGCCGACCAGACAATTCCCGGTTCGGTAACCATTCTTGAGAACGATGGCAGTGCTGTCTTCGATTTCACCGGCGTTTACACTGTCGGTGACAGTGCCAATGCAGTGGTCGCGGCTGACATCGACAATGACGGGGATATCGACCTGGTGACGGCCAATGGCCTTTCGGACGATGTCTCAATTCTTCTCAATAAGGACAGCGTCCATGTGCTGGGCGGGAATAATGTATCGTCGGTCATTCAGGGTGACAGTTGTTTGCTGGAGGTCTGGGTTACCGGGGATCCCGACAACGTTATCTTGCATTACCGGCTTGGTGGAGAAACGGCGTGGACCGACACTGTTCTATCGTCTCCCGACAGCTTATATAACTGCCGGATAGCGACCGATCCGCTCGGACTGAGGACGACTGAATACTATTTTGAAGCCGTGCAGGGCGACCGCTTCCTGACCATTCCCAATACCGCACCAATCTTGCATCCGGAATACATCCGCAGCGAAATCATGACAGCGACAGCCACCAATGTGCGGGAACGGATACACCAGATGATCGGATTCCCGTTCGAAGTCAATCCCGGACACCCGGAAACGGTATTTGCAGATGACCTCGGGGCATATAATATTGAACGCTGGCGTCTCGGACGATGGGATCCCGATCTTCTGCCCGATCCCGGATATGTCGAATATCCGGATCTCGACACGGTGCAGCGAGGAGACGGCTTTTGGCTGCATACGCGCGTGGGCGTCCACGTCGACGCCTCCGGCATCTCCGCCGTTCCCGATACGACCGTCGGCGATACAGCCTACTGGCGCTGGAATCTCAGCCCGGGATGGAATCAAATAGCGACACCATTCGCCTTCCCGGTTTCCTGGTCGCACCGCATCGCCGGTAATGATGTTGAAGCCGCAGTTTATACTTATTCGGTGACCGAGACCGACACGACCTATGATGTGGTAGATACATTGATGCCGTTCCAGGGGTACTTCGTGATGAATAATGCGGACGGTCCCGAATCGATACTGCTGCCGTATGTCCGAGCCGACCTCCTGCCGCCTTCACCGGCGGCCCCATCGACACCGAGTCATGATTTCTGGCAGGTGCAGCTAAGCCTCGAATCGGAGGGTGTCTCCGATATTTGCAATATCATCGGCGTCCGTTCCGATGCTGTCGCGGGGAAGGATAGGCATGACTTCAGCGAACCCCCGCCTCCGCCAGGCAGATTTGTATCGTTCAGTTTCGAACAGTCCGACCTCGGCGACGCAAAATTATTGAGCGGTGACTTCCGCGAACCCGGCAATGGCTGGGTGTATACGGTTCTGATCCGAGGCAATACCGGCGCTTCGACGCGCCTGCGACTGAGTGATTCCCGGCTGCTCCCGCAGGAGTTCAATGTTGTCCTGGAAGATATTGCCTCCGGTGAACGATATCCGGTTTCCGCGAATGAAAGCCTGACTCTGCCCTATCGCGCCTCGGTCGAGGGGAGGCGATATCGGCTCCTGGTTGGGAGTGAAGATTTTATCGAGGGATACGATGGCGGTCCGGCGGCGGTTCCCGACCGGTTTGGGCTTTATCAAAATGAGCCCAATCCGTTCAACCCCAAAACCGCCATCCGGTACGACCTCCCTGTTCCCGGTCATGTCCGATTGGAAATATTCAATATCCTCGGGCAAAAAGTCGTTACCCTCGTCGACCGACAGATGGATGCCGGTGCACATCGGGTAACCTGGAACGGAACCGACCGTGACGGCAACATGGTTGCCAGCGGAATTTACCTGTATCGTCTAAGCGCGGGTACCGAGACCGCCCGACGCAAAATGATGCTTTTGAAATAATTTGTTTAGCAGGTAAAGCAATAGCTATAACAGATGGATGAGTGCATGTCCGAAACGACCAATAACATGAATGACTGGACCCCGGATCCCCCCGATGATTCTTCCGATCCGCTCGGGATTCTGGGCGAGGTCATCGCCGAGAAATATCGCATCGAATCCTTTATCGGTGAGGGCGGTTTCGGAAAGGTCTACACGGGCATCAACATCAAGCTGGTGCAGCAGAAAATCGTCATTAAGTTCTTTACCGAGTCCAAATTGCAGGACCGCTTCGACAAGGAAGCCGAGATTATCTGCAAGCTCGATCATCCCGGCATCTGCAGCTTGATCGATTACCTGGCGGAGGAACGGGCCCTTGTCATTCCCTACATAGACGGTATCGACCTGCACCGGTATCTCGAAGAGAACGGGGCACTCGGTGACGCTCTGTATATGCGTGTGGCTCACACGATCCTCGAAGCTATCACCTACGCCCATAGCAAGTCGATCGCTCACCGGGATATCAAGCCAAGCAACATCATGCTCGACACCAATAACAATGTGTACCTGATAGATTTCGGGATCGCCAAGGAGTCCAAGAACAGCTCCACCGAAACTATGTTTTTTGTCGGAACGCCCGATTTCTCGGCCCCCGAAAGGCGGCGGAGAGAGAAGGTATACAATCCGTTTCTCAGCGACATCTACGAACTCGGCGTGACCCTTTATTACCTCGCGACCAGAACACACCTTTATCGTGATCGCGACCACCCCGATTGCAGCGACTGGAAGCAGCCGGCGTCGGGCAGGCTGTCGCCCCGCGTGAAACGGGTGCTTAAGAAGGCGACTCATCCCGATCCGGAGAAGCGATATCAGACCATAGCGGAAATGACCGCCGATTTTCATAAGATCCGGCGGCCGTATCGTTTGCTGCCGCAGGCTCTTCGCAGAACTGCCACAATGGCGGCGATGGTGGTCATTCTTTTCGGCGTCGATGCACTTAACCAGCAATTTCAAGTGGCCAACCTCCCGACGCTGATTCCGTGGGGTGTGGCAACGATGGACGCCGAACTAGTTGACGATTCTACTCAAAGCGTGAAACCTGATACAGTGAATGTGCAGCAGTCGATTGCGGAATTGCCCGAAACGATCACCGAGCCTCAATCTCCCCCACCCGTCGTCGAAACTCAATCCGATACTAAGATACAGCCCCTCGACACCACACCGGTAATTCCCCGGATGAAAGTTACGATCGAGCCCGAGGGACCGGTCCGGCTTCGGGTCGACGGAGAGGATCGCCCGGTCGATAATTATTTCACATCCTCACCGGGACAGCATGAAATCGTTATCGAGCACGGCGACTTTCCCATTTACCAGACGGTGGCCTCGGTCTCGGCCGATACCGCCCGCCTGTTTTTCGATCTCCGTGAGCGCCTGGGGGGACTGGATTCCACCAATGTTATCCTGATTACGCTACCCCGGAATACTGCATACGGATTTAACCTTTTTTGCAACGGGAAAGACCACCCTTTCCTCAGACCACGTGAATACGGATTTTATTTAATGGACGGGCTCTGGCACATCGCGACCGACGTCAGCCCGCTTGATAAATCAAGCATAAGCTTGCCGCAAGTCGATTCTATCGTTGTCGGTGTGGTCGGCAAAAGTACAACGTTTACAATTCCGGGGGATGAGGGATTACTGCAGGTCAGTTCCGGCCCCGCCGGGGATCAAAAAATGAGACTCTTGATTTACTGGTCTGAAGTGCAGACCAATGCCGGGAGGTAACAGTCAATGACATTCCATAAGCGCTTTTATTCGTCGATATCCCTGATGGTTCTGGGTGCATTCGTGTTTTCCACCTGTTTTCCCCTGAAAGTTATGGCCGCCTCGCACGGTTGTGTTTACGACGAACAGTCACCGACCCTGGATCATGCCGTGATGGAATTCATGGACCCGGCCATGTTTGAATGCGCTGAAGAAGAAATTCTCGATGTGTTGAAGATGACACCATTGAGCGAACAGTCGACCATCGCCAGAGCGCGCTTCCTTTTGGCCGGCGCCCTCTTCGGGCAGACGTTGACAGCGGACATTTCGCAATCGCTGATTATCGAGCAACTGGTGAAAGGATTTCTGGCGGAGCCGGACTGGACCGGGACGTGGTATTTTGAGGACATGCCAAATTTTATGGCATTGTTGCCGGTCGCGCGGGCAACTGCCGACTCCCTCCTGACCTGCCCATTCAATCCTGAGCAGCCCTCCCCTTCGCATGCCCGCGAGATTATGATGCGGTATGATCTGTATGACTGTGCTGCCGCTGAGGCCGTGGCAGCGATCAATTCCGAATTGGCCGGTGATGCCGTCGATAGCCTGGCCGTCGCCGAGGGACATTTTGTTCTCGGTCAGGCATACTATGGAATGAAACTGACTGGTTCCGACATGGCGACCGATTCGGCCGTCATCGACCATTTGACTACCGGCTTCATCTTTACTTGGGAATATCTTGGTAACTGGCTATTCGATGATCGCGAAGAATTTATCGGCCTGACTCAGGAAGCTCGTATTCTGGCCGAGGTGGAGCGTGGTGATCGCCGTGGAGGTTTCTTCAGAAAATCGACCTACATCGTCGCCGGTATCGGAGTCGCAGTGGCAGGCGTCCTCGTCGCTTTATTGGTATCGGGCGATGACGAACCTCCGGCGGTAGTTGACACGATTCCGTCGTTCCCACCACCCCCCGGTCAGTAATCCCGGAGGGTTACCGACTCGGGTCAGCAACGCATAAACGACGATAACTTAAATGATTTGAAGATAGAATTGATAGTTTAGTCATGGGTTGTTTTGCACGCCGGAAGCGGAAGATTAAAATTAACTCTGGCCGCCATTATTCAATTATTTAAACTGGTTGGGATTATCTGAATCAGGAACCGATGATCAATTTGTAGCCCTTGCCATGGACATTTATTATCTCCACACGGGGATCATCCTTAAGATATTTGCGCAATTTGGAAACGAAAACATCCATACTCCGGCCGCTGAAATAACCTTCGTCTCCCCAAATCTGCCGCAGTGCAATATTACGCTCCAGGGTGCGGTTTTGATGGAGACACAGCAATCTCAGGAGTTCCGATTCTCGCGACGTCAGTTTTACGGTCTTACCTTTCCCCACCAGGACCTGCTTGGAACTATCAAAAGTAAATCGCCCGATTTCAAATTCGCTCCGCCCATCGTCCCGGTTGGTTCCCTGCACTCGCCTAAGGACCGCCTGAATCCTCAGGAGTAATTCCTCGACGCTGAATGGCTTGGTGATGTAATCGTCGCAGCCGATTTTGAAGCCCTCGATTTTATCCTCTTTCAGCGATTTGGCGGTGAGGAAAATCAAGGGAATATCGGAATCTTTACGGCGGAGTTCTCCGGCAAAGGTAAAGCCGTCTATTTGGGGCATCATGATATCGGCCAGACACAGGTCGAAACTACCTTTTTTAAAAACGGCCAACCCCTCCTTGCCATTAACACAGAGCGTTACCTCATATCCATTCAACTGGAGATGCTCCTGGACTATAAAACCCAGATTGGGATCATCTTCAACCAGCAGAATTTTATACATCACCGTTCCTCTCAGCGATACTCTCATTTATCACCGGGAAAAACAACTCCACTTGAGTCCCCTTGCCCGGCTGGCTTTTAATCATGATACGACCACTATGGGCCTCGGTAATTAATTTTACATAACTCAACCCCAAACCAAACCCTTTGACATCATGTATATTTCCGGTCGGAACCCGATAATATTTTTTGAATATATGCTTGAGGTGTTCTTCACTAATCCCTTTCCCCTGATCCTCGATACGAACATATACTCCATGATTCCCGTTCCAGGTCGAGACCGATATTGACGGCTTTTCCGGGGAATATTTATTGGCATTATCCAGCAGGTTGATGATTATTCCGGAGAGATGTACCTTATCGGCCCGGATATTATAATTTGAGGCATCGGATGAGAAATTGATTTTCCCCTCCCGGCTTTCGACCTGAATGGCGATGTTATCGACCGCCTCTTTGATGACCTGGTAGAGGTCCACCCGGTCGAGCTTGATTTCGAGGTCGCCTTCTTCCAGCGCTGCCATCTGCAGAATTTTTTCGACCTGGTTTCGCATGCGGCGGTTTTCATCGATAATTAGTTTTGAATAGCGGGCGACTTTTTCCTTATCGGAAATGACATCGGGGCGCAAGACCGCTTCGGAAGCCAGAGCCACGGTCGAAATCGGCGTTTTGAACTCATGGGTCATGTTGTTGACAAATTCAACCATAAGGGCGGCGTTTCTTTTCTGAGCAAAAATCGTTCTTATGATATAGACCAGACAGTAAATAATTATGGCGAGAAAGGCGATAGTCGAAACCAACATCGGGCTGATTTGTTTCCAGAGATAGACTTTTCCCTGGGGAAAATGAAGAAGCAAATCGAATCGCGGCGCGAAATAATCGTGGGGGAAAAGTCCGGCTCGATACTCGGTCGCCATCAGTTCATCGGCATACTCATCGGGACCGAGCCATAAGGAATCGCCTCCGACTTCAGCGATACCATAAGCATAATCCAAATCCAATCCGGCTTCGGTCAGGCGATGATGCAGGATGGAATCGAGCACAGTGGAATCCAACCGGTCTTCCAGCGGCTGCCATTCCAGGTCCATAAGCCGATCCAAAACTCGCAAGGCGAATCCGGCTTTGCCGCTGTCGAGGGCCATTTGATCGATATTGCCGGCGATTTCGAGATCATGCATCTGGATGATCTCAACCATGCTGTCCGCCAGAAGGCGCACGGAATAGCTACTGCTGTCCAGAATCTGGGAGCAATCGGGAAACGCGTGCACTCCGGCCGCGCTGAATTGATCCACCAGAGTGGTATCGATCACTCCGGTTGAATCCAGGACCTGAATAATTATACGTTGAGGTGAGGGACCACAATATTGGAGCCCTTCTTCTGTTTTCTGGATCGACGGCATGAGGCTGTCGGCGCATTTTACAATCTTGACGGCGCTAAGGCTGTCGTTTTGATTTTCCCCGTGGACTCTTGCGAATACGGCGATGTTTTGTCCCTCAATCGTCTGCCCGCCCATCTCGATAGCCGTATTAACCGTTTCATTTGCCTGCAGGGCCTCGGTCACGGATCCCAGTGTACTGAGGACATCGCGGCGAAAAGTCTGCTCTTTCAGAGTCATGGAACTTCGCAGCAGATAAATCTGGAGAATTACCAGTCCGCTAAGAGATATGACAATCAAAGCGACGATCATTCCGACGGTTTTCTTCGTCATGGCCATGGTGCTAATATAGGTTATTTTGAAATATCGCGCACCCCTATTAACATTTCTTAACATATGGTAACATATCTTAACTACGACTTCGGAAACTTCTTCTTTATCTATACAGTAGAAATAAGCAAGCAAAACAAAACCAGTCTCAAGGAGGATATCTTCAGATGAAAAGCTACTTGAATTCAAGCACATCAACCTTTGCCCGGTTGACAGTAATGGTCATTATCCTGTCATTGCTGAGCATGTCAGTTGCTTTTTCCCAGAAACGCACCATAAAATTATCCGGCGACCAGGACATGTTCATGCTAAAAGAGCTGGGGGCGGTTGTCACTGATTCCGAAAATGGTTTGACGGTAATGATGGTTATGCCCGGTGAGCACCGAGCCAAGGCCTACCAGGATGTCAACCTTCTTGAAGGCGACATTATTATGATGGCCAATGGCAAGAAAATGAAAAATGTCGGCCAGCTTGAAAAGCTGTATGAGAGTCTGAAAATCGGCGGCGAAATCAAATTGGGATTAAAAAGGGGTAAGGAAATGATGATCGAATCCCTGACCAAAGCCGATCCCGATGATTTGCCCGGTGAGATAATGATGATGAAAAAGGGCGATGACGACGGTTCCATCAGCACCGCCCTGGTCGATGCCGGACTTATCTTGAAGGATGACAACGGGAAATTCATCGTCGAGGATTTCATCGAGCAAATGGCCGATAAAATTACCGGCCCTACGCCTGAAAGAGGCGACGTCCTGGTCAAAATCCAGGGAACCGTCATTACGAAGTCAGCGAAGATAAGCGATATATACTCAGAAATAAAGGCCGGTGAGAAGGTCGATCTGGTCCTCGATCGCGCCGGTGAAGCCATTAACATCAGTTTCACCAAGCAGGAATGTGGTGGCGACAAGCCCTTAATCATTAAAAAACAGGGACATTAAATGTCGAAATCATTCACCCTGCGCCTGACATTGGTAATCATCTTGATCGGTCTGTTTTCGGCCGCGGCTACGGCGCAGACATACAATCCCTTCAATCAACGCGACGACCAATATCGGCTGCTGGGATTAAAAAGGGCCAAGGAAGCTTTCGAAGTCGCCCGTACCGAATACGATCGGCAAAAGAAGCTTTTTGAAAAGGAGTTGATCACGCAGGCGCAGTTGGATCGCGCCCGAATGATCTTCTCTGATGCCGAGGTCAACTACCAGCAATCGCTGTTGGCGGTCCTATTCGAGAAACAGTACATATCCGTATTTTCGGCAATAAAATATCATAGCGAGGACGGCACCAGACATGTCCGTTTGACGCTGGCCAACACTTCCGGAGGTACGGAAGAGTTCCGCAAGTTGATAAATATTGACGATGAACTCTTCCGCACCCTGCAGCCCGACGTCATTAACAATGTTTACGCTTCACTACTGAACGACGACAATGCCGTCATCGGCCAGCCATATGAATGCAAAATATCGATGCTTCGCTACGGTGAACCGCAGACGGTCGATTTTACCCTGCTCCAGGATGTGGATGCCGCAACCATCTTTCTGGTTTACGGTAACGGAAGTCAGCGCAGCATAAAAATATTCCTCCAGAAAGATGCCACCGTGGACATGGTCGCGGTGCAATCGGAACAGTTTTCCCAGGAGGTTGATCTCGGCAATTCCGCCTACTACGACCTCACTCTGGAGTTATTCAGCGGCGTGAGCAATACCTATTCGCTGGAAGTGGTCAATTTGCCGCGGCAAATCAGCCGAGTGTTCAAAAGTGCCTCGAGACAGGTCAGCCTCCGTCAGGTAAAATTCAACGAGAGCAGCCGCACCAAACAGGCGGTTTTGGAAATCACTCTTCCGGACCGCGCAGGCAGTGAAGTCCTGATGGATGAATCGGTACCGTTTTATGTCCTGGCGATTCCCAATCAGAGAAAAGCGGAGATACCGGACCTGCATACAAAAACCTGGACCGAAACCGAATTGAATGAACTGGAGATCGGATTCGTCAGGCTGGAATTGCTGCCCCGCGGTAAAGGCAAACTGGCCGTACGAGCGCCCCAGTTGTTCCATTCCATGCTGGCCGGAGAGACAGCCGAGATCACCATGGAACTGATCAATGAAGGCAGTCGACGACTTGATTATATCGAAATCAAAGCAGATCCGCCCTTGAACTGGACCAAAAGCATATCACCAACGATTGTCCCCGCCCTTGATATCGGCGAGGAAAAAAAGATAGTCCTGGCCTTCACCCCCCCCGAAGATATTGCCGTCGGGAAATATGAAGTGCGTATAGAAACATCCGGATTGACGAACGGACAGCCCGTAACCGGAAGCGATAAAATTGCCACTATCGAGATAAGGGCCGGTAGTAATATTGTGGGGACGGCTTTAGTGGTCCTGTTTATTATAGTGATCGTCGGGGGAGTCATAACTTATGGAATCCGCCTGTCGCGGCGGTAGTCAAGCTTTAGATAACAGCGAGGTTTATGATGACTAAAGATCTAATCGACAACACCCTGCCCGCTCTGGAAGCGACCAATCTGACCAAGAAGTATGAGGACGGAGTCTTGGCTCTGGACAAAGTTTCGTTTTCCGTTAACCGGGGCGAGATATTTGTCATGCTGGGCGGTAATGGAGCCGGTAAGACAACCGCTATCAATATTTTTCTGAACTTTATCGAACCGACTTCCGGCGAGGCTAAAATCAACGGTATAGTATCACATAGGGAGCCGTTGCGGGCCAAACAACATATCGCCTTCGTTTCGGAAAACGTCATGCTCTATCCCAATTTCACCGCCTTGCAGAATCTTGACTTTTTCGCCCGCCTCGGCGGCAAGCAGGACCTAACCCGCGATGAATTGCAGGCTGTACTCCTGCGGGTCGGCCTGCAGGAAGAGGTTCACCACAAAAGGCTCAAGGGCTTTTCAAAAGGGATGCGTCAAAAGTGCGGCATCGCCATCGCCATTGTCAAGGACGCCTCAGCCATCCTTCTCGACGAACCCACCTCCGGACTCGATCCCAAAGCGGGCCGGGATTTCGTCGAACTTCTGAAGACTCTTCGCGATGAAAACAAGGCCATATTGATGTCCACCCATGACATTTTCCGGGCCAGAGAAATCGCCGACACGGTTGCGATCATGGACCGGGGCAAGATTATCATGCAGCAAGCGGCCGGGGAACTGGCCGGCAAGGATCTGGAAAACCTTTATATGCAGTATATGGCCGGCAGCAATAACCATACAACCAATACTACCGGAGGCGTCAATGCTGGGCATAATAGTTGAAAAAGAAATCCGGGATTTACTCGGTTCGACAAAGTTTGCCATCACTTTCGCCGCCTGCGCCGTTTTGGTTCTGCTGGCTTTTTATGTCGGCGCCGCCCGCCACAACTTGCACCAGGCCCGTTATGAAGCGTCGCAAACCGAGAACCTGAGGTCGATGAAAGGTATCTCGGACTGGCAGGAACTCGATGAAATCCGCATCTTTCTCCCCCCGCAGCCGCTGGAATCGCTGGTTTCAGGAGTCTCCAACGATATCAACCGGACAGCCATCGTGCGAGGACGCGGAGATATTCCGACCGAGGATAGCCGCTATAATGAAGACCCGGTCTTCGCCATCTTCAGGTTTATCGATCTCGAGTTTATTTTCAAAGTCGTGTTGTCCCTCTTCGCCATATTGCTCGGATACGATGCCATCAGCGGTGAGAAGGAACGGGGAACGTTGCGACTATCATTTGCCAATTCCCTCCCTCGTCGAACATATATTGCCGGAAAGCTTATCGGAGCCTTTTTGGGTCTGACTGTATCCCTGATGGTAACCATCGCTCTGGGAATTTTGATTTTACCTCTAATGGGGATCGTCCTGAGCGGACAGGAATGGATCAAACTGATTCTGGTGATCATCACCGGCCTTTTATATTTCGGTGTCTTTCTGACCCTTTCGATCTTTATTTCTTCGCTGACCTATCGTTCGGCCAATTCCTTTTTGATTTCACTGGCAGTCTGGGTTATGTGCATTTATATCATACCCGGGGTATCGGTGCTTATGGCCGCACGTTCGGTGGAAGTACCATCCAGCGACGAAATCGCCTATAAAAAATCTACTCTCGGAATTCAGTTGGCCGAGGAATTCGACGAGGGGATGAATCATTTCGCCGTGAAAGGCAGTGCCGATCCGGAAGAGTTGATGAGTCAACTCAACTCATACATCGATTCTCTGAACGATGTCCGTGATATGAAAATGCAATCCCTTTCATCTCGCCTCAACGAAGACAGGTCCAATCGTCGGCAAACTCAGGAGAATCTTGCCTTCAACCTGGCGAGGATATCACCGGCCACCTCGCTATCACTGGCAACGTCCCATCTGGCCGGGACATCATTGACATTGAAAAACCGCTTTGCCGATCAGTCTCGTGAATATCAGCGGGCTTTTGGAGAATTCATGTTGGAAAAAACCGGAATGAATACCGGCGGAATGATCAAACTCCGCACTTCGAAATCCTGCGGCGGTGGCGATGACAAAGAGGACGAGGAACCTCAGCCCATCAATACCGAGGAACTTCCCAAACCGATGATGAGTTCGTTCACCTTTGCCGAATCGGTCAACCCGGCTCTGACTGACATCGCAATTTTGATCATTTACAATTTCGTCTTTTTCGCGGGCGCTTTTATAGCCTTTTTGCGTTATGACCTCAGGTAATATCAACTACGGAGATACGGAATGCTGCCAACATTAATCAATAAAGAGCTTAAGGCTGTCATCCTCAGCCCCAAATTCACCGGCACCTTCATCGTCTGCACCATCCTGATTCTGTTGTCTATTTATGCCGGTCTCACAGAATATAAAGAATCGGTCAGGCGATACGATGCCGCCTCGCAATTGGTTTCCCAGGAATTACAGCATCAGACGACCTGGGCGAGATTGCACACCAAAGCCTATCGCGCACCTGACCCAATGCAGATTTTCGTATCCGGATTGGAATACGATATCGGCCGCTGGTCCCCCGTATCAAGTCAAAGTACCGCCAAACTTAAAAACAGCGTCTATTCGGATGACTCCATCTATGCCCTTTTCCGCGTGGTCGACTTTACCTTCATCGTTCAATTTGTACTGACCTTGTTTGCCATCCTCTTCACATACAATGCCGTCTGCGGCGAGCGAGAAGATGGAACCCTGCGACTGGTCTTTTCCTCTCCCGTATCTCGCGCCCAATACCTGATCGCCAAATGTGCCGGGGCCTGGCTTGGACTGGTCGTTCCCATCAGTATACCGATCCTCCTGGGCATGTTATTGGTGCTCCTATCCGGAGTTCCCATCACTGCCGACCACTGGCTGAGGATTGGTTTGCTGACCGGTATTTCGCTTCTGCTTTTCACCTTTTTCATCGTCCTTGGCGTTTTTATTTCTCTCCTGACCCGCCGCACGTCCCTGTCTCTAATGGTAGCTCTCGTGGTTTGGGTCTTGTTCGCCCTGATTATTCCCCGGGCCGGAGTAATGTTTGCCGGAAACATGGTCGATGTTCCGTCGGTGGCTGAAATTGAGGGGCAAATCAACGGTTATTCTAAGGACCGGTGGGAAGAATTCTATCTGGGAATGGAGGATCGATTCGCTAAAATGCATGGGTCCGAAGGCGAAGGGATCGAAATGAGCGAAGAGAAGATGTGGGAGCTGATGCAAGCCGAAGACTCTTTGCGTAAGTTTGTCACCGAGGAGATCAATCGGTACGATTTGCGGCTACGTGAAGATTTGCGGCAGCGAAAAAACCGCCAGGAAAAGCTGGCCCTGACTCTGGCTCGGCTCTCCCCGGCCTCATCTTATCAAATCGGCGCCATGTCCCTGGCCGGGACCAGCCTTGATGTAAAAACAAGATATGAGGAGAGTATCAACGAATATCGCAATCAATTTGTGAAGTATGCCGATCAAATGCAGGCCGAAACCGGCGACCTGGCCGGCAGGATGATATCAATGGAGGTGAGTGATAGTTCATCGAACTTTACTATGAGTTCCAGTCGTGATAAGAAGGCACTCGATCTTTCCGGATTACCCCGATTTGATCCGCCTCGAGTTGGCCTGGCCGATGCGATGGCTCCGGCCGTGACCGATTTCGGGATTCTGGCAATCTACATCATCCTGACTTTCATGGGCGCATTCATAGCGTTTTTGAGATATGATTTGAGGTGAGGACTGTATCTTATGGTTGTACGAGTCGACTAATCCTGCTGATATTTGGTTTTGCGACTGCCTTGATACATCTCGAATTTCAGCAACCGGCATTCTATCGGGCCATTATACATCTGGATACGTTTCGATGTTCGCAATCCGATATGCTTTGCGGCGGCCAGATTGCCGGTGAAGATAAAGGCATCATAGCCAGTGAAATTCTTCTTGAACAGATCGCCGATCGAATTATAAAACTGCTTTATTTCATTCACCGATAGCCGTTCACCATACGGCGGATTGATAATCAAGGTACCCGGCGATGGAGGTGGAATCAGGTTTTTGATATCGCTCGGTTTGAATTCAATATCATGTCCGACCCCGGCCAGCCTGGCATTTTCGGCCGCTTCCCGAACCTGCATACGATTTATATCCGATCCGATCATTTTGAAACCAAGCTTCGGGATGATCAGCTTGCGAGCATTGTTGCAGATTGTCTTAAAGAGGTTTACATCATAATCGGGCCAGTTCATGAATCCATATCTTTTCCGGGTCAGCCCCGGAGCGATATTACGGGCCAGAAGCGCCGCCTCAATAATAATCGTCCCTGATCCGCACATGGCATCGACAAAGGGGCCTTTTCGATCCCATTCAGAATGCATTATTATCCCTGCAGCGAGAACCTCATTTAGAGGTGCCTTGCCGGTCCTGGTGCGATATCCGCGTTTGAACAACGGCTCCCCCGAGGAGTCGAGAGCAATAGTACATTCGTTTTGATATACATAGACATTTATTCTGATATCAGGATTTTTTAGGTCAACCGATGGCCTCCGGCCGGTTTCTTTACGAAAATAATCGGCGATGGCATCCTTGGTCTTTTGAGCCACATAAAGGGAATTGGTGAATCCGGATTTGGTTATAACGGCATCGATAGCGAAAGTCTGGCGCAAATCCAGATATTTCCCCCAGCCAATTTTAATGACCTTGTTATACAATTCGTTTTCATTGACGGCTTTGAAATCGACTATCGGTTTTATAATCCTGGTGGCGGTACGGCAATAGAGATTAGCTTTGTATAGAAGTCTTTGGTCGCCGTAAAATTCGACCGACCGGTTCATCAATCTGATCTTTTTAGCCCCCAAGGCGGTCAATTCTTCGGCCAGAATTTCCTCGAGGCCAAATAAGGTCTTGGCAATCATGCGGAAATTATACTCGTCTTTTCTTATCTTCATCGACATGATAGAAGGAAGCAAATTTTACGAGAAAGTCAAACGATATGTTTTATGGCCGATAACTATTAACAATCACGGTTATTTCCCGCAATTATGAGATACAGCGATCAGTCCTCGCTATCCTCAGTTTCCGACGTTCCCTTCCACAAATCCTGGAAGTAATAACTAAGGAACAAAAACAACCCTCCGAACCCCATAAACAATAGAATTCGCCATAATACTTCAAGCTTGGCCAGATCGATCAGAAACAGTTTCGCCACGACTACGAATAAGGTGACAATAGCTACTGTGCGCAGTCGATGATAATTGAATTGTAAACCTGCAATTAAAAGCAGGGCAGCGTAAACTCCCCATGAAATCGTGATATATCCCTGCCCGTTTTCCATCGATGAGAACTCGCTTGCGAACCAGGCCAGAAATGCGGTATGCGCCAGCAACCGGTATACGATAATCTCCTTGCCGGCCTTAAACCATTTATATATGCCTGCTGAGACAATAAGAGGTAACAGGCTGACCAGAGCATGGATATTCAAGATTGCCGTGGCATCGGTATCCGGTTTTAATAGCCGATATATCAATAATATCGCTATCACTCCGAAAAATACATGCCCCAAACCGGCTATGATGCGGTCTTTTTTCCATTTTGCGACAAAATGTACCGCAACCGACAAAGCCAGCATTACCACAAACTCAAAATTTCCTTCAAGCTCCCGAGCGAACCATGCCCCGATAAAAATGAACACCGGAATCAGGTACACTCTCTTTTCGACGATCGATCTGAGCCGAAAACTCATTAGGACACCAAGCCCGATTACCCAGAGATCGGTCAAAGCACGAGCATTAATTATCGGCGAGGCTGTGGCAGGCTGCATCAATTGTGATATTTCGGTCAGACTAAGCCGGTTCATCAACGCCAAACCACAAATACCGAATAGAATGTGCGCAAAAACCGAAACTCCCCTGTTGGATATCCGGAGGGCGACCATATGCAGAACCGCCGCCTCCGTTGCGACTGCAATAAATAAGGTGTCACCTTCCAAAAGCAGACTGAGTGCAATGGTGAAGAACAGAAGGCTCATCATCACATGCGTAAATACCAGATTTTTCAGGTCGGCGATCCGCTTCAGGAAAAAACCGGTCAGGGCATAAACCGATGCCCCGCCGAGGACAATCCAGCCCCAGACCTCTTTGGACAAATCCGGCCAGATTATACCCGATAAGGCCAGTGAGATTAAAGGTACCACGATCGCGAGTACGTAGATATGCACATCAAGTAAACTATTGGCGCTTTTGGATAAGGCGCCGTCTCCAATTCCGACGGTGGCGCCGCGCCAGCGCCCCGGATTGGTCACCCACACAATCTCTCGAAATAGCGGAACAAGCCAGAATAAGATCCACCCGGCCAGAACTCCCGCCTGCAATGCCCATTGTTCGGAATTTACAGATTCGAATGAAATATTTATATCGGCGATGCCAATGATAATAATGATCCATCCACCGACCACCGATAGCCATAACAACAAACGCCAGCCCTGGTAAAAATAGATCGCACTGGTACCGGCGAGGATCAGGCAGGTGTATAACATCAATCCGGGTACCGTCCCCCCTTCAGTATACAATAGGAAAGGCGTCCCCAACCCACCCAGAGTACCGATGAGTGAAAACACCGCTTCATCCTGGCGCAATGAAATCAAAAAGGACAGAACCGTTACACCGATCATAAATCCCAGGGCGACCGGATACGATACCAGGGAGAACAATTGGAAGGCGGCAAACCCGGTGATATAATAAGTTGCTATGGCGCCTCCGGTGAGGACCTGGCTGAATTGCTTTTTGCGGCCATATATCCGATAGCCTATCGCCAGCAATGCCGTCCCCAGAGCCAGGCCGAACAGGACACGGATCGGCGGCGTCAGCCAGCCCTGGTCAATTGAATACTTGAACAGAAAGACTACGGCAAAAAGGATTAACCCGATCCCTACCTTGTTCAGCCAGTACTCGCTTTTCCGCATATGTTCCGGCATTTCAAACGATTTTTTTGCCGGTCGAGGTCGATCTGGCTTTATCGGACCAAGCTTCGGCGCCGCCGGCGGTACCGGATCGCCCTGCTTTTTGACGAATGTCCCGGGTGGCTCAGCACTTGTGGGTTGAACAGTATCAACTTTTTGCTGAACATATGTCCGCGGCGGTTCAACCGGTTGCTGAGCTGCGGCAGAAGCGTCCGATTCCAATCGCTTAAGTTGGGATACCAGTTGTTCGGTTGAACTTTGTAATTTCCTAACGATATCTTCCAGTGCAGCCACACGATCATGCAGGGAACTTATTTCATGATCATCCATGCTTAGATTCCTGTCAAAGGATTGATATACATAAAATATACGTTCTCTTTTATTCCGGAATCAAGATTTAAATACATTTATCTGTAAGTAATTCCTGCGATACTTATATAGAAAATAAATGCCCGCCGAAAATAATCGACGGGCATTCCATGTTCATCGTTGTCGGTAATTATTTATCACCGCGCATTATTCATAGCATCCGCCGCATGGCGCTTCGCCTCCGCGGAAGGTGAAATCGATCAGGAGGACGGCATCACCTACATTTACATCACCGTCGCAATTTACATCTCCGGCATTTATCGGATCGGGAGCAGTACCGCCTTTGAAGATATATGATATCAAAAAGACGATATCGGCCACATCAAAGTCTCCGGCGCCATTAGGACCGGCACAATCACCCTGCTTAAGGCAAAGGAATCCATTGTCGCAGGTGACATAAATGTTATCGCCGACAACATCCACATCCCAGACCCAACCCGGATAGGTGCTGTACTTGCCTGCCAGCACCGGTGATTCGGGTGAGCTGATATCGAGGATTTGAAAACCATACACATATGCCGCGACATAAAGATAATTGCCGACCACCTCAATATTACGAGCCAGGTCAAACCCCAGATAATCTCCAATAAAAACGGGGTTTTGAGGATCACTTACCTCGAAAATACCCAATTGATTATGATAGTCATAATTGACGTAAGCATAATTGCCCGAAACGGCAATGGCAGTGGAATACCCGGGAAGGTCGTAACTGCCTTCAACTACGGGTGCGAGCGGATCGCTTATATTGATGATTCTAAAGCCCTCTTCTCCACCCGACAAATATGCATAATTACCCTGAATCGTCATACGATAGCCATAGCCCAAGTCTTCGAAGCTGCCGGCCAGAGCCGGTGCCTGCGGGCTCGAAACATCATAAACGAGCAAACCGCTATCTCCCGCGATAGCATAAAGGTAAGAACCCCATGCCAGTAAGTCGTTCAGATAATTGTTCGGAGTGGCAAAAGATTCCAGATGAGCCGGATTGAGCGGGTCGGAAACATCGAAAACCATAATACCGATATCACGGCCGCCCAGGTAAATATAATCCCCCACCAGTTCAATTGTCCTGGCATCACCGGGAGTATCGTACGATGCAACCAACTCGGGATTTTCACTATCGGAAAGGTCAAGAACCTGCATCCCCCTGATTCCGTTCGCCATGAAACCGTAATTCCCCGAAATAACCAGATCATAACCCATACCCGGATTGACATACGCGGCGTCCACCAGAGGAACCTCGGGAGATGAGATATCATAGCGTTCGATTCCGGCGGTCCAGTCAGACACAAAAGCATCATCGCTTGAGACGTACATGGACGTATTAAAACCCTGTGTGAACCAATCGGCAACGTAGAAGGGATTGCCCGGATAACTTATATCAAGGATTTTGATCGTGTTATTGTCCAGCAGATACAGATAATCACCGGCAAGTTCAACATCAGTATACCGTTCCGTAGTATCTACCCAGGTGGCTTGCGTGGTAGGAAATCCTGTCCCTCCGACGTATAGCACATGAAGACCCAGACCACGACTGGCCACGAATAAATAGTTCCCCTGATGCTCCACATCATAAGCATCCCCGCCGCACGGTAAATTGCCCATATATTCCGGTGACATCGGATCGGAAATATTCCATACCGACAAGAAAAATTCAGAAGCGATATAGGCAAAGTCACCGTCTATAACCGAGTTCATGGCCAGACCTTCAGGATCGAAATAATTGACCAGCACCGGATTAGTCTTATCGGAAATATCGATGATGAAATAGGACATATGGCCGCTGAGATAGGCATAATCGCCGACGATCTCAACCCCGGTCGCAGTTGGAGACCCCCACGATGACAGACCATCGGTGCTAAAAGTACCTGTCAAAAAAGGCGCATAGGGATCGGATACATTAAAAATCATCAATCCCTGATAACCGACCACGTAGACAAAATCGCCGACAAGAACCATATCGCGAGCCTGCGAGGGATGATACAATTGGGCAATGATGACCGGCGAGGAAGGATTGGATAGATCAATAACCTGAAATCCAAAATACGGATAACAATATGCCAGATCGCCGTCTCCGACAACCGCATAAGTGCCTTGCCACAATGAGCTGCCACTATAACTGACCGAGAACTCCAGCACCTCGTCGCCGCCCAGTTTCGTAAAATCTTCACCAAATCCTTCAGATTCGGGTGTATCCGCCGATCTTTCGCCGCTCGGTTGTATTGTTAAGACTTCAGCCTGAGCCGTAAATGATAAAAAAATGAAAATAAATAGCGTGACCCCTAAGATAAATCTTGTTCCCTTGCGCATGCGCCCTCCCATGCCTGAGGTATATGATGTAAATGCCCTGTTAACAATTATATATTACTGTCATTGTAAGGTATTGTCAAGCATTAAATTACAGAAGCCTGCAGCCCGAGCCTTAACCTGAATTTATTTTTCCTTTTAATTATTTCAAAATCTATTATCTTTTAGTAGTCAATTCGACAATTCAGAAATACTCGGAGGTTAACTATGTCTGCCAGGATACCGGCTGTACTCTGCCTGATCCTTATTATGGATGATGTCGGCATGCCGCTCACCGGAACGTACGATCTGACATTTAAATCTACGACACCTTCGACGCCGTTACTGCCCGTCGGCAGGAGACACACAGATAGGTCGAATTCAAAGGCGCTCTATTGCCAATCAATCTGAGCTGCGAATATCAAAGATATTAACACCGGGGTCGTCAGGACCCGATAAGCTCCTTGACCCTGGCCACCACCAGTTCCGGATCGATCGGTTTATCAATAAACATGTTGGGCTTTATCAATCCCTCGTCCCGCATCTCCCGGATCGATTTGCGCATCGCTTCCCGTAAGGCATCAAACGGTTTAACATCGTCGTCCTCGGTCTGAGTATCAAGACCCTCGAGTACCTCCGCGACCCCGGTCAACATTATAACCGGAAGATCCTTAAACTCGTCGTCCCGGCGAAGCTGCTTAAAAAGCACAAAACCGGTTTTCTTCGGCATCATAACATCAAGCACCACCAGGTCCGGATGTTCACTCCGTATCTTTTCCAGTCCATCCTTACCGTTAAGCGCCGACAGGGTCTCGTACCCATTCTCCTTCAGGGCCGTGGTCAGGAATTTGACCGTATTTTCATCATCGTCTACTACCAAAACCTTTTTTGCCATCGATGATCTCCTTGCTTCTGCTGTTTTCATCTATGGGAAGCACGATGCGAAAGACCGTTCCCTTGTCAGGTTCCGATTCCACATCGATTTTCCCGCCGTGGACATCAATCATTCTCGAAGTTATCGACAAACCCAGGCCGGTGCCGGCCTTGCTCTTGGTGCTGAAAAACGGTGTAAATATATGGGCAATTATATCTTCGGTCATACCGCAGCCGTTATCCCTAATCTCGATTATCGCCTCCTGCCTATCATTATCGGTATAGGCCGACATGGTCACCTCAGGAATCTCCACTTCGCCATATTCTTTCCAGAAGCAGGCATCCAGGGCATTGGAGACAATATCCATCACCGCCGAATGAATCATCTGCGCATCACAGGAGATATGCGGCAGCTCCGGCACGTCCTTCAGACTAAATCTGATCCCTCTCTCCTTGGCCGACCGGCCGATAACTTGATCAATACCCGATAACGTTTTATTCAGATCAACCTGATCAAATCTTGGTTTCCACTCTTTGACATATTTTAGCATATTCATCGACATGTCGGTCATGCGGGTGATACCTTCCTGGACGATTTGCCACCCTTCCTCAAGCATTTTCCGGTCATCCTTTTTCAGACCGGTTCTGACCATATAAGCGCCCCCGGTGCAGGCATTCAGCATATTCTTCATCGAATGCTGAATTCCGGTGAATACCTGACCGATAGCGACAAACCGTTCCGACTGCATCCATTGTTTCTGAAGCCTCAATTCCTCGGTTATATCTTTACTTATGCCGATTGTGCCTATGATTTCCCCCGTTGAATTGCGCAGCCGTGAAAGAGTGAGCAGCACATTCCGGGTTTCGCCGCTTTTGGTTAGAAATTTGGTCTTGAAATTAACCACATTGTCGGTGAATCTCAATTTGGCAATGGCTACCTCACGGTCCTGTGGATTGAGAAACAGTTTTGTTACCGGTTTTCCGATCACATCACGGCGCCGATATCCTAAAGCGTTTTCGGAGCCGGTATTAAAAGTCCTGATATTTCCCGAGGGTGTTACCGTAATGATAATATCAGCCGAGCTTTCCAGAATCCCATGCAGGTAATCTCTGGTTTTATCAAGCTCGGTCAGCGAGGATGTAAGCATATCCGCCATGTCGTTGAAGGAAGAGGCCAGCGAGCTGAATTCATCCGTCCCTCTTTCATCGAGCCGAAACTCAAATTCCTTTTCCGCCAGGCGGTTCATGCCGTTGGCCAACTTTTCAACAGGTTTTTTAACAAAATAAGTCGTAAAAAACCAGGCCGATCCGAAGGCAAATGCCACAGCTATTATAACCCCCGCCAGAACGGCCGAGATTCCCGGAGGAACCAGATTGGTTGCAATATCCATAGTCATCATGGTAATCACGATGATGACCATGAAGGTCACAATCAGTTTCCAGAAGATGTTAATGCGCTTAAACATGAGTATCCCGTGATTTCTGGTTTCCTGAACCGATAAACGACCGATTTAATCCTGGGCATAAATTTACCCGTGAACCTTCATCTCCCTCGGTCGGCTCGGCACTTCCTTCGACGGCGTATGCACGTCTATTCTGGCCTCGGTGGGAAGTAGTTTCATGTATTTCAACCCCCAACTGAACAAAAATCCGATAGCGCCAAAGACCCCCAGGGCTTGCAGCACTTCGAGAAAACTTATGGAATAAGTCGCTATCCCCTCCTCGATCACTGAACTTGATATCTCTATCCCGGGAAATAGTTCGGGCGGATGAGTTAACCCCGGAATGACAATTACATATCTTTCGCAAAGGACTCCAAAGACTACCATCGCGGACGCAATGACAATCCACTTGATCGATTGCCCGGTCTTCTTCCTGAAAAGTATCAACAACGGTATCCCGCATCCGACTATCACCAGCCCGAACCAGAAGAGAATGCTGTGCAATCCGCCGAACAGATAATAAACGGCCGCGTCGCGCAATTCGACCACATAAGCCCGATAGGCGTTCTCCATTACAAGGAAATAGACCACTACCAGAAGACAGATTGCCAGAAACCGGCCCAGCCGGACAATCAGTACATCATCCACATGCCGCTTGGTTATTTTGAACAGGCCGACAATTAGTAATATCATCAGGGCCGTTCCCGATGCCATCGCCGCCGCGACAAAGGCCGCCGGCAACAATGGCGATTCATAAAGTACCCTTGCGCCAAATCCAAAAATCGCTCCCGTTCCGCTATGGACACAAAAAGCCCAACCAAATGCCAGTGTTGCCACGACAGTTGTCAGTTTCTTTCTGTTGGTGAACAACGCCCACAGATAAACTATACAGATCAGGATATGCCCGATATACAATATCGGATTGATCGAAAACATCGATTGAAGATTGAAATAAACAAATGGCTCGACAAAGACCCGATCCATTCTCCCCTGGTCGGTCAGGATCGACAGAAGTCCGGCTATCAGAAAAAGCATCGCCACATAGACGGCAAGCCGCGCAAACGGCTTGTACTCGGTTTTCCCAAAAACGCCGTAGAGACCGGATATTACCAGTGACCCGGCCGAAAGGCCGATATAATAGACCGCCATCACGATTTGAAGCCCCCACGGAACCCGGCTGGTCATTCCGGTCACCCAGATTCCTTCTTCTATCACCACCCAGGTAGCGATCAGTCCGGCAATCACTGCTGCCGCAAAGGCAAACATCATCACCCGGTATTGCGTCGATCTTCCTTCAATCCGTTCAAATTCGATTTCCATACCGTCACCTCTCGGTACCGGCCTACAGGCCGACGTAATATACTTTCGGCTCTGTACCCAGATCTTCTCGGATACGTTTCACGGCATTGCTCGCAATCAAGCTTGAAACATTGCTTTCAGGATCATTGAGATCACCGACATATATCGCCCCTGCACCGATCGCATTACATGCCTCGACACAGGCGGGCATCTCTCCCTGATCCAGACGATGGGCGCACAGGTGACACGCCTCGGCTACCCCATGAGATCGTTTGGGGCGTTCCTTATTGGGCCACTCTTCATTATCCCTGAAATTAAAACTACGCGCATTATACGGGCAGGCAATCATGCAATACCGGCAGCCGATACATCTATGGTGATCCACGATGACAATACCGTCATCTCGTTTATAAGTCGCCCGCACCGGGCAGACCTGTGCGCAGGGCGGCTTATCGCAATGATTACAAAGCAGTAAAATCGATTTCTCGCCGACTCCGGGATTATCTTTCTTGTGAAGACCGACTTTCCTGATCCAGTGTATATCCCAGCGATCGTCGCCGAATAAAGCGACATTATTTTCATGCCGGCAAGCATCGAGGCATGCCGTACAACCCGGCTTGCATTTGTTGAGGTCTATCACCATACCCCACCTGTGCCCGGTGGTCACGATTTCATCACCTGCCAGGCCTTCGCCGGGAGTGGTCAGGATACGAAACGCGTAGGTAGACGAAACCCCCGCAAATATCGTTCCCCCGGCAACTTTCATAAAATCTCTTCTTTCCATCTAGCAACCCGCTTTCTACGGATAATGATGACACTCGAAACAATCCGGTGTCATGCTCACAGCATCATGGCATTTATCGCAAAACTTTTCTCGGTTCTTATGGCAATCCTGGCATTTTTGCAGGCTTATATCGCCTCGTTTCCCATACCGCACGACTTCTTCCCGGACATATCGCAGGAGTTCCCAGTGATGGTATCTCATATATGTTGCATCCCGGACACATTCCTCAAATTCCGAATCCGCTTTTTCAAGAAACAACGGCGCATCATTTACATTTCCGGCCATAAGAGAAGCGACGGCACTATATCCGAAAGGAAAAAGAATAAACAGCACCGGGATCGCCACGGCAAGTATCCTGATTTTACCGCCTAATATCTTATTGATATTCATTATCTCCTCCGCACCGAAAGTTTATTTCGCTACCGCCTTTGTTTGTTCCTCCGCATCGATTGTGTCCCGTTGCAGTAAATTATCTCCATTTACTCCCCCAACAGAAGTCCGGCCGGTATATTCGGCAAAAACAAGGGCCGTTGTCCGATAAACCAAATGTGCCAGCTTGGAATAGGGAAGGTAAATCAGGACCGTGAAGGCAAAAACCAGATGGACAAAATAGGCCAGATGCCGATGCGGTTCCAATCTCAGATAATGCAGCGCTTCCGTCATGAAACCGGTAACTACGACCATCGACAAAGTCGCAATAAGAGACCAGTCGAAATAGGAACCGGGGCCGACCAATTCGTCGTTTCTGAACCGGTCCCACATCATCAAAACCAGGCCGGTTAGCAGAGCAATTCCGCCCAGGTTGGCAAGTATTTTCCAAGGACTCAAAAATCCGAACGGATAAATGAAATCGCCCCGAACCATCGGATTTATTTTTGCCGTGATCACCCATAAAGAAACCGCGGCCAGAGCCAGGAAGCCGAAGAAGACACACAGATGAGAAACGTAACGCGGCCGCGCAATCGTACATTGATCGAAATTGTCATGGATAAAAACCGTTTTCAAAGTGCTGAGGATACTTGCCCCCAATCCTCTGGCCGGGTTGACATATCGTTCCCGTGGAATCGTCGACTTCATCGCTCGCCAAAATCGCAGGATCCCTGATATAACAACGATAAGCGTCAGCAGACTGAAGAAAGCAAAGAAACTGTTCAACATCCAGTGGGGAAACATGCTGGAATATGTAAAAAGAATCTGCCCGTCAAGGCTTCGAGTAATGCCCAGCGCATCTTCGATCGGACCGACCAGAAGAAGAGCCAGCGCAAGTAATGCTACCGGGATACCCAGCAATAGAGGGATAAACTGCGGCCGCTGCATCCAGCGGCCGAAAAAGCTCGGCGCCGAAAAGTTGACAATGCACTCCTGACGTATTGCCGCGAGTACTTCGCCCGGGCGTGCGCTCCGAGGACATCTGGCGGAACAGTCATTGCACTGATAGCAGAGCCAGATATCGCTGTCTCTAAGGAGACGATCTTTCATCCCCCATCTGGCCCAGGCAAGGTCCTTTCGAGGGAAGGGATTGACATCCGAAGAGAGCGAGCATGTGGCCGAGCAGGTACCGCATTGCATGCATTTCATGAATGCATCGCCGCTCCGCCGGCCAATTCTCCTGACGAAATCGGAATCCGGTTCGACCAAAATCGGCTGACCGTTTTCAAAACAACCCGGTATCGCCGGCGTATTGCCCTGCTCCCGGTGTGCCGACTTTTCCTGCAATGTATTCCTGGCAGCCTCCATTGTAATAATTCCTCCGGTTACTGCCCCGAATTTTCCCAGCGGGAATCTGCCGTCGCTCTCTACATGCTGATCACATTCCCTTAAATGGGTTCATTCCGAATTGTTCGATTACCTCCTTATGGAAGTTTTCGAATATCTCCGGGATTCTATAATATTCATTTATCTGAAGCTGATGAAGTTCCACTCTCTCGTTCTCCATCGACATCTGTTGCAATTTTTCCCTGATATTTTCGCCGCGGTAATCCGCGAGTTCGCTCCCCTTGATAAAATGACATTGATAATCGTCGCCGTATTTGCATCCGATCATTATCACGCCATCATATCCGGCCGATATCGCCTCGGTCACCCAAACCGAATTGACCGACCCCAGACATCTCACCGGAATAATCCGGACAAACGGGTTGTATTGAAGGCGATGTTGTCCGGCCAATTCCAGCGCCGGAATGGCGTCGTTCTCACACATCAGCGCCAATATTCTCGGCTTTTCGTCATATTCCTCCGGCACCACGACCGCCTTGATCATCGAGGCTACCATATCAACCGTATAATCCTTGAATGACACGATTCTCTCGGGACATGCCCCCATGCAGATCCCGCAGCGGCGGCATCGTGTGGCCTGAAGCAACGGTGTTCCTTTTTCATCCTCATTGAGAACCCCGAACGGGCATTCCTCGGTACATCGCTTGCATTGGGTACATTTCTGCAAAAAGAAATCGGGATACGACTTATCACCGGCGCGAGGGTGCACAGCTTCTCCCCTTGAGGTCATCTCAACGCATTGAATCGCTTTCAGCGCCGCTCCCGCTGCATCCTGCCTGCTACCAAGACCATCCATAGGCTGACGCACACATCCGGCTGGATAAATCCCGGTCCGCCTGCTTTCGTATGGAAAACAGATAAAATGCGAATCGGGGAAACCGTATTCCAGAGCTGGTAGATCAGGCCCCTGGCGATATCCCAAATTAAGGATTTCTGTCCCCTCATGATGCTTGAGTTCCTCTACCTTCTTGGCTGCCTCGCCCCGCTGAATATCCGATTCTCCTTCTTTGACGGTTACTTTCGCCTCCTCCAATGCCCTGATCATCTCGCCGTCGGCTGAGTTAGGTTTCATTCCCGCTGCAAGAACTACGAGATCGACCTTAACCCGAATCTGTTCACCCGGCATGGTGTTTTTTGCTGTCACCTGCAGAGTTCCGTCATCCCCGGCCGTTATCTCTGCGACCTCTCCCCTTGTGAAATAAATATTGGGATCTTCCTGGACCCTGCGATAGAAATCCTCAAACTGCCCGGGTGTGCGGATGAATTCATAAAATATGTAAGCCTTAGCATCATCCCCCTGCCCACGCAGGTATAACGCCTGCTTAAGAGTATTAAGGCAGCATATCGACGAGCAGTATGAATGATGTTCTTTGGCTCTTGATCCGCCACATTGTATGAACGCGATATTCTTCGCCTCTTTGCCGTCGGACGGACGCGTTATCCGCCCCTGTTCTTTTATCATCGCCTCCAGATCGACATTCAGAATGACATTATCCAGCTTTCCATATGGAAGATTATCACGGGGATCGGTCGGTTTCCACCCGGTAGCCTGGATAATGGAACCGACGCGAAACTGATCAACCATTTCGCTCGATGTCCCATTACCGTTAGATGACAAAGTAACATCGAATAATCCGGGCGCTCCGGAAATCTTACTTGTATATGATGAGGTATAAGTCTTAATCCTGGGATTGGCTTCGATTTCCGCAAGAAGCGCATCGATTCCGGTATCCTCCAATTCCCGAAACGGCGGCTTGGTGGGAATTGACATATGCTGCTTTGCCAGCCAGCCGCCCAATTTATCGGATTTCTCTACCAGTCTGACTTCATATCCGGCGCGAGCGGTGTCAAGCGCCGCTGTCATTCCGGTAATGCCGCCTCCTACAACAAGAATGCTTTTATCAATCGTCTCTTCCGATTGAAAAGGCTCCACAGGTTCGGCTTTCTGCACCTTCACGATATACATGCGAATGTAATCCGCAGCCATCATCTGAGTGTCTTCATCATTCGGCGGCTGGCACCACACCACATGTTCCCGCATAGCAACTTTCTCAACGATAATTTCCTGAGGAAAATCGTTTTCACGATATTGCCGAGGAGAAATCCCGGCGATGACAACTTTATTCAGCCCCTCTGATTTGATATCTTCATTGATCGCTTTCAGCCCGGCGCCTTCGCATGACTCCACCGTCTTGCAGTATGCAACGTTGTACTCATCCGTTGCCACCTTGCACAGCGCCTCGATATCCAGCGCCTCCGCTATCCCGTATCCCGTGCAGATAAAAACACCGATTTTATCTTCCATGGAATCACTCTCCTCCGTTGAGGTATTGCACCGCTTTCATGACCGCCGCCGTCGAATCTTTTGTCGCTCGGGAAACATCGCACGGATGTCCGGCACAACCGGCTGCGTACACCCCTTCGATTCCGGTCGATCCGTCAATAAACCCATACTCATCGTATTTCAGATCAATAGGAAGCTTCAGGTCGGCTAAGTTGGGTACAATACCGGTGGCCAGAACCACCATATCGAACTTCTGATGCAGGTTATCTCCCGAGATTGTATCCTCGACATCAACTGTTAAATCCCCGTTGCCGGAGTCTTTGTGAATTTCGGCCGCTTTGCCTTTGATGAAAGTAACATGTTCATCTTCCAGCAAATCATAATAGAATTTTTCGAGACGCCCCGTAGTTCTGATATCAATATAAAAAATCGTCGCCCGAGCGTTCTCATTCTTTTCCCGCAGATATCTGACCTGTTTCAATGACCCCATACAGCATACGGCCGAGCAATACGGGAGATGATTATCGTCCCGCGATCCGGCGCATTGCACGAAGGCCACATTCTCCGCCTTCTTGCCGTCTGATGGCCTGATTATCTCCCCCCCGGTCGGACCGGTCGGAGCCGCTATTCGCTCCATGATAACATTGGTAATCACATCCTGATATTGCCCGAAACCGAGATTATCAAGTTTGACCGCGTCATATGGCCGCCATCCGGTCGCGACAATGACGGCGCCGACATCGACTTCGATCTCATCCTCCCTCATATCGAGATCAATGGCCCCTGCCGGAGAAGACTCCCGCAATTTTGCCGCATCTTCATCGGAAAGCGCCTCTCGATCAAGGACATAAGTATGAGGATACGCCATCGGATGAGGCATATAAAGCGCCTTGGTTTTGGCCATCCCGAGATTGAAATCGTCCTCCCTCTCGGATGTCATTTGTTCGGCCAGTGATTCGTCAATTGAATACTCCCCGGTCACATATCTCGGCCTTACTTTAATTATCGCTCTAAAGTTTCTCGCCTTGGGAGTAATTGATTCCAAAGTCGCCATAGTGTGTATCGCTATGCGTGGATTTTGCCTTATCCGGCGGACGTTTATCTCAAAACCGCAAGTAGGCGGACACATTTTTGGGAAATACCGATGGGTCCGCATAACACGGCCGCCGAGATAGGCCTCCTTCTCCACCAGGATGACATGATACCCGACTTCGGCCGCTTCCACGGCCGCTGTCATCCCAGCGATTCCCCCCCCGATCACAAGAATAGGTTTAGCACTAGCATTCATAATACAGTCTCGCGAGTTAAATTGAGAATTTACCCACTCATATAAAAACTTATTAGTGAGCATTCGCATTGGTAGATTAAATTTTTGGAAATACCGTTGTTTGATCAGGATGCAGTGCCGTTGCAATACAAAGATGAATGGCAACCTCTATTTTTACGCCTATGTTAATAGGATACGCGCCTCATTATTCTTTGTCAAGAAAAAAGCGGGACAATCATGATATTACGCATCCATCCCGGCATATCTTACGATGCATCAAATCGAACCACCCAAAATTACCTGGATTTAGGAATGACTGATTATCGAATGTACTTGCAATCCAACATTAATTAACATACATTTCATGTACGCACTTTGATTTTCTTCCATGACTAAGTTCGCCATCCTATCTCTGCCCGAAGGAGGACACCATGCCGGAAATAGTGAAAAGAGTAGAGTATTTTTATGCTGTCGTCGAAAATGTACCGGGCGAGGCGCGCCGTCTCCTGGAATTCTGCAGCGCCCACAGCGTCAACCTCGTGAATTTTACTGCCTTTCCAATCGGCGAAGGCAGAGCCCAACTCGACTTCTTCCCTGCTAATACGGAAAAGCTGATCACCGCTGCCAGTGAAGCCGGAGTCCCTCTGGTAGGCCCCAAAAAGGCGTTTATGATATGTGGCGCCGATCGAGCCGGAGTTTTGATCGAGTATCATCTACGGCTGGCCGATGCCGGCATTAACCTCTATGCATCAAACGGCACCACCGATGGTCATGGAGGATTTGGTTATGTCCTTTGGGTAAAGCCGGAGGATTACGAAAAAGCCGCCAAGGCGCTGGGAGTTTAAACCGGTATACCGCAGGCTTTGCAATATCCGGTCGTCTATGGGCAACACGGGGCCGGACCTCCTTTGAAAACATAACTTATCAAATATACGGTGTCAGCCACATTGGCCTGCTCGTCAAGGTTGGCATCAGTCAAATATCCCATGGGAACTCAAGTATCGCGGCTTATAGCAGTACCGAAAATTCGATTGGCCTGTTCCTCCCTCAGCTTATCCCTTAGAATTTCTAAAGATTCCACATAAGCGGGAAAATACTGCTCTGCTCCGGACAATTTCAACCGGATCAGACTGTTCTCTGCGGCCTGTACATGTCCGATTACCTCATCGAACAACCGGGTCACCCGGTCGGTGTAAAGCAGGCGCTCGGCCAGAAGCTGAAGAGTATCCTCCCGGCCCTCTCCCCTCGGCTGGGTAGATCCCAGAATGAACCGGGCCGCATAATTAAGCCGCTTCCGGCTCATATCCTCATCCATATCATGGAAGTCATCGAGTATCTGACCGGCGATCGCCAACTCATCCGAGGCTGATTCCACAATTGATACATCCCGTCCATGTCCGGCCAGATAGCAGATAGCAGCGGAACCGATTTTGAATATTGAAGATACGCGGGCATAACCGACTCGCATCCTCCTGAGTGACACGCGACCTCTCTGCTGCATGGCATCCACCTCCCAGAAGGCCGTTATCGTTTCCTTGAGAGAACCGGTAAAAATAGGCCAGAAGCGAGGTACTCCGTTTAAATGGCGAAATAATATATCGCAGGCTTCACTCAAAAATTGATCGGCCGCAAAGAACAAAGGCGTGGCAATCTCCTCGCCATCGTACATATCATCCTTAATTCGGATCGACAAGAAGACACAATATTGAGCCCAGAGGATGTCATCGAGAACTTTCTTTGATATTTTACTCGATGTTTCTTGATTATACTTTTTCCTGAGCCATGTGGGCAAAAAGAACCAATACGGCTGCCGGTGGATGTCACCGACATTATCGCATGCACGGCCCCCTTCCCGATAAAAGCGGCGGATATAACGATTCAACTCCCGCCTTATCGAAGGAGGCCACGACTGCGACATCGAACCCAGGCGGGTTGTGAGCGAAATCATATTGGACTTTCTGCCGCTGAATTTATTTGCGGCTTCAGTTATGACTACGTAACCGTCTATTTAATGGGAATATCAGGACTCCATGCCGGCGGTGGCGGAAGGGGCGTTCCCTTCATCACATTACTGAACGCCTCCAGGATTTGGGACGGGCTGGCAACCTGATTGTATCTCATGAAATCGTCGAGCTTACTCATTTCATCCGGGGATAACTCCCATTCCTTTGATTTCAATGCGTTGTGATGATCCTTCAACAGGGCTTCACGGAACGAGTCATCCTGAAGTGATTCCTGAAATACATCCATAAATCCTTTCTGCAACATGATCTTTTCCCTTTCTTTTATCAATAAGGCTGTCTTCGTAGCGACATCAGACGGTTTTGAATCTTATCCGCATCGCCGCAGGCCGAGTCCCGGATCAGGTACTCGGTATAGTACTTCACCGCATCGGTCGTATCGGCCAGAGAGTCATGGATTATCCCCAGCATGCGATAAGCTGCCGTGCAATTGGAATCAAGGGCCAGAACCGCCTGAAACTCACCACAGGCTTCATCCCAGTCCTTTCCGAGAAATAGAAGTTGCCCCAGTTCGCTGTGAAACGCCGGTTCATCCGGCTGCGACAAAACTGCAGACTTATAACAACGAATCGCATCGTCGTCAAGATCCATGGATAAATGACTGCTTGCCAGGGAGGCATATACTTCACCGCGACTTTTCCCCCTGGCATCAAGATCGTGGATATACGTTTTCTCATATCTATCCGCCGCGGCGCTATCCCCTTCCCGCAGGGCCACACCGGCCAGGATTCCATAAGTATGCTCATACACCGGAGAAATTGATAATGAACGTTCCAGTATCTGCCGCGCCTTTGAATAATCACCGAGTCGGCAGTAAGTAATTCCAAGGAGATAATATGCCGGAGAATATCTCCATTCATTTTTAATAGCGGGCCGCAACGCCCCGGCCGCTTGCTCAAACTCCTCAAGCGTATAAAGCGAACGCGCCAGTTCATACAAAAGAACATTATTGCCCGGTGAATATTCCAGCGCCAGGATAAGTGAGTTTGCCTGCCGGCGGGCATCGCTATCGATCAAAGCCCCGGCCCAACTGATCATCGCCTGTTCGAATGGATTCGCCTCATGCTCATATTGAAGAAGAACCGCATAATGAGGACGCGCTTCCTCAATTGCTCCATGCATTACCAGACCGGAGATCAGATAAATGCGCGGAGCAATAAACGTCGAATCGAGATTTAGAGCACGAGTCAAGTATCGCCCCGAACCGGAAATACCGTTGAATATGAATTCATTAGCCTGCATGAACGCCTTCAGGGCCTCCAGATTCTGACTCCGATACGACAGCCAGGGTCTGAGATCCAGATCATAATCCTCATGCAAAATTATAGTCTGAAAATAGCCGAGAATGTCGCTCGATAGAGAGTCGACAACCTGAGCCAAGGTTTCCTCTCCGCCGGCATTTCCCACACATGAATGGACTACTTCCCCTGCGATTGGCTCGATAATCTTGGCATGAAGCTGAAACCCGGTTCCCGCTTTTACAATGGTACCGTCAATAACATAAGAAATATCGGCTTCACGCAAAACTCGATAAAGATCCCGATTGCGCGGCGGAGGTACGGTGTCGAACCTGCTCTGAAGGATTGCATTGAGGCTCAACGGATCGACAATCCCGATATCGGCGATACCGGTGAGGTTTCCCACCAGTAAAACCTGAATGAGCGAAGGCCAACCTGACAACTCCTCCTGCGACGTTTGATTATGAAAAGGCAATATCCCCACCCGCCATGCATTCCGTTCGGGCGTTTTCGCGCTGTCAGGAAGATAAACGCGCAAGACCCAGGCAAAAACAACAATGAATATCATCGATAGCAGAACCAGCATCAGCTTTTTAATACGCTGGTTGTCGCCTCCTTTACGTGCGATTACCTGCGTTGCCGAATCGACTCCCAGGATATCCAGGACCTCGATCATCGATTGCGGTCGTTTGCTCGACTTCTTCTCAATACAGCGGCGGTATAAGGTCTGAATCGGATAAGGAATATCATCACGCACCCGGGAAATATCGGACGGACTCGAATGAGTAATTGAATATATGATCTCCTGAGCATTTTCACCTTCAAAAGGAAGTTTCTGTGTGAGCATCTTATATATCAGCACGCCGAGTGACCAGATATCGGTCCTTAAGTCAACCTCGCCTCCGCTTATCTGCTCCGGCGAACTATACCCTAATGTTCCCATGACCAGCTTGGAGTGGGTCAGGCTATCGCTGTCGGCGACACGCGCCAGACCAAAATCGAGAACTTTTGCTCGCCCGTCGCGACAGATACAGATATTGCCCGGTTTGATGTCGCGATGAATAACTCCCAATTCGTGAGCCGCTTGAAGACCGCGCGCCACCTGAATCATAATTCCGGTCGCCTCATCGGGAGTCAACGCATCTCTTTTGATTCTGGAATCGAGGGTTTCCCCCTGGATATATTCCATGGCAATAAAGGGTTTGCCCCGATGGTTGCCGACTTCGTGAATTGTGACAATATTGGGGTGATTAAGCCGCGCGGTGGCCTGCGCTTCGCGACGGAATCGCGCCATCGCCTGCTCGTCATCAAGCAGCCGGTCGGGAAGAAATTTAAGAGCTACCCGGCGACCCAGATCAGTATCCTCCGCCAGATAAACCTCTCCCATTCCACCGGCCCCTATCTTCTCGATTATCGTATACCTGCCAATAATCGATCCTTCGGTCAGAATGGAATACGAGCGGGTCTGCTCGTCATTATTATCATTTGATTGCAAGATGAATCCCTGTTTGCTGACTGCTACCTTAATCTATCACATTTTCATTTCTATTTCAATGTTGATTCACAGTAACGGATACGTTACAACCTTGTCACAACCGCGATCGGCTGTTAAATTATATACGCATTCTTAGTAAAATTGTATACAGAGAAATAAACAAAATATTCCGGCCGTTACCAATTAATATATACCCCAAGACGGCCCGGAACCTAATTACCTATAAGTTGGCGATTTTACTCGGTTCTAATATGCGGATAGTGGCGGTAGTATTTGGCGGTTTACCTATATTCTACGTCATTACCGGATCTTCTGATTTGATTTCCGGCTCCTGTTCATCCATCATGCATTGCGACCAGATGCCGTACATCTCATCTTCCCGGGTCCGTGAATTGATGACCATATCGGCTTTGCCCTCACCGATCATATTGACAAAGCACTGCAAGATTACCGGATCAAAAGTGGTTCCCGATTCCTCATCCATAATCTGGAGAGCCTTGGCGGTATCGAAGCCGGATCGATAAACCCTGTCGGAGGTTAGGGCGTCAAAGACATCGGCTACACATATGATGCGCGCCCCCAATGGAATTTCTTCTCCTTTCAAACCATGGGGATAACCCTGGCCGTCATACTTTTCATGATGATGAAGAACCAACGGCTTTATATCCCAGGGGAATTCCTTACCACGCAGAAGCTCCACTCCCAACTCAGGATGCTTCTTGATCGCTGTAAATTCCTCTTCAGTCAGCTTTCCGGCCTTATTCAAAATTTCATCTTCGATCTTTATCTTGCCCAGATCATGAAGCAGAGCGGCGGCCACCACCGTTTTTAACATATTGGCACGCAGCCCCAGCTCTTTGGCCAACAACAGTGCCAGGGAAGCCACCCGATCGGTATGACCTTTGGTATATTTATCTTTCCGGTCAACCTCTTGCGCCAATTTGTCGAACACATCGAGGTACAATTGCTCGATGGAATTAATGACTTCTTCGGTCTGCTCCCTTTTCCCGTCGGCTTTGACGCTGGTATAAATATGGTATGATGCCTCCAGATCGGTCAGAGAATCAAAATGCTTATCCATCGTCCGATATAATATTCCTCGTTCCATGAGGACTTCGGCCTCCAAATATTTGGCCCCGATCTCGCGGCTGATATCAAGCGCTTCGGAAAATATCCTCTGCGCCTCATCATAATCCTTTTCATATACGGCTATCTTGCCGGTTATTTTCTTCGTCTCGACCAGATGCCCGTTGATCAATTTGGCTTCAACCATATGCTCTTCGGCGCGGGCACAATGCTTCTTAGCCTCATCGACATTACGCTTCTTGAGATACAGGTCGGCCAGATTTATGTCCACGATCATAACCAAGGGAGCATCCTTCATGCTGGTCGCGATATCATAGGCGCTCTCGAAATATTCAAGGGCCTCGTCGTTCTGACCCTGCTCGGCCAGAGTAATCGCCATATTGTTGGTCGTATATGCGCTCTTCCTGACCTCATTGAGCGATTTATATATCGTCAGCGACTCTCGATAAAGCTCCAATGCCCTTTGCTGATTACCCCTCATATTCATGATCGTTCCGAGGTTATTGACCAGATCGGCGTATATCATCTTATCTTCTATATCCCCAGCCGCCTCAATCGCTTCCGCGTATGTGCCTTCCGCCTCCTCAAATTCGCCCAGTTCCACATAGACCACGCCCAGGTTGCGAAGCGCCTTGCATGAACCGGGTAAATCATTCAACCGTCGATATGCCCCGATCGCACGTTGATGATAGCCGAGTGAGCGATCATGATCCCCCTGCTTGGCCAGGAGCTGACCGATCTGAGTGTACATCTCAGCCTTGATCGACAGATTGTTGGAATCACGGCACAATCTCAGTACTTTCTGATATTCGTAAATAGCCTGATCATATTTTCCCTGAGAGGCATAAGCCTTTCCCTTTTCCTTATGTAACTCAAACCGGAGTTCAATGGAAAACTCCGGTAACCCTTTTGAGTCCCAGATGTTTTCCAGCATGCACAGATAATTGATGGCGCGATCATAATCATATGATTGACCGGCTTCTTTGGCAAGCTTCATCAGGTTATTAATCGTTCTTGCCCAATCCGACCTGTCATTTAGATTTCCCCTGGAAAAGAGTTTTTCCAGTTCATCCAGACAAACGCCGGTTGTACTCGGAAATGAATGATCAGCCATCGACTCACCCTCTAAGAAAAGTTTAAATAACCGCCCCCTGTATTTCGTAAGCCCTTGTTCTTCTGCCGGTTCAAGCAGGAGATAAGTCAGCCATGAAAATCATAAAAATCTCCGGCATATATCTCCCTATTATTCAATTATCGGTAGTAATATCAAAGACTTAATGGAACCGGATAAAATGAAAAAGTACCCGGCCCGAGAACAGGACCATGTTTCGCAATCTTCAGCCTCTATTGTGCCGATAACGCCGATATCTTCAGGTTCGCTCTGACAATATCTCTGATTGAGATAACTCCGCAGAGTTTTTCCTGATGATCCATAATCGGGATATGCTGTATGTTGTTATTGACCATCACCTCGGCAATGAAATCGATTTCATCATCAAGAACCCCGAGAATCAGATCGCTGCTCATATTGTCCCTTATCCGCAGATCCACCATGTCGCCGAAATACTTGAAGGCAATGACAAAAATATCACTTTCCGTGATGATCCCGATCGGATTCTGATGATCGTCGACAACGATCAGGGAACCGCACCTTTTCTCGGTCATGATTTTCATGGCCTCGTAGACTGACTGATCGCCTTCGATCGTCGCCGGCGCCCGATTTGATTTTAATATTTCACGAACCTGCATCATTTCCCCCTTAATAATTAACACTAGCCCCTAAATACTTTATCGTCATTTTCAAGCAAGTTTTAACCGTACAAGTCAATATCGTCAATCTTTTGACTTCCCACTTATGTATCATCCGGTTTTGCCGATTAATTATATGACAAATGCTTCGTGGGATTACAAGGCACATTACATCAATATCAAGTTTTGAGAAAGAAATGCACCTGATTTAAGGGGTGGGGAGGAATTTAATGTCGGTTAAGCGAATTCTGTTCGTCGACGATCAAAGCTCGGAGGCGGATAATCTTGAATCAATTGTCAAAAGCCTGGGGGACGATTGGGAATCGGAAATTGTCGCCAACGGAGCCCATGCTCTGGAGGTTTTGCAGCGCTCGGCCTGCGATGTCATCGTAACTGAAATGAAATTGCCGGATATGAGTGGCGTCGATCTACTTAAAAAAGCGATTGTACATTGCCCGGGATCGGTTCGCTTCATATTGTCAGGCGATTCTGACCGGGGACAAATCCTTCAAAGTGCGGGATCGATTCATCAATTTATTGCCAAACCATATCCGCCGGCAAAATTCAAGGCAGTCCTCAATAGCTCCTTATCCCTGCGGCAGTTGCTGTCAAATGACACTCTTCAGACCCGAATCGCCTCAATCAGTTCCCTGCCCAGTCCTCCGGAAATCTATAACAGCCTGGTCAAGGAACTTCAATCGGAAACAGCCTCTTTGCAGAAAATTGCCGATCTAATTCGACAAGACATCAGCATCACTGCCAAATTGCTCCAGATCGTAAATTCGGCTTTCTTCGGTCTCTCATCGACCGTAAACAATCCCCTGCAAGCAGTCAATATCCTGGGACTGGAAACAGTCAAAAGCCTGGTAATGGCGGCGGGAATCTTTAACCAGTTTGACGATTCCAAATCATCGGAATTTTCTATCAACAGCATCTTCAATCACAGCGTTGCCGTCGGTGCCAGCGCCAGGCTTTTTGCCACTGCGCTGGGGCTGGAAACCAAGGCAACCGAGGATTCACTCTTGGGAGGGATGCTTCACGATGTCGGGAAACTTGTGATGTTCACCTATTTCTACACTGAACTTGATAATGCAGCCAAACTGGCCAGGGAAAATTCTATTCCACTGCATGAAGCGGAAAAACAGATTATGGGCGTCACCGATGCCGAAATCGGAGCCTACCTGCTTTCACTTTGGGGTATTCCCGATGCCATCCTCGAGGCAGTGGCCCTTCATTACCTGCCTCACAAATCGACCAATCCAATTCTGGATGTTCTGACATGTGTTCATCTGGCTTACGCCTTCAATCTGGAACAGGATAACGATAACACCGACCCATCTCGCTCGGCGCTGGATTTGGAATACCTCCAGAGTCTCGGTATCGGCGATCAGATCGAGGATCTGCGCAACCTGTGCATGGGTGCGGTCACATAATAAACGGCCTCCCGGTACGGTACTGCTCAATCAGTGGTTCATACAATTATCAATTAAGGAAAAAGCCCCCAAAACTGGGGGCTTTCTTCCGGCAACCTGCCTGGGGGGGTCAGGCTGCCCGACCAACCATCAGAAAATATCATTTTATCGATATTCCCAGGTTACCGCCTCTTTTCTATTGTTCATTAAGGCTTGCCGACCAGCCTCGTTTCTATACTATAATTCCGCTTCATAGGGATACTCATACTCTGCGCACCGGAGCCGACTATCTTCCCTACCGCAATACCGTTCGATTCCATCCGCACGAATATCCCCTCATTATAAGCGAAATACCAGGTATCAGTCCCGGTTATCGTGGCCGTGGTGACCAAATCGACACCTTCTTCCTGTCCCTTGCCGTTTACCGATCCGGTCACGACACCATTAATGACAACGCATTTTTTGCCATCGATTTTCATGACTCTGTCCAATTTGTTTTCGCTTATGAACACCATTTCAATCCCGAAATCACCCGATTTCTCTACAACGGTATCAGCCGTGATCCAGGTATCGCCGATCCGAATCGGACGCTGTGGCAAATCGGGAAACAAGGCATGAAATCCCGTAATAACACTCTGCTTCTTTCCCGAATAAAGCTCATATTGTATCGATTCTCCCTCAGGAAAATCAGTCTCTTTGCCCAGGTCTGAAAAAGTAAAAATAAAACTCTTCCCCACGACTCCGGACATATCAGGAGAAATCTCCCCTCGAGGCGTGCCCAGCTTTAACTTCATGGAATCGATAGTTAGTCCGACCTTGAAACCGTCCTTGATCTTTCCTGCGGCCCTTACCGAAAAATGACGAGTCTCATCGGTATCTATCTTGATCGACTTCCCCGCCGCTTCCAAATCCTGACTCGACTTACTCGACATATAATATTTCAGATTCTGGTTTTCCGGCATTTGATACTTCAGAACCAGACCGGCTTCAGAATCACCTATCATTTTCGTCTTGGCGGCGCATCCGGATATCACCATGATAATCGGGATCATCAGCACGATCGGCCACCGGGTCAATAAGCTGCTCTGTCCAGACATATCCACTCCTCCTCTTTGGAGTTTTAGAATAGAACCTCGTTTTCGGGCACTCTTCTGGTTATCCCGCCGGGTATAAATATCCCGGCAGGCACCTAATTACCCGGAGTCCGGACGTCCGGTCGTTTATTTAGCAGCTGCTTGAAAATCCTGGATGTTTATTTATCTAAATGTATAGCGCTCGACATTAAACAAATTCCACGTCTTCTTTCGCTCTGAAAAATACCAGCCCGTATATTATGCACGTAACCGGAACCAGTAGCAGAGACAACGGCGAAAGGATTACCGTAACCTCCAGAATACCGGCAATCATCCCCAGATAAGCCAGAGCATTTATCAGATTATTACCCATATCCGACAGTTTGAACAGTTTTACGGCGAAAATGATATCAATAACACCCATCGAGATCGTCGCCACCGACATAAATGAAATATAGACGATGGTAACAGCAGTCTCGGATGCCGGCCATATTGTAAAAAGCAATCCCTTCAGCGCCAGCGATCCGATCTGAAACAGGATATTCCATATAATCGCGATGGTGATCAGGACATCCAATTCATGAAACTGGTAGCGATCGTGAAGTAGTCGTCGGAACATTATCAAGATGTAAACGGAAAAACCGGTGAAAATCACAAACAGAAAATCGCTGGGACCGATTGTCGGCCCGGTGTACTTGAAAACAGCCGCCCCTATTACTCCCTGAATTATACCAATCCCAAACGCCAGCGGGAATAGAATGGCCATCGAAATCGACAGCCAGCCGGCAAGATTATAACGGTTTTCGCTCATTCCAGGCATCCCCCAGGTTAAATCATTCTCTAGCATAACTGATCCCACGGTCAAATAAAATCAGGGATATATTCCAGGATATCGCCGGGCTGGCATTCCAACTCCCGGCATATCGCCTCAAGGGTGCTAAACCTTATCCCTTTGACCTTTCCCGTCTTCAATAGCGAGAGGTTAGTCATCGATATGCCCATTCTTTTCGATAATTCAGTCAATGACATCTTCCTCTTCACCATGATCAAATCAATGTTTATCTGAATAGCCATACGGTAAGTATATACCGGATGTTTCAAAATGTCAAGAAATATTTTATGTTTCACATAAAATATTTGTCCTAATACATAAATTGTTTTATGTTTTATCCGTATAATCGTCAGCTAAGTAATTGCCCATCAACTCTTTGACAATAACAGCCGAGATCCCATATCAATTTTAAAAAATCCGGGATTTTGCCCCTTTTTTATCTGCCGCCGCAACCTCCTGCGGCGGCAAATTCTGACATTTTGTCAATACTTTCCGATTAAAGCTGGCAGCAATCATCGACCGGAGCCGAACCGCCTTTGAAAATATGATTTATCAGGTAAACGGCATCCCCGACGTCCACATTGTCGTCGCCGTTGGAGTCGCCGACACACAATGGGAATGGCGCCGGCCCCCCCTTGAAAATGTAATTTATAAGAAATACCCCATCACCGATATTAAGCTGATAATCCATGCCGGCGTCACCGCAAACAAACGGCTTCCAGATATGAAAACTGTAAGTCCTCTCACTGGGAACGCCATTCCCGTCTTCCGCTCTGGCGGTAAATGAAACAATTCCGGTATCGGATGGAACTCCGGAAAGGAGTCCGTCTGTCGACAGGCTCAACCCGGTGCCGTCCAGATCGCTGTTTATGTCCATCCACGTCACAGGATCATGACAACTCGTGACATCGAGTTGCTGATTATATGGATTCCCGAAAATCTCGTCGGGGAGCAAGTCAGTCAGAATATGCGGTGCATAGGAGTACACTGTGATTTTCACTGCATCAACAGCCGCCTCCACCTCCGAATCATAGTTCAGGTCACAGGCATCGAAACGAAGCCGTACTGTCGATTCCGGCGTGAAAAAATCGCTGACCCAATGTTTCCGATAATACCAGTCACCGGAAGACTCTCCCGTCGGACCGACCACCTCCACCAGATTAATCTGTTCCCCATGGAGGAGATACACCTTAAATATATCCTCGTAGCCTGAGGCGCCGAGATCATTGGAAAACCAGCGAGCATACTCAACAATTGCATCCCCGGGGAAGATATCGATAGCCGGTGATATCAGGGCGGTAGTACCGTTATCGACATCGGAAAATATCGAATGATCGGTAATATAACATCTGCCGGAACCGTCATAATCGAACTTGGGAACCGACCCGTTGCCGCTGGCCTTATATCGTTCCCAATCTCCACTGGTAGCGTTGCCCGTCACCGACCACCCCAAATCGGTTTCAAAATTATCATCAAGAATCGCCGTGACATTCGAGGCCTTGAGCGCTTGAGTCGGATTGAGGGGATCGGGATAGAAACATACTGTACTGGTTACGTCCTCAGAGGCCATGACATAATAATCAAGACGCTCACCGCATTCAAGAGATGGGAATGGCACGGTATAAATTCCATCACCGCAATCAGCTAAGGGGAACGTTATTGGGGATCCGCCATCTATGATACAAACCAATTGAGCGGTGCCGGGTGACAAAACGCCTCCGGCGTACTCCTCAATATTGACCGTCAGGGAATCGGCCGAGCCGGGAAGGAAAAACGTCGTAGGTCCCTCGGGACAACTGATCAATAGAGTCGGGTCGGGAACATAGCTGCCGTCCACATAGTAAGCGGTAGCAAGTGAAGCCATCGTCATCCTTGTCATATAATCAAAATCCAGATAAGTGGTGCTATCCCGCGCCGAATGATAGACATTTGAGAATATGGCTTCGTGAGCGAAAACCACATCATAACCGAGCTGTGAGAAGGGAGCATGATCGGAGCCACCGCTTGCCCCGCTGAGATGTCCCTCAATACCGACTGAAGGCAGAGAATCCGACAGAGCGGCCCAAATAGAAGCATAGGCGGTGGAAGGACCATGGTAAAGCTTGGCGTGGGCCGAATTCCGATAGAATCCGATCATATCCAGGTTTAACATAAAAACTATTCTGTCGTTATTCTCAACCGCTTTCTCCGCATAATCATAAGCTCCCAATAACCCTTCTTCTTCGCAGTCGAAAAGAATAAAGACAATTTCCATGTTGGTCTCGATATCGCTCAAGACTCGTGCAATTTCTAAAACCCCGGCGGTACCCGAACCGTTATCATCCGCGCCGGGGCTGACCGCCTCGGTATCAAAGTGAGCTCCGACTATAATCTGGTCGTGCGGATAGAGAGTGCCGGCTTTTCGGGCGACAACATTCCACCCATGATACAAATGCGTACCATACCAATCCAGTCTCCAGAATTCATCCAGATAGACCGAGTCATACCCGAACTCTCTAAACTTATCCTCCAAATCGCCTGCCACCCCTTGATTCGATCCAGCCGGCCTTCCTCGGTAATTCTGCAGCCAGTAAGAATACGATTCTATCGAATCCTGAGAAATCAGCTCTACCAGCGAATCAAGTTCGATACCGAGATCCGGCGCTCGCAATCGCTTGCCCAACTCATCCTGATCCTTATAGACAATTCTTAGATCGGCTGCGGGTATCGGAGCCAGACCCAAATCATCTCTGGCATCCATAGCCTCAGACGGTTTGACCAGGAACAGCCGAAGCCCTTCCTCCTCAAACACCAAAGGAAAACGACCGACATTTGACCGATCATGTCGAATATCCAAAGCCAGATGCCTGCGATCGACATCGCTTGTTATGAGCGTATATTTCAACCCTGATCTGGCAAGTTGATCGGCATGAACCGGGCCGGCCAGAATAAGATATCCATCTCCGACCCGCAAAATGGCATTGGCGCCAAACCCGGACAGCAGCCCCGCTTCTTCATGACTACCGACCTCGACATGATAAAGATCGGTCGCGATTGATGGCCGGTCACTTCTATCAGTGTCCTGCGCAAAACCGATACTGACAAGTATAAGCATTGCGATAAGCAACCAAATTGAACGATGAAGCATTATAAACCTCCTAAATGCGGCGGCGAAGAAGTCTGCACTTAACTGTAGCTATCTAGCGGGATCAATCCTACAACAGGGCGATTGGTGGGAATCGCCTGTTTAAATATTATAGCTTTCGGCGGTCGATTTGTCAACGATTAAGAAAATTGCAGGGATTGACAAGTGGCAGACCCGATTAATTACCTCAGGCATTGAACCAATCATTCCTTGATATCATGGAAATGAATCCGCTACGACATTTTTTATAATTTTGATCAGTCAATCAAATCATTTTCTTGTCGTCAAAATGTCAATGCCGACTGCACTTAATCTCAATCGCCTCAGCATCAACCGACTCGTCAAGGTAATCATTGAGATGATCACCGTTGATGCATTCATGTTCCTGTCGGCGAGCAATCCGCTGAATATTGAGCAAGTGTTTGGCGCTGATATTATCGGTCGTAGTATTTTTGCCGCCGCTCCCGCAGGCCAGCGTCATCGAAGGCTGAAGCGCATTATAAGTCCCGCCCAGAGCTCCATGCGAAGCCGGCGTATTGACGAGGATCCGGCCGGCGTTCATCACCGACGCGAAATATTCTATTCTTTCCTCATTATTGGAGAAAATACTGACCGTATGCCCCAGCCCCCCATTAATATTGATCTTGCGGCAAAGATCGATAGCATGATCGATTCCATTGGCCTCGTAAAAAGCCAGAACCGGGGCCAGGATTTCCAGCGAAAGCGGCGAATGAAGTCCGACTTCCGTCAATTTCGCAATAAGCAGGGTCGTATCGGGAGGAACATCAATCCCGGCCATTTTGGCTATAGTCGTTGCCGACTGCCCGATAACCTCGACCCTCATCACTTTCGACGCCTTGTTGAATGCGACCGGTTCAAGCTTCTCGATCTCCTCGGGTGAAAGGAAGTACGCCTTGCGCTTTTTTAATTCCGTAATCATTTCTTCGACATGGCACTTCCTGACCACCAGCGCCTGCTCGCTGGCGCAAATGGTGCCGTTATCAAAAGTCTTGGAGATAAAAATCTGCTCCACCGCAAAAGGGACATCGGCGCTTTTACCGATAAATACCGGAACATTACCGGGACCGATTCCTATGGCAGGATTTCCGGAACTATAAGCGGCGCGAACCAATGCGGTCGATCCGGTCGCCAGAATCAGCGCCGTCTTCCGATGCCGCATAAATTCAATCGTCTGCTCTTCGGTCGAACGCTTGATCCACTGAATACAATTCTCCGGAGCGCCCGCCTCCAGCGCAGCCTCATAGCATACCCGCGCCGCCTCAATGGAACATTTTTTCGCCGCCCCGTGAGGGCGAATAATAATCGGATTCCGCGTTTTCAGAGCGATGAGTATTTTGAACAACACTGTCGACGTCGGATTGGTAATCGGTGTAATAGTAAAAATCGGTCCGATCGGTTGAGCGATCTCAACAATCTCGTTTTCTTTGTCCTCGGCAATGATTCCGACCGTTTTGAGATCTTTTATATCCTTATATACAAAACGCGTCGCGATCACGTTCTTGATTACCTTGTCTTTCCAAACGCCCAAGCGAGTCTCTTCATAGGCCATCTTGGCCAGCTTAATTCGGTTATTGAAACCGGCTTTATATGCCGCCTTCACAATCTTATCCGTCTGCTGCTGATCATACTTGCGAAACTCGATCCCGGCCCGCACCGCATCATTCATCACAGCGTCTACATCGAGACCCTTTTTAACCGTATCACTCATTTCATTCCACCCCAGATAAAAGAATAACCAAAACAGACCCATTCAGTAATTTATTACAAGATAGTAATCCCATAGAATCAGAGCAAACAGAAAGAGACCCAAAACCAAGTAGGTAATTAACTGAATAATATGCTTGACAAATCACCTCAAATGTTGTTATTTACATCCACTTGTAGAGCATTCACCTCGCACTTCAATAATTTTGACCTACAACAAATTCTTCGGAATTAACTATCTGGCCGGTACCACTCGTACTCGCGAAATGTAGTTGAGCACGTGAAAACCAAAATGGTCTCTATGGGCAAAAGACAGGAGCACTGGTATAGTAAGCTTGGCAGGCGAGATGTCCGTCAACCACAAAAAAGTACATTTAGTGCGAAGAGATAATGAACATAGGAGAAATATTATTATTCTCAAAGCTTAAGGATGGAGGTAATCAATGAAACCAGCCACAAATCGTCGAATTATTCTTTCGGGGCTGATACTACTAATGTTTTTTGCTGCTTCTGCGCATGCCCTAAAATACCAATCTACAAGTAACGGTTATTATTATGATCCATCCAATTGGCAGGTATCCACCGATGGGGGTATCACCTATCAGCCAGCCACAAGCGCCCCGACGAAAGATGACGACGTGGAGATTGTTGGTGGCCATGTAATAGAGCTTGTTCGGTTTGAGCCTTTGGTTGCGAAGAATTTGATTATCACAAACGGGGATATCACAGGCTCATCACCTGGCGTAGATGTCCTCATTAATGTATCAGGAAAAATATCCATCGGCAAAAATTGCAATATCACGGCTCGGCCGGGTGCCAATAGTGCCTTAGAAGGCGGTAATATTAGTGTTACCGCGGGCGGGAATATTGTGGTGGATGGTGATATCAAAACGCCTGACGGTTCGGATCATCATACCGGAAGTATTTCTATTACTGCTGGAGGCGACATTAATATCGATGGCGATGTAAAAACAGGAAAAGCCGAGGGAAATGCCGGGTCAGATGGAGCATGTTCGGGAAACATAGATATAAAGGCCAAAGGCAAAATTTACAAGAAGGACGACTGCCATATTGAGACCGGCGATGCGGCCAATGACGGCAAACCGGCCAGCTTACCCAGCTTTCCAGCCGGTTATGGTGGCTCTTCGGGTAACATTACCATAGCAGGTGGAGGGAAAGCGGCAAGCGAAGGGCTAACTGAGAATGTGAATACGAAGAAGCTTAAAACGGGTACCAAGGGCAATAAGGGTTTGGACACCACTGGAGATACAACGTTCCCCCCCCCCCAAGACGGCACAAAGGGGAAAATCAGAGAAAGCGAGACCCATACAGTCAGCATCTGTGCGAATCCCCTCATACCGGGATCGGCCGGCATGGATGCCGGATTGATTACATTGGCCGCCTTCGATTCCATCATAATTCGCGATCTTAGCGAGGCGGCGATAACCGCTACTGGTGCAATCCATATATGTGTTTCGGGCGGCACTTTGTTTCTAACGGGATGCGCACCAGGATCTATCATCTCTGATGATTCAATCTATATCGACGCGGCGCAAATAATCACCGACCCGGGAGTTACAATTAATGATATTATGGAACCTGATCCGGTCCTTTGTCCTTGCCCTATTTCAGAGCTATATGATTTCACCATAGTCAACATTAGCAAAATGCATGATGTTTTACAGGGCCACTATATCGATGTCCCGATCACCATCGAGAATAGTGATCTCGACATGGGCGGCTTCGATTTCCTGATTGCATATGACGCCTCGGCGCTGGCCTTTACCGAAGCTGAACCGGGGCAGTTGCTCGAGGACTGCGGCTGGGAATACTTCACCTATCGCTACGGTGTCGATGGTAATTGCGGCGATGCCTGTCCGTCAGGCCTATTGCGGATAATAGCCATTGCCGAAACCAATAACGGTCCCAATCACCCCTCATGCTATGGTCCGCCGGATACTGATCCCCATGAATTGGCAAAAATGAAATTCTTTGTAACCAATGATAGAACCTTTGAATGCCAATATGCCCCCATTTATTTCTTCTGGGATGATTGCAACGACAACGCCATATCCAGTATTGACGGAGAGATACTGTTAATTGACCGTGCCATCTATGATTTTGAAGAAAATCGGATCATCTGGGATGAAGACGATGACGATCAGTTCCCTGAAGATGAACGCATCCCGTTTGTCGGAGCGCCTGATTTTTGCCTGAATCCTGACCCGGACAAACCCTCGGCACTGAGGGCCATTGATTTCGTCTACGGCGGTATCGATATCGTTTGCGCCGACTCAATCGACCTTCGCGGTGATATCAACTGCAACGGCCTTCCCAACGAAATCGCCGATGCCGTTATGTTCACCAATTTCTTTATCAGCGGGCTGAGTGCATTTGGTGATCATGTCGAAGCTTCAATCGCGGCTTCCGATGTCAATGCCGACGGAATCGCGCTCTCGGTGGCTGATCTTGTCTATATGGTTCGCGTAATCATCGGCGATGCCAACCCCTACGCAAAAGCAACTCCGTATGCTGAAGCCGCATCGGTCCATACCTCGGTCAACCATTCCGCCTTCGGAGTTTCGACCAAGGCACCGGTGGCCATTGGAGCCGGATATTTCGTCTTCGAATATTCCGGATATGAAGTCGGTGAACCGCAGCTGATCAACGGCGCTTCCGATATGACGCTCATTTACAGCAACGCCGACGGGGTACTGAAAGTCCTGGTGTACAGTATGGAGAAGGGCGTCAGGATCCCTGCCGGCACGGAAAGCGTTTTTGCCGTTCCGATTGACGGCCAGGGCGAAATAGTGATGACCTAGGCACAGCTGTCTGACTATGATGGCAATCTTCTGGAGGTCACTCTCGACAAACAAGGTATTCTGCCCTCAGAATACTCCCTGCATCAGAACTACCCGAATCCGTTTAATCCCTCGACCACGATCTTCTATGAATTACCGGCTCCCTCTCATGTCAGGATTGAGGTCTTCAATGTCCTCGGTCAAGTAGTTGCGACCCTTCTCGATGGTCAGGAAGAGGCAGGAATTCACAGCGTGCAATGGGATAGCAAAGACGAATCGGGAAGCAGGGTGGCCAGCGGTGTTTACTTCTACCGCATCACCACACCCGAATTCACCTCTGAAAAGAAGATGGTGCTTATGAAGTGATATGGATTCGGTAACCAACGGATACTTTTGAGGGGTCGGCGATTGGCCGGCCCCTTTTTTGTTCTGTCTATCCCGCATGCAAAACAGCCCATAAATCGGACGATATATTCTTGTTATTTCACCCATAATTGCAAAGAATAGAACGTTGAAATATTGATGTCGATATTTTCGGATATTTGCTTGCGAAACCATGCGAGAAGATGAAGACAAGGAGAATCGTTAATCAGCGCGGCGGCCCAAAGAATTGCCCATGTCGACCTTTTTAATTAGCCCACATAAAATAGCAATCCGCATATCATATGGCAATTAGGAGATGATGATCTTCATCACGATTTTTGCCTTCCCATGCCAAAAACTCCTATTGCCCGGGAATAATTTCAAAATGGAATTTGTATCGTCATCGTTTTTTGCTTATTATGCGATAGAAGAGATTTTCGGTCTTTTTAAATTGAAAGGTAAATGACCTTGAACAAGAAATATTTTGTCTCCATCCTGCTGCTTTCAGCTCTGGCCCTGTCAACCGCTGCCTTTGCTGAACCACCGGCCAGTTTTGACCTTCGCAATGTCGACGGTCATTGCTATGTAAGCCCGGTAAAAAGTAAAGACTGCGCCTCATGAGGCGGTGCTCTCCCGCTGTGCTGGACGCACGGCCCGATCGCGGCAATTGAAAGCAACCTCCTCATAAACGGCAACTGGGCGGCAACCGGACAGGAAGGCATGCCCGACCTGTCGGAAAATCACCTCGACTGGTGGAACGGCTTCAATTTCTTTTACAACGGTGATATTGATTCCATCGGTCCCGACGCTCTCTATTTCGGCTCCGGCAATTACAAGGTTGCCGCCGCCTACCTGTCCCGTGGAGCCGGCCCGATATGGGAGCTGGGACCCTGGACCGACGAAACCGCCCCTCCAAAATACGACATCAGCTACGATTATTACTATGCCGCCGATATCGAATGGTATTTTCTCGAACCGGACCTTGGCAATATCGATCTCCTCAAACAAAAAATCATGACCGATGGCGCCCTGACCTCATGCATTAATTGGAATGAGGGCGAATATATCACCGGTTTCGATCATTATCAGCCGCCTGAGACCTTCCCTCCCCCGAACCATGCCATCGCCATAATCGGCTGGGATGACGAAAGGGTCACCCCTGCACCCTTACCCGGTGCCTGGTTATGCAAAAACAGCTATGGTGAGGCATGGATGGACGGCGGCTATTTTTGGGTGTCGTATTACGACAAACATTGCTGCCGTCACTCTCAGACCGGAGTTATTTCTTTCCACAATGTTGACTACCTTCCCAACGGACACTACTACAACCATTTCTATTATTACGACTACCACGGCTGGCGCCGGACCAAAACCGACTGCGACCGGGCCTTCAATGCCTTCGTAGCTCCCCGCGATCAATCGCTTGGATCGGTCAGTTTCTATACCGCCGCCGATAGCGTATCCTATACGGTTATTATATATGACAATTTCGAATCGGGTCAATTAACCGGCGAACTGGCAACCGCAACCGGTTTGATCGAACACCTAGGCTTCCACACCATCGATCTGATTGAAAATGTCAGTCTTTCGGCTGGAGACAATTTTTATATTTACCTTGAGCTCTCCTCGGGGGGTCAGGCCTACGACTGCACCGCACCGACGGATGCCACTCTGGGTATAATCAGTTCCGGGATACCGGTTCCTTCCCGTTCCGCCCCCGGACAAAGCTATTTTTTCAACGGCTCGGCATGGCAGGACCTGTATGAAATCGATTCCACGGCGAATTTCTGTATCAAAGGCCTTGCCACCGAACTTGCCCCGCTGCCGGTTTACGTAATCTCCGTCCGCGACGGAGGCGACGGCCAATCACTCATGGCCGTAATTGATCCTCCCGATCCGGCTGCAATAAACCATATTATGGTTTATTGTGAGGAAACCGCATCGAAACAGCGAGATTCACTAATGCTCAATGCCGGCGAATCCGAAGCGGTCTTTACCGGACTTACCGAAAGCCGGGAATATCAATTATTCGCCGTCGCCGTCGACGATTTCGACCGCCACTCGCTTGCCTATGAAACAGCCTACGGCATTCCCTATTCACTACCGACCCAGCCTCAACAGGTGGAAATCCATACTCTTCACAACGCTATCAGATTGAACTGGGGAGCCGTAAATACCGAACTCGATTTCGACCATTATGGCATTGTACGCGATGGTAATCTTTTGCCGGTAAATGTCGCCGATACTTTTTTCATCGATGACGACCTCGTTCTCGGTCCCGATTATCACACCTATCTTATCATGGCTGTCGATGCCGAAGGAAATATCTCCGATACCACCGGAATTGAAACCGTAACCATGCGGGCCGCCACGCTACGTCCCGGAACAGTCCTGGCCATAAATCGATCAGGCAGTAACTCGACTGCCCTGGTCGATGAAGCCGTCACCGGCGAATTGATGATCGAGGCCCTTGAGGGCCTGACATACGAATACCTCTCCGATTCTTCCTCCTCAAACGAAGAACGAGCCGACCTGATGAGTTTTGTCGATTACAGCCTGATTGTGATCGGATGTGAATCGGCACGACAAGATGATATTGGTAACGATCCCACCTTCGGCGGCATTCTCGATGAAATCAGCTATTACCTGTCAATCGGAGGCAAGGTTGTCATCTTCGGACGATGGGGCAATATCGCCATCGACAATACTACCGTTGATACTGTTCGCTATTTCCCCGGTGCGCATGATGGCGGTTATAATGAATATTTCAATATCGACTGCCGTGTCATTCCCCGGACTTACATCCGCGCTGTCGATGTGGTCCTTGAATCAGATTTTATAGGCGCCCATAGCCAGTCGCCGGAATATCCCGACCTCGTCTGGGATTCCCTGGCATCCAGCGATCACTCCGGCACTCTGAATAATATTACCGGCATTCCCTGTCCCTCCTATCCAATCCTGACCGGCTCCGATTATGAAGTAATATACACTTATAATTCCTCCGTCGACTCATTCCTGACCGAAGGCAAACCGGTGGCCTGGCGCTCAGTTGACGGCCCCCATGAATACGTCTTCTTCGATATCCCCCTTTCATTCATCGATCGCGGCACGGCCATCGCCGCCCTGCGTCAGGCGGTCGGAGATATGGGTATTGTGCTGGATGTCGATGATAACGAAAACTCCGCCCTGCTACCGCGCGAGTTCACTCTATCGCAAAACTATCCCAACCCCTTCAACCCGACCACAGTGATCGAGTTCTACAACCCCGAACGCGGCAGCGCCAAAGTTACTCTCGAAGTTTTCAATATCCTCGGCCAGCAGGTTAGGGTACTCCTCAACGGTCCCGCGTTGCCGGGATTGAACCGTATCGAATGGGACGGATGCGACCGCTCAGGAGAAAGCGTCGCCAGCGGCATTTACTTCTATCGCCTCAAAACCGACCACACGGTTATGACGAGAAAAATGATGCTGCTCAAATAAAGACCATCCTGCAGGGGCAGGCCACCGCCTGCCCCGTTCTTGCTTTTAACTCAATCATTACTTTCGATTTTTGCTCAATATCACTTGTGTTTTTTCAAAAACGATATAATTTGAGCGGAGATTTATTGTAATTTCTCGATACTCCCTCCCAATATGACGGGAGTATTTGAAAGGACTAAAGGAGGCATGCTTTGATAGATCCACGCAACGATAAACTGGCCGACCTGCTTGTAAACTATTCATGCGCCGTCAAAAAAGGCGACCTGGTTTACCTCGCCATCAAGGGCCGCGACGCCCTGGAATTGGGCAAAACTCTCATCCGCAAAGTAACCGAGGCTGGCGGCGTACCGTTCTGGTATTATAACGACGATGCCATGATCAGGCAGTTTCTCCTGAACTGCTCCGAAGATCAGATCAGGAAATTTGCCGGCTTCCACCTCGGCATGACCAAAAAAACCGATTGCTACATCAGCATCGCCGGATCCAACAACGCCTTCGACTTAACTGACATCCCGGTCGAAAAAATGAAGGCCTTCAAAAAAATCTATGGCACGCCGGTGATCATGAATCAGATCATCAAAAAGGCCCGCTGGGTCGCGATGCGCTTCCCCAACGACTCTATGGCTCAATTGGCACAAAAGCCGCAGGAAATCTTCGAGAAATTCTATTATGATGTCTGTTGTATCGATTACCGCAAAATGTCAAAAGCGATGGATCCTCTTGTCAAGTTGATGAAGAAAGCCGACCGGGTCCATATCAAGGGCCGCGGCACCGACCTCACCTTTTCAATCAAGGGCATAAACCCGGTCAAATGCGACGGCCACCGCAATATCCCCGATGGCGAGGTCTTCACTGCCCCCGTCAAGACGTCAATCAACGGCGTGATCACTTATAACACCCCGTCTCTCTACGAAGGTGACGTCTACGAAAATATCCGTTTCGAATTCAAAAACGGAAAAATCATCAAGGCTACCTGCTCCACCAACGAAAAGAAACTGAACAAAATCCTCGACTCCGATCCCGGTGCCCGCTATGTCGGCGAATTCGCCTTCGGACTCAACCCGATGATCAAAGAACCGATGAAAGATACCCTCTTCGACGAAAAAATTGACGGCTCCTTCCACCTCACCCCCGGACGATGCTACGACGACGCTCCCAACGGCAACAAATCCGTCATCCACTGGGACCTGGTCAATATCCAACGCAACGATTACGGCGGCGGTGAAATCTGGTTCGACAAGCGCCTCATCCGCAAAAACGGTCAGTTTGTCATTCCGGAACTGAAAGGTAAATTCACCAAAAAAGCTCTGGGAGGATGATCTGAAGATAGCGCTTTTAATATAAATTCATTTTATGATAACGACGGCCGATTTTTTGATCGGCCGTTTTTTTATAAATCCAACTCGAAACTCTCGCCGAATTCAGGAACAATCGTTTCCCATCCGAACTTAGACCGAATCTTTTCCGCCAGCGACGCCGACGCCTCCGGTTCGCCATGAACCAGGAAAGTTTTCTCCGGCGGCCGATTGAATCCCATCAGCCAGGCCAGGATTTCATTGTAATCGGCATGCCCCGAAAACCCCAGAATGGTTTCCACTTTTGCCTTTACCGGAATTTCCTTCCCGTGGATTTTGACTTTCTCAGCCCCTTCCAAAATCGCCCTTCCCCTTGTCCCATACGCCTGGTACCCGATCAGCAGAATTGTGTTCCTGGGGTCGGAAAGGCGTTTTACCAGATGATGCAAAATCCGCCCGGCCGTCGCCATTCCGCTGGATGAAATAATTATCGCCGGGGTTTTGACTTCATTGATCGCCTTGGACTCATTACGGTCTTTGCATACTTGAAGCTGCTTCGGCCTGAAAATCTTTTTGCCTCTCAGGGTTTCCAATCGGCTTTCCATATCCATCTCAGGAATACGCTTTTCAAACACCTCGGTGGCCCTGATTCCCATCGGAGAATCGATATAAATCGGCAGAGTTGGGATTTTCCCCTCATCTTCCAATTCCCGCAAAACATACAATAACGTCTGCGTCCGACCGATAGAAAAGGCCGGCATTACTATCACTCCACCCCGGTCAACGCATTCGTTGATAATTCGGACCAGCCCCTCGGTCGGCGGACCTTCGTCATGCAATCGATTTCCATAAGTCGATTCCAGGACGAGGTAATTGACATTGAAAGCCTGCTCCGGATCGCGCAGTATCGGCAAATTGGAACGCCCCAGGTCGCCGCTGAACAGTATCTTCCGTCCCTTGTCGCTTCGACTGGTCTTGATATCGATAAATGATGATCCCAGGATATGCCCCGAATCTCTGAATTTTACGCGGATATCATCGTCAATCCTGAAACGCTCGCCAAAATGAACCGGCGAAAAAAGTGACAGGGCCCGTTCGGCATCCTCCATCGTATACAACGGCCGCGCCGGCTTATGTTTGGAAAACCCCTTTTTATTCGCCCAGTTAGCGTCTTCTTCCTGTATATGGGCGCTGTCTTTGAGCATAATATCGCACAAGTCTCCGGTCGCGTGAGTACAATGTACCTTCCCGGCAAAACCGTTTTTGCATAATCGCGGCAGGTATCCGGTGTGGTCGATATGAGCATGAGTCAGCAGCACCCGATCAATCGTCGACGGTGTCACCGGAAATAGCTCCCAGTTTTTGAGTCGGTTCTTTTTGGGTCCCTGAAACAGGCCGCAGTCGACCAGCAGCTTTTTATCGTTTATGTCAAGCAGATGTCTCGATCCGGTTACCGTACCGGTCGCACCATAGAATGAAATCTTGGCCATATCATCCTCTCAGACGGGTTAAATACCGGATTAACCTACGAAATAATCGCCCCCGATACAACAACAACTATCCCGTTAAAGGGCTTGTTGATAAACCTCTCAAAATTGGGTGCCGCACCGCTTGCGGTGCGAATTCTTGCTCAGTGATCGCCACGCTTCATAGGGGCCATACCTCAAATATTTAGTATCGTAGGGCAGGATCCGTGTGATCCTGCCTCTTGGGTCGACCAACGGTCGGCCCATTTCTGCCGCGGCGTCTGGAACCCTTTCCTGACGCCATACCGTCGTTTCGCAAGGTCCTTCCCGCTCGGGTCCGCCATCGGCGGATGACCCTGCGGCGGGTGCCCCGCCCCTTGGGGCTTGTTGATAAACCTCTCAAAATTGGGTGCCGCACCGCTTGCGGTGCGAATTCTTGCTCAGTGATCGCCACGCTTCATAGGGTCATATCTCAAATATCTAAAGGAGTCTTCCATCAATAACTTCTAACCGACTTTTTCAACCAGCCCGTTAAAAAGGCCGGGCACTGATTAACAATGCCCGGCCAGGAGAGAATGTGTACGTGCCTAGAGTATACTAATGAGATTTAGCCTTCATCAAAAACGTCCCGGGAGGTGTCTCTTTATGATTTATGTCATCATCATGGCAATTGTCGCAGGTAGGAGTTTTTTCATAATGCAGTTCCATATGGCAGTCAATGCAATCGGCTTCAATATGGATTTCATCCAGTCGCAATCCGGTTACGGAATGCTCGAAATTGGATTGATCCCACCCCGCATGGCATGAGGAACAACTATTATCCAGACGTGATATCTTTTTCCCGGTCGGATGGCAGGCGCGGCAATCGAGATTTTCATGAAACTGATTCAGTTCCCAGCCTGTCATGGAATGCGAGAACGGCGGCCGCTCCCGGGAGTCGTGGCATTTATCACAATTGTCGTTGTCATGGCAGTTGTTACAAGTGGCATGGATTTCCTCGGGTGATTTGGCTATCACCGACGGACTGCCTTCCGGAGACGACTTGGCCAGATCATGACAGTAGCTGCAGTTCTCGTCCTGATGGCAATTGGCGCATTTCAGGCCGTAAAGTTCGACATGCTGTTTATGATAAAACGTAACGACATTACCCTCATCGCAGGATATATGATACACTTTCTTGACCGGCTCGGTGATAATGGGATGCGATATCCCCAGAATATCGGTCGAATCATACGAGTCCGTACTCAGCGACCCATTGGCCGGGAGGTGACAGATGACACATTTGGTGTCATGGCTCCATTCCCGGTGGCAGGAAATGCATTGGCGATGATAGGCTCCCTTCAGGGCCGGCTGCCGCAAGCTGTTCGGATTGGCCTCGCCGCCGTGACATTCCCGACAGGCGGGTATGCGACCCGGAGGACTGTAATGATGACAGGTTGCGCATTTCAGACCCATCTCGGCCATATCGGCATGAATCTTATGATCAAAGCGCACCGCCTGATACTCATCGGCGATATAGTCAAGAAATATCGTTCCCGGCGCCTCCGACAAATTATGATCGGCGGTCACATGAGTCATGGAAAAACTAGGGCAGGATTTCAAGCATCTGTCCTGAGCCGTTGGCGTTTCGCAGGAGTGACATTCGGCGCAGTTCAAATCCGTGTCGCCGGGATTGAAGGCCACGGCGAAGCCGTATAACAGAATTGATATCAGAAACAGGATACCCGCCACGGTTGTCGATTGTAGTAATCTGCATCTCATTATGGCTTCACTCCTGATAATTTACTTTCAGTTGAGGTTCTCCGTTGTCGACCTCGGGCTTTTCGACCGGCATCGAAATTACCGGAAAAACTATCACCATCGCGCGGTAAACCAAAATCAGCGCCGCGATCAGCCCGGCCGTGAGCAGGATTTCATAAACGGACGGAAAATAAGTCTTTTCGGAATACAGGGGCTGGTAGGCCACCAGGAAAACGTTGATCCGGTTGAGCAGCACTCCGAAAATCACCATCGATGCGGCCGTGAACAATCCGCCGACGGATTTGCGGTATTTGCTCCCCGCCAACATAATCATCGGTACGATCACACCGACCCCGATTTCAATCATGAACATGATCGACTGAAAGGAAAACTCGGTCAGGTACGGCCAGGCATCGCGCAGGGTTAGATCGCCGAGCTTGATAAACAGGTAAACACCGAGCAAAACCGGCGTGTAACGGGCGATAGACGACAGAAGACGTGTCTCCGGTTTTAACTTGAAGGACCGCGAGGACAGAATCGACTCGAAGATCACCATTGGAAACCCCACTGCTACCGCTGAGAGCAAAAACATCAACGGCGATATGGGAGAATACCACAACGGATGCATCTTGGTCGGAGCAATCACCATCAGAGTCCCCAGCGACGATTGGTGGAGGCATGAAAGGACCACCCCGGCGATGATAAACAGCGAGGTGACCCGCCTGAGTGTCCGGTCGGCGATGATCAAGAACGATTCTATAATCTTATTGAGAACCGACAGCATCCCCGGAAACGCGACCCGGCCCTTGAAACGCTCCACCACGATCGGCAGAAATTCGATATACAGGACGGTCAGGTAAACCATGACACATAGGCCGACCTCGAATAGCACCGAATTGCCCTGCCACATACTGGGAAGCACCGGATGCCAAACATTATAATAGCGGCCCAAATCGGCCAGCAGCCCGATGACGACGAAAGTATAACCGAGCAGGGCGGTCAAAAGCGCCGGACGGACGATAGCATGATACTTGTCCCTGTGGAAAATATCGGCCAGCGCCGCGGTTGTGAAACCGCCCGCCGCCAGCGCCACGCCCGTGGCGACGTCGATCGCAATCCAGATGCCCCACGGATATTGATCGTCGAGGTTGGTCACCGCTCCCAGTCCCACAATCAGTCGGTATACGTATGTCAGCAGACCGACAGCCATGATTGCAAACAGGATTTTCGTCCCCGTCGAAAAGAACCGGGTCCGAACCGGTGACGGCATCTCATGGACGCTCATTATTCAGACTCCTGTTGATTTTTGTCGTTTCGCAGGGAATGCATTATCAAGCCGAGCAGACCATAAAGAGCCAGCGGAGGTATAAACGACTTGAAAATGCCATGCTGAATTTTTTCGGTATTATCGGGCATCGAATCGGCAGGAAGCTGCGGTAATTCAGTATTGACAAACTCAGTCGACGCCAGATACATCCAGCTTGTCCCTCCTACTTCATACTCACCGTAAACATGATCATAATATCGTTCAGGATTTTTCTTGATCTTGTGATGAGCCAGATCGATAAGCTGCCGTCGTTTCCCAAAAGTCAACGCCTCGGCCGGACATATCTCGACACATGCCGGCGGTTGTCCGTCATGGATGCGCTCCATGCAAAAGGTACATTTCTTTACCTGGGGATCCAGAGCGTTATCGTACTCATAGGCCGGCACCTGAAACGGACAGGCCACCATACAATAACGGCATCCGATACATTTCCATGCATCATAGGTTACCACCCCGTGAGGACACTTCTGCAAAGCTCCGACAATACAGGCCGAAACGCAAGCCGGATCATTGCAATGCATACATTGCACCTTCATATAGGAGATTTTGTCCGACGCGGCGCCATCGGTAAATGAATTCACTACTGTGAAGGCATCCTTGGATGGCCGCCGATGACTTTTTAAGATGGTTTTATCTTCAAAATCATGTTTCTTCAACTCAGATAGGTTGTTTTGCTGGTCACAAGCCCATTCGCATTTACGACACCCGATACAAACCGTGGTATCGACCAAAACACCGAACGAATGGTCAAAGTCGGGAGCACATGCCTCAGCCGCCGCCAAATCAGGCAGCAGGGAGGTTGAGGCAACTCCCGCCAATTTTAGGAAATCTCGTCGTTTAATTCCCATATCAAATTACCTCTTTGAAGTCTCCTGACATATGTTGTTTACATCTACTAACATGTCTACATTGTTGCTTAATTGCGATATTTTGCAACCATTCAATCAAAAAAAATCTCTCCTTCTACTCGACGACAAGGCTGTCCGGGTCGACCTCCTGCGCGATCATGCCGCGCTGCTTCATATTATCGAGAAGGACCGACCGGATCAGTTCGCAAGCATCGATCAGCCTTCTATCCCTCAGACTATAAAACACTGCATGGCCTTCTTTGCGAGTTCGGACAATGTCATGAGTGCGCAAAAGCCGCAGGTGCTGGCTGATATTGGCTAGACGGGAATCGAGGGTCTCGACGATCTCGCCGACATTCATTTCCTTTTTGGCCAGAAGGGCCAGAATCATTAGCCGGGTCTTATTGGCCAGGACCTTGCAAACTTCGGCATGCATCTGGAACACTTCGGGATTTTCAATTCTCATCGTTTCGCCTCTTTCGGGGGTTTATGGTTTTGCAGTTCCATCGACTCCCTTTGTCCTTATTTCAATAGTTGCATACTTTCGCAATTACACAAACTTCTTATATGCTAATTTCGTCATTTTTCTCAGAATGTCAAGCCCTTTTTTGTGATTATTTTCACATTATAAAATATTTTAGCCCGACCATAAATATTATATAAACTATTACACACTAACGATATATAGCTATTTTACCGGCTTTTCATGAGCCTGTGGTTCAACTCCAAAAGAGCAATTTTGTTGCTATCCCAATGTAAAAGCGCTCTGGCCTCGTCATATTTCAGCCACCGGTATTCGGTATGTTCTGTCGATAATTTCAGGTTATCCATCTCTACTTTGACCGCAAAACAATATTCCGGCACTACCAGAATATCCTCGCCCCAGATCATACCCGATATATCTTCGACTGGGATGGTTGCCATCGAATCGAGCCTAACGAATTTATTATCGGATGCGATGCCCCCCTCCTCGGATGCCTCGCGCCGAGCTGTTTCAAGCGGCATCTCATCATCCTCCCCCCCGCCTGCTATCCCTTGCCAATAGCCATCATCGGAGCGCTTTAAAATTGCATACTCGATATTATCATCGGATACGATCCGATACGGTAAAACCAAAATTTGAAACGGAGCCCGGCCCATCATGATTTCCTTTTGAAATGCACAATTACTTTCCCTATAATAGGCATATGCCAACAGATCGTCAAATAATTAGGAATCGTAAATGCAGGAAATAGACCTCATCCCACTCGCCTCTTATGTGTTTGTCACCACCTTCACGCCCGGCCCCAATAATATCACCTGCACCTCGCTTGCCGTCCTCTATGGCATGAGGACGACATTGAAATTTATTTATGGCATCATCACCGGCTTTTTTGTCATGATGTTGCTCTGCGGAAGTTTGTCGCATCTCCTGCTCAAGGCTATCCCGGCCATCGAGCCGGTCCTCCGCTGGGTCGGCGCCGCCTACATCCTCTGGCTTGCCTATTCCATTCTCCGGGCCAGCTATTCTTTTGGTGACGATAAAGAAACCAAGCCACTCGGATTCTGGACCGGTGTTTTCTTACAATTTGTCAACCCCAAGGCGGCCGTCTATGGCCTGACTATTTATTCGGTATTCCTTGCCCCGTTTACTTCCGTTCCTTTGTATGTCGCCCTCTCTGCCGGCATCTTCGCCGTTGTCACCTTTTCCGCAACTTTCACATGGGCCTTGTTCGGCACCACCCTGAAAAGATTCTTGCACAATCAGAAATTAAAGAACCTGATCAACCTTGTGTTAGTCTTATTACTGATCTACACCGCCATAAAACTTTCCGGCCTGTTATAGGTCGGGCTTTGTGGGTTAATAAATCCCATGCTCCAATACCCGGTCATCCATGCGACAGCCAAAAACCGGCCCCTGCCGGTCAACCACGCGACAGCCAAAAACAGGCCCCCGCCTGCGGGCTGGGAATATTGATTGACACAATTGGAGGGATCGGGTATATTATTAATACCCACCATTTTAGTATTAGATCAGCGCCTCCAGACTGGAAAGGTCTTTCTCACATAATAATTCCGGGAGGAAGTTATGAAAAAAGGATTATTTTTATGTGCGATCCTGCTGCTTGCAGCAGCAATACCTGCCACCGCCTGCGAATACGAGTGCGGGGATGCCAACATTGATGGTCAAGTAAATGTGGGTGACGCTGTTTACATTATGGATTACCTGTATAACGGCGGTCCGCCACCTCTGGATATCGATCTGGAGTGCGGCAACTGGGACAATTATTTAACCCTGACTGTCCACGACGTATGGCGTATCATTAAGTATGTGTTCAGCGAGGGGTGGCCTCCAGATGAATGCCCGCCGACAGGTCCCCCGATTGACCCTCAAGTCGACAGCACGTCGACACTCTATTATACCGACTGGATACCATCCGGGTCAAGCTCAGCGGTTATCGCGCTGACCCTGCACAAAGATATCGATACCCGCGTATATGGGGTGTCGTTTCCGCTGAGAATTCGGGTCCACGGAGAAATCCCTACTATCGATTCAGTTGTATTTGCATATGATCATTTTGTCGGTTATACGGTCTATGAGGAGACAGGAGATGTGGCAATCGGGATGGTACCGCTTTTAACTGATTATGACTGGATTGCCAAACAGGTTGCTTTCGTTTATGTGAGCATGCCGCCGGAACCGAATCAACGCACGGTCACCATGGAATGGGTTAATCTTACTCCGGTGCAGGCACCGACAGAGGACAGCAGTTTGATTCCAATGTATGTCAACTCTTATGGCGGAGCCGCTAAACCTCTGCTGGAACCGCATTGCTGCCTGGTGCCGGGCGATGCCAATACAGATGGGATGGTTAATGTTGGAGATGCCGTCTTCATCATTGGATGCGTTTTTCTGGATTGCCTGGGCCATGAATGCGAAAATCAAATCGACGCCAACTGTGACGGGTCCTGGAATCTCGGGGATGCGGTTTACCTGATAAATTACATCTTCAGGGGCGGTCCGCTACCATGTTGCATATAGATTAATCAATCTTATGCTCCAATACCTGGTCATCCATGCGACAGCCAAAAGCTGGCCCCTGCCGGTCATCTACGCGACAGCCAACAACCGGCCCCTGCCGGTCAACCACCGCGATAACCTGACCAACTACTGCTAGTGTTCGAGTATGTATATCCCCCCATGCTGATAATCGATCAATCGAATCACCGGAGGACAAACCGGCGCCGGGCCGCCTTTGAATACATAATTGATAAGATACACGGCATCACCCACATTGCAGCTTCCATCGCCATTGGCGTCTCCGCCGTCGATGGGAATCGGCGCGGGACCGCCGTTGAAGACGTAATTGATAATCATCACGGCATCGCCGACATTGATTGTTCCGTCACTATTAGCATCACCGCAAACAAAACGCTCCGGAGTAGTGCAACTGTCAGGCGCACCTACATAGGGAATACGCTCATCCTCTGGGAATAGGTCATCGTCATCCTCATTCCATACCAGATTCCCCTCGAAATCATATATTGCACGATCAATCATCAGGTATTGGCCATCGATACTGGAGATGGCATTATCGTTGCAGTCATCCCAGAAAAAACGGATCGGAAGATATTGGCCCTCAACGGTCATATCAGAGGTCACAATGAATTCCAATAGCCCCAGTTCGTGAGGGTCGGTATCGGGTGGGCCATAACAGGAGGGATGATAGGAGCCGTTGTTGGTTTCAGCCACCCCCACTACGCGTAACACTTCGGAACACCAGGGTTCGCCGCAGTCCTCCGATCCGAAACGATAGGTAAAGTACTCCCATTCGCAATCCACAAGCAGTTGCCCGGGCCAGGCTTGCACAAATGTCAGGACCGATTCGTCATAGGCCATCAGAAAATCAAAACCGCCCATCTCCAATTCAGTGTGTTCAACAGTTATGGATACATACTGCGTCGATCCCGGTGATCCGTCCGGGATAGATTCGATGGCGACACGAGGCAGAGCCCGGTCCCCGGCAACCGCATATGCAGGGATTAGCAACAATGCAATCACCATGCAGCCGATAATGTCTTTCATCCTCATCATAAATGACTCCGCAAGTTAATGGTGCTACCGGTAAGTTAAAAATCGGTTGAGTATATGTAATGGGTCCGGGGCGTTGTCGATAATCGAGGCCGTAAACTCCCCCAAAAACCTTATCTAATAATACTTATAAATATTAATATTGTCAAGGCTTTACACCCGGGTGCCGCACTCCTTTATGAGTGTGAATGGACATTGATCTATGCATAGCGGATGCCCAATCCGCCCTGAAAAAGTAGGGCAGCGACCAATATCGTAGGGCAGGATCCATGCCATAGGCCCCGAGTTTTCGAGGGGGATCCTGCCACCCGGGCCGGCCCTCGCTCGGCCTTGAATATTATTTCGTAGTATCGTAGGGCAGGATCCGTGCCGCAGGTCCCGAGTCTTTCGAGGAAGATCCTGCCACCCGGGCCGACCATCGGTCGGTCTTGAATATTATTTCGTAGTATCGTAGGGCAGGATCCGTGCCGTAGGCCCCGAGTCTTTCGAGGGAGATCCTGCCTCTTGGGATGACTCCTATGTTGGGTGGCACCCTCAAACTTGTTTGGGGGTGTCTTTGCCGCGGCGTCTGGAACCCTTTCCTGACGCCATACCGTCGTTTCGCAGGGTCCTTCCCGCCCGGGTCCGCCAATGCCAGATGACCATGTGGAATAAATATCCTTACCACCTGAGCCCCAATAAATCCCCTCCCCCACACCCTCCATTACAAAATCACCACAACTTCACTGTTAAATGCGGGTTCGCCAGCTATTGTAAAAGGCCGATATGCGGCCGCAATACAGGAGGACACACCGATTATGTTAAAAAGTGAGCAAACGAACCCAATTCGCCGTAATCTAATGGGATACATCACCATGCAGCAAAATCGCTACAAAAATCCGGCGAGCCGAAAAAAAAACTTTAAAAACGAGCGACCAAAGCCAAATCTCGCACAAGCCCAAGCACAACAACCTCATATGGGAGATGAATTGGATCGGGGTGTATGTATAATTGACGCTGGGGTAGATAAAATTGGGTCATTCTGGCGACAGCCAAAAAGTGGCTTTTGCCACTACTTTATGATGATCAGCTTGCCCAACTGTTCGCCCATCTCGGACCGGACCGACCAGATGTAAATGCCGGTGGTGATCGCCTGAGTATTGCGAGAAATCATATTCCAGGTTTCCTTCTGCGCGTCGGCGCCGCCGTCAGGACGATAATGCTTGATCTCTTTTACCAGATCGCCAGACAAAGTATAAATCCGGATCGTGCAAATCTTCGGCAAATTGGCAAAATGAATCGCCCGCGCCCGTTCCGCCGATCTGGTGCGATCCCGATTTTCGTACCCGGCCCGCGCATACCCGCCGCTTATCCGATACGGATTGGGAAAAACAATCACTCCCAAACCGTCTTCCTCGACCTCCTCGGTGCCGGCCAGTGGATGAGAATAAATATCGTTTTCGAGAAGCGAGCTTTCCAGCGCCGACAGCTTATGCGAACGGCTGCCATAATCGAATGCTGTCACCGAAACATAAACCGACCGCGAGGGCGGCAGATTGTCGATGACATATTCATATTCATAATAGCGATGGAACCCATCCTCGGTCGTGTCGGACGAATCGCTCAGAACGGCCTCGGGATACACCCGATGAATACCCAGCGGATCGGACAAATCATACTGGTTCCAGTTCTGAGGCGTGAAATAGGTGAAGACCCGATCGGCATTGCGCGAATCGACCGGTTCCATCAAATGATTCTCGGTGTACTTCTCCGGATCAAATCCGGGGCCGTAAATTTTCACCAGCGAATCATAATCGAGAGGAATTATCGACACCTCCCATCGCCGGTAGGCGCTGTTCCATTGATACCGGTTATAATCGCGCTTATCATATGTTGCCAGCTCGACAAAATCGGACGAGCGATTATCCTCGCCATAATATACTTTATACCCCTCGAAATCTTCATAACCGGAAAAGTAATCGATGAAATTTTCCGTCACCTCACCATTCCACCTCAATGTCAGTTTCCCGAAACCGGGCGTCACCTTCAGTTTCGGCGATGGCGGCGGAGCGGCTCCCCGAAAATCGGGCACGCCGTCTCCCCTATAATAATCCCACACCGAATCGGTGCTGTCGGCATTGAAATACCACTTCGCCAGGCCCGAATCGCCGTCATTGTCGGTATCATATCCGGGATTGTCGTAAATCCATTCGGCCCACTTGGAATTGAGTCCCAGGTCGGAAAAATCGAGTTGATTCTCGTAAATGTACGGATTATGGGGATCAAAAAGATTGTCGAAAGCCTTCGGCTCATGATGAAAATTCTCACCGCCGATATAAGCCAGTGTCACCGGCAAAGTCTGACCGACATCGACATCGAAAGGCCCGAAACTGAGAAGGTAAATCGGATTTTCACCATCGGCATAATCGACAGCATTGCGATCGGGAGACAGCCATCCCTGATTGGTATGCGATACGGCGCATTCGAGTTGATCGTAATCGAACTCGCGCGTGCTCATGAGATAATATTTATTGCGGTCGCCGGGCGTCGATCCCATAGTCGAACCGAACGAGCGGAACGGTTTGTCATCGGTGACCTGCCGCGGTCCCCAGTCGACCGAAGTATTGAAATGAGTCACCCACCAGTTGAAAGAATATTCGAGGCTGTCCGACGGCGTCCGGATAACCCGTGTACCGGTCACACTGGTGGCCGAGGTATTGTCGAAAAACCGCCCCACCGGATCGCCGTCATTATCGGCCACCCAGGCGACATTGATGGTGTCGAATTCTCCGGGCCATATCGGCGATGGGACCACCTGTTTGAATCCGCAAATATCATCCTGCCAGGTGTCGTCGGTTTCCGCTTTGGAAAGATGATACACGATCGCCTCGACAATGATACCGATATACAACTGCTTCAGCGGAAACCGCCCGATATTCCTGATTTCGAAATCGAGCAGGATAAAGTCTTCGGCATAGGGATAACTCCAGGCATAGCTTTTCTGCGTCACTTCGAGAAAGAGCGGTTGATGCGCGCGGTTATCGGTGGGATCTTCTCTGACAAAAGAGGGGTTGGTGACCGTATCGGTGTAACGGGCAATAATATCCTCTTCCGATACCGCCTCGGCAGAGTAGTGAATCGAGAACGGTTGCGACGAACGACGAATCATCTTACCGTTTTCGCCCTCATCGGGCCACAATTCCTGGTTCCAGAAATACATTCCGGCCCCGACAGAAACCAGAGTATCGCGCCCCACCACGGCCCCGAACCAGAGCGCTGCCGTCCACAGATATTCGACATCGGAATTGATCGGATATTCGCACCCCATCGCCACCCGTCCGGTTTCCGGATCGACCGGGCGATAGCGGAAATATCCCGCTCCGAAAAATCCGTTGTTGGTTACCGTCAATGCCATACGGTTGATTTTATGAATCTCAAGGCCGACATTGGGATAATCGACGGTCGGTTTGGTAAAACTTGAAGGGGCATTTTTCAGATTTATTTCAACGCGGGCAGACACCTGACCGGATACCAGCATCATTGCCGGCATTAGGATCAGCCCAAAGAAGAGAATTCGCAGTTGTCTTTTCATCATCGCCGCTCAATATAGTCAAAAAATGTCAAAATCTCAATCAGTTCAACAATTTTCGCCCACGCAAAGTTTCCCCTAAATGTCCAGCCTTCGGAGTAAATCGCCTCGACCGACTAATCGTCAATCTTCAGGACACCTTCATCGAGCATAATATGCTTGAGCATCGGTATCTGACCCTGGCATCCGAGGAAATGTTCCGCAGCATAGCAATAAACATAAAAAAGTCGCAGGCGGGCGCACGCCTTGGGCGCATAGATTCATATGATAGATTCTTTAATGAAGAATGTGTTTTGCCAAATGAAGGGTTTGATACCCCCATACATCCGCAAGAGCGGACATATGGGTTACCATGCTAGCCATTAGTCTTACAATAAGTGGTCAAATCTTATGGATGACGATCTCAAGTCGACATTGGCGACACGTCGGGCTTATAGCTGACCCCCAGAGCTTTGGCCGCCGCTTCATAATCATTCGGGCTGACCCAGATAACCATACCGTAGTCACCTCGATTGCCGGCCACGCAATGAGCAGCATGGATGTTGATATCGGCCTCATAGAACCTGTGAAAAACATCCGCCAAAGCTCCCATCCGGTCCTCTCCCTGAAGGAGAAAGGCTTTTTTGGGGCCCATCATCTGGATTTGCAATTCCAGGGCAACCTTTTGCAGTTCTTCGTTATCCTCCGGAATAAAATTGATCTGCACCTGTCCCGGACCGCTGGGAAAGGCCGAACAGGCCAAAAAATTGACCTCCCGGCGCTTCATACGGGCCATCAACCGATAGCCTTCCCCCGGTTTATCATCAACACAGGTGTAATAATAATCAACGATCTTCACTATTTCAGACATTATAAACCTCCCATCATTTCAACACCAATCCCGCTGTCGGAAAATAATGACTTATTTAATTATCCATTTTTCGCCTTCGACATCTGCAGTGTCGAAAACACCTATTCTATCCTACCTCCATGCGGTCGATCACAGTTTATTTCTTGGCTGCCTTACCGGCAGGCAGGCGACGGATACTGTTCGATCGACATTTGGGACACGACCTTTCCGTGACGTTTTTGGCATCGTACATCCCCTGGTACTCATGACCGCATTTGAGGCACCTGAAAGTGAATTCCTTGGCCGCCATCAGACTGCTACCTCCGCCACCGGTTTGGGCCGAGCCTTGGCCTTCTTTTCGGCCATTCGTATTTCTTCCTCGGCCATAACCTTCATGCTATGTTCTATTTCCTCCATGGTGACCTGCTTAACCGTTTCTTCCAGATCCCGCATCACCTTGGCAAACTTCTGTCCTTCCGCTGCCGAGATCCACTCCAGTTGGAGTCGTTCCGGGCGAATTCCCAGTTTCTCCATTTTTGTCCAGATGCGGTCCATTCGTTTTTGAGTCCAATGGACGGCGCTGATGTAATGACAATCAGCGAAATGGCACCCGGAAACGAGCACCATCGGCGCTCCCATCTTGAAGGCGCGGATTACGAATTTCTCATCAACCCGCCCGGAGCACATTGTCCGAATCAACCGGGAGGTCGTCGGATACTGTAAACGCGATGTACCGGCATTATCGCCGCCGGCGTAACTGCACCAGTTGCAGGCAAAGGTTATCAGATGCTCGTGCGGCTTGTGCGATAGGATAGCATCGATCTGGGCCAGAATTTGATCATCGGTGAAATGCCGCATGGTGATCGCATCGGTGGCACATTCAGCCGCACAGGCGCCACATCCTGCACAGGCCGCCTGAATGATTGTCGGTGGCTTCTTGGCCTTGCGATCCGGAGCCAGAATGGCATTGTAAGGACAGACCGTGGCACAGATTCCGCAGAAGTTACATAATTCGGCGTTGACCTGAGACGTGATCGCCTCGACCTTGGTTTTGCCCGCGTTCAGCAAAATGCTGGCTCGAGCCGCCGCCGCACTGGCCTGGGTGACGCTTTCCTTGACATCCTTGGGCGATTCCACACACCCGGCGATAAAAATACCTTTGGTCGGCGCATCGACCGGCTTCAACTTGGGATGCGACTCCATAATGAAACCATCGGAAGTGCTCGAGAGGGTCAATAGCTTCTTTATGGTGTCGTTATCCTTACGGGGGATAACGCCCTGAGACAATACCAGCATTTCAAGTTCATGCTGTTCCAGTTTGCCGGTGGTGGTGTTTTCCACCGTCAGGATCAAATTACCGGTCTTGGGATCTTCGACCACCTCGCCGGGGATCCCCCTAATATATTTAACGCCCTCCTCCTTGCTACGCATATACATATCTTCAAAACCCTTGCCGAACGCCCGTATGTCCATATAAAACACGCTGGATTCGGTATCGGGATAATGATCGCATAACAACAGGGTATCCTTGACGGTGTTCATGCAACAGATATTGCTACAATACGGATTACCGCGGCCGTCCCGGGAACGGGAGCCGACACACTGGATAAACCCGATCCGTTTGGGCCGTTCCTGATCGCTGGGCCGCATAAAATTACCGCCTGTCGGACCACCGGCACAAATCAGCCGTTCGAATTCCATGCTGGTGATAACATTGTCAAACCGGGTATAGCCATATTCGTCATACTCGGTGGGATCGTAAACATCCATCCCGGTGGCGGCGATTATAACGCCGACTTCTATATTGACCAGTTCGTCCTGGTCGTCGTAATCGATACATTTCTTTTCGCATACATCGGAGCATTTGCCGCAAGCGATAGGGTTGTTCCCCAGGCAATTATCCATATCAAGGATAAATGCCGATGGGACGGCTTGCGGGAAAGGAATATAAATCGCCTTGCGCGATGAAAATCCCTGCTGGTATTCATCCGGAACCGCTACCGGACATACCTTGGAACATTCCTCACATGAGGTGCATTCGGTGGGATCCACATACCGCGCCTTCTTGCGCACCGTTACATGGAAGTTACCGACGAAACCTGAAACCGTCTCGACCTCGCTGAAGGTCATCAACTCTACCCGGGGATGTCGACCGACATCCATCATCTTCGGACCGAGTATTCATATGGAGCAGTCCATCGTGGGGTAGGTTTTGTCGAGCGCGGCCATGATTCCACCGATGGACGCCTCCTTCTCGACCAGATAAACCTGATGACCGCCGTCGGCCAGATCCAGAGCCGCCTGAATTCCGGTCACGCCGCCGCCTATTACCAGCGCCGCTTTCGTCACCGGAACTTCGGCTTCGATTTGAGGTTCCAGGAACCTCGCTCGGGCTACACCGCTGCGAACGAGGTCCTTGGCCTTTTCGGTGGCCAGTTCTTTCTCGTTCTGGTGAACCCAACTGACATGTTCGCGGATATTGACCATCTCGAACAGATACGGGTTCATACCTGCATCGGCGACGCATTCCCGGAATGTTGGTTCATGGATTTTCGGCGTGCAGGACGCCACCACGACCCGATTCAGGTCATACTCGGCGATGGCCTTCTTGATCTCATTCTGCCCGGGATCCGCACAGGTGTACTTATTCTGAACGACACAGACGACGTCATCCAGAGTTTTGGCGTATTCACTGACGGCGGTGCAGTCGATGGTCCCCGCAATATTCAGACCGCATTCGCAGACGAAAACGCCGATGCGCAGTTCCTCAGGTGTTTTCAATACATCTGCCATGGTTTCTCTCCAGTACCCTCTCTATTTCAAACCTCAGCCCTTAAGGGCCGAGGCTATGACGTTCACAAAATCGGTCAACTGAATCCCGACCTTCTGGGATTCATCGCCGCATTCCGAACAGCGGAAATGTATCTGGCATTTGGGACAGGCGGTAACCAGCGTCTCGGCTCCGGTTGCTTTGGCTTCTTCCAGACGTCCATGCTGAATCCGCTTCGAAGTAGCACCACAATTCATCCAGTTGGTCGTACCGCAACATATCGCTCCGCGCCGATTGCGCGGCATTTCATGCAACTCAACTCCCGGAACAGCGGCCAGTGCCTGTCGCGGTTGATCGTAGATACCCATATAACGTCCAAGCCGACAGGGATCCTGATAGGAAATCGTCTGCGCTTGCTCGGTAAACTTGAATTTGCCGATATTCTCCGCCACAACTTCGCTGATATGCTTTATCTCAATCCCGGAATCACCAATCTTCCTCTGAGCATAGACCTCTTTCAGGGTATAGGCGCATTCCGGACAGGCGGTAATAATCGTCTTGGCGCCGGTTTTTTTGAGATCCTTTATATTCTGTTGTCCGAGTTCATCAAACTTCTCCAATTGCCCCAGCCAGTAAAGATCATGTCCGCAACAACATTCATTTTCCATGACTACCGGCTCAATGCCGATATGGTTAAGTATTCGTACCGTATCCTGTGCGATCGAAACCGGCGAAAAATCGAAATCCTTGCAAAACAATTCCTGATGATATGGCAGGCAGCCGACGAAATACAAAACATCGCCTTTTTTCTTGGTCTTGAGACCTTTTTCGATCCAGTCGGTTCGCTTCTGTTTCAGTGTCGGCGAGGCAGTCATTTCCATGACATGATGCAATGCACCGCCATGAGTCGGCTTCCCCCATTCACCGCGATTATACGCCTCGGCTCTGACATCCCTCATATACTCAGAATATTTGACATCGACCGGGCAGCGCTGCGAACATAACTGGCAGGTCAGGCAGGACCAAAGCAACTGATCGGAATAAAGGTCATCGCCTCCATAGAAAAGACCCTCCGCAATCAGGCGACGGGGTGAGTAGCTTTTGTTATACCTTGAGATGGGACATACGGCAGTACATTTGCCGCACTCAAGACATAGGAAGACGCGATTTTTCTTCAATTGTTCGACTGTTGCATCCATCGGCGGTTACTCTTCAAACTTTGGTTGAGGGTTCAGCGGGCTGGGCCCCAGTTTTGTGATCTGATCGACGAATTCGTCGATCACCTGGCCCCATCGATCACCTTCGGCAGCCGACACCCATTCCAGGCGGATACGACCATCTTCGAGGCCAAGAGTCCTGACCAACCCTTTGGTTTTATCAAACTGTTCTACCGCCTTGTAATTTCCGAAAATGTAATGGCAGTCTCCGAAATGACAACCGGAGACCAGAACTCCGTCGGCCCCCAGTTTGAACGCCTTGAGGACCATCCCCGGCGTGACTCGCCCCGAACACATTGTCCGAATGACTCGAAAATGCGGCGAATACTGCACCCGGTTGGTTCCGGCAGTATCGGCCCCGGCATAGCTGCACCAGTTGCAGGCGAAAGCCACAATACTGGGGACAAATTTCTTTTTCCCCTTTTTCTTCGGTAATGTCGCAGTTTTGGTGGCCATAATTTATGCTCCGCCCGTCAACAATGCTTCCATCATGGAATCGATTTGATCGTCTGTGAAATGCAGCGCCGAGATAGCCCCGGTGGGACACCAACTGGCGCAAGTACCGCATCCTTTACAAAGAGCCTGGTTTATTTTGGCCGCCTTCATACCCGGCGCAACATCTACCAGCGACGGCGCGTGATACTGGCAAATTTCCACGCATTGGCCGCAGGCGCGGCACAACGACTGTTCCACCTCGCATGTGGTCGGATCGAGGGCAACCGTATCGCGACTGACTATCGTTATCGCCTTGGCTGCGGTCGCGGCACCCTGGGCAATGGAATCGGATATATCCCTGGGACCGCCCACGCATCCGGCCAGAAAGACGCCTTCGGTCGTTGTCTCGACCGGCCCCAGTTTGGCATGGCGTTCCATAAAGAAACCGTCGCCGGCTCGCGGGATCTTGAGGATATCATGAATCGAAGCAGAGCTTTCCTCATTGGGAACCATTCCGGCAGCGAGGACGACAAAATCAACATTTATCTCCAATTTGCGCTCCAGCGCCAACTCCATCAACTCCACTTTTTCAGCCCGACGGTCGACTCCAACCACCTGAGGTTTTCTTTCCGGTGTATAGCGCAGGAACTTGACTCCCAATTCTCGGGCGTGTCGGTAATGTTCCTCGGCGCGATCGCCCACCGTTCGCATATCTCGATGAAGAACCGCTACATCGACGCCGTTCTTGCGGAGATTGATCGCCTGCTTGATCGTCGTTGGACAGCAGAACCGGGAGCAACCCGGGTTGGTCTCGGGATCACGCGAGCCGACACATTGGATAAAGACAACCGTTTTCGGTTTCTGTCCCTTTATCTCCAGCGTGCCGCGAGTGGAATGCAGGATATTTTCCAACTCCTGGTTGGTGATAACATTGGCGAATCGGCCATGACCGAATTCGCTGCCCGGCGTATACACATCGGCACCGGTCGCTACAACAATGGTACCGGTTTTTATCTGACCATTGTTGGTTGCCACCTCGAAGTTACCGACAAAACCGGTGATTGCTTCGACCTCCGTCGACAGCATAATTTCGACGCGACCGGATTCTATCCTTTGCTGCATATTCACGGACAATTCCGATGCGGACAGATCGGCCGGGTATACCCGGGTCAGGTCATTGAGCCTGCCGCCCAAACGACCTTCTTTTTCAATCAGCGTAACCTTGATCCCCTGAGCATCAAGCTGCAGAGCGGCGCTCATTCCGGCCACACCGCCGCCGACAACCAGGGCGCTTTGATCGATCGGAATACTGTTTTCATAAAGCGGTTTGAGATGCCGTGACCGGGCAACACTCATTTTGATCAAATCGATCGCCTTACGTGTCGCCAGTTCGGGAACATTGGTATGCACCCACGAACATTGATCGCGGACATTGACCATTTCAAACAGGTATTGATTAAGACCGGCCTGCTGGCAGCTTTCCCGAAATATCGGTTCATGCGTACGCGGTGTGCAAGCAGCCGCGACGACGCGGTTCAATTTGTGCTCGACGATTTTTTCCTGAATCTGCCGTTGACCCTCATCGGCACACAGGAAAGTATTTACCTCGACATGGGCGACATCGGGGATGGTTTTGGCAAATTCCGCCATCGCTTCGACATCAAGCACGCCGGCAATATTGATTCCGCAATTGCACAGAAAAACACCGACCCGCGGCGGACCGCTGGAATCGAGTTCCTTAATTTCCCTCGGCTTTTCCTCAATCCGGAATTTGGCAACATGCTTTTCCGCTTCGGCCGCCGCTCCGGATGCCTGCGCCACCGAATCCGAGACATCATTGATCCCGGCGGCACATCCGCAAACATAAATCCCATCCTTGGAGGTCTCCAGCGGAGAGCCCATTTTGCCATTGGCTCTGAAAAAGGCATTTTCGTCCAGATCAATGCCAAGGATATCGGCCAGCGGGCGATTACTTTCGGCAGCGACAGCGCCGGTTGACAAAACCACCATATTGACTCTGGTGCGGCTTACTTTTCCGGTCTCACCGTCTTCAACATAAATTATCAAATCTTTTGTTTCAGGATCCTCCAATATCTTTGAAGGCCTCCCCCGGACGTATTTCAACTCCTCCATATCCAGCGAGCGCTGATAAAACTCCTCAAATCCCTTTCCAGCAGCTCGGAGGTCGATGTAATAAACCAGCAATTCATTTATCTCCGGTTCATGTTGCTTGACCAGCATGCAGTCCTTGACGGCGTTCATGCAGCAAAACCGGGAGCAATAGGCACATCCTTTTTCTTTACCCTCACCTCGCGACCCAACGCATTGAACAAAAGCGATCTTTTTCGGCACTTCATGATCGGATGGCCGGATAATATGTCCACGGGTGGGGCCGGTAGCGTTGAGAATCCGTTCCATCTCCATGTTGGTCAGGACATTATCGAAAAGCGTATATCCGTAACTGGAAATGGCCGAGGCATTGTAAACGTCGAATCCGGTGGCAACCACAACCGATCCAACATCCAGTTCGATTTCATCCCCGCGGTCATCAAAATTAATGGCATCGCGGTCACAGGATTCCGCGCAATTACTGCAAACCAGAAAGTCGCCATTCAGACAGTGTTCCCGGTCGATTATATGCGTATTAGGTACTGCCTGGGCAAACGGTGAATAGATGGCTTTGCGCGCACCCATCCCGACCTCGAATTCATTCGGAACAACCGTCGGACACTGTTCCACACAGAGTCCGCAGCCGGTGCACAGATCGGGATCGACATAGCGTGGATGACGCTTCACCGTCGCCGAAAATTCTCCGGCCCGACCGTCTAGCCGAACCAATTCCGAGTTAGTCAGGACTTCAATGTTGGGATGCCGACCGGCATCCATCATACGGGGTCCCAATATTCATATAGCGCAATCCATCGTGGGAAAAGTCTTGTCCAGTTGGGCCATGCGCCCCCCGAGAGAGGGAGATTTTTCAACCAAATAAACTTTCACCCGCGATGACGCCAGGTCAAGGGCCGCTTGAATGCCGGCGATTCCTCCACCCAGTACCAAAACCCCTTTGTCCTTCCGCGTTTGCGGAGCCATACTGCCATCCTCCGGTTGCATTCTCTCGCGCAACGACTTGTTTTTATGCTACTTCCGCCTCGGCTTTCGTTTTCGAACCCTTCACGGCGTATTCATATCCGCGGTCGAAAGCCTTGAGATTCAATTCCTCGGTTCCTTCCGGAACGGAGCTTTCGACAGCCTTTCTCAACGACTCGGCCGGCATGACATCGGTCGCACCGGCGAAAAAGCCGAGCATAACGATGTTCAGAACGATCTTGCGTCCCAATTCCTCGGCGATCCTTGTGGCCGGAACGCCGAAGGCTTTTTGCTTGGGTCCCAGTTTTTCCAGTTTGACAAGATCCTTTTCGTACAGGATAATGCCGTCTTTGGCCATGGAATCTTTGTGGGTTATATAACCGTCATGCGACATTGCGAGCATAACATGAGGCGCCGTCACATACGGATACAGAATACGATCGCCGGAGACTACCACCTGGGCGCTGCAGGCACTGCCTCGCGCTTCGGGTCCGAAACTCTGAGTCAGGGTGGCGTGCTGGTCATGAAAAATGGAGGCGCCCTTGCCGATTATATAGCCGCACAGGATAACCCCCTGACCGCCGAAACCGGTTATTCTAATTTCCGTTGTCGCCATTTCAACCTCCGTAAGGTTGGTACTTGTCGCCGAATACCCGTTTGTTGTTCGCGTTGAGACATTCGAGATAAGTCGGTTTTTCTATATCCACGAATTTGCCGACCGTGATTTTCGATTGGAATTCGATATCGACATCCTTCAGGTCGGCCCCGTGCTTGATTTCGCTGTTGTCATGATAGAATTTCATCAGATCAAGACCGCTGCCGAGTTTGTTCAGCCTGGCATAAAGGGTGGAACAGGGCGCGATCACCTCGACGAACGAGAAACCCTTCTTGCTGATGGCCTCTTTCAGAGCAGTGGTCAGCCTCCGGATATGAAGAGCCGTCCAGCGAGCCACATAAGAGGCGCCTGAAGATGCCGCCAGAAGCGGAAGGTTGAACGGGTGCTCATAGCAGCCATACGGCGAAGTTGCCGACTTGGCCGTGAGCGGAGTGGTCGGAGCCACCTGTCCTCCGGTCATGGCATAGATGAAATTATTGACACAGATGACGGTGATATCCATGTTGCGCCGGGCGGTGTGAATGAAGTGATTGCCGCCTATGGAGATCAGATCGCCATCACCGGAGAAAACAATCACCTTCGTTTTCGGCTTCGCGATGCTGAGACCGACGGCAAACGGTATCGACCGGCCGTGAGTGGTGTGAAACGAATCAACCTTCATATAGCCGGCAACGCGGCCGGTGCATCCGATCCCGGAAACCACGGCGATATTGTCATAATCAAGCTTCATCTGATCGATGGCTGCCGCCAGGGCCGTTATGGTCGTTCCCAACCCGCAGGTCGGGCACCAGATATGCGGAATGCGGTCCATCCGAAGGAGTTTCTCCATCGGATGCACTCTCTCCTCCAGTTGTTTTGTCTGTACACTCATTTGATGGATTCCTTTATCGCCTTGTAGATATCCTCAGGTTTGTGAACAGTGCCGCCGAAATGTCCGACCAGGCCGGTTTTACACTTCCCTGCGGCGCAGCGATCCATTTCCAAAAACATCTGGCCGCAGTTCAACTCGACCATGATCAATGACTTGACTTTGGATGCCAGTTCGCGAACACGCTTCTCCGGAAACGGCCAGACGGTAACCATCTTTATCTGGCCGACTTTTATCCCTTCCTTACGCGCTTTGGCGATTGCCGGCTGCATGACTCGTGACGATATACCGTAGGCCATCAATACCACCTCGGCGTCATCGATATCTTTTTCCTCAAGCCAGATAATGTCATCGGCGTTCTTGACAACCTTGTCGATCATGTGGCGGACATTTTGTTCATGGGCTTCGGCATTGATGACCGGATAACCGCGATGATCGTGTGTCAGCCCGGTAATATGGAAACGATGGCCCTCACCAACCGGCAGCATCGGCGATATTCCGCCATCATCGGCCGGATCATAAGGCCATGCCTCGCCCGGTTTCTTCTTGGTAAAACGCCGTTCGACCAAATCTATCTGATCCGCTTCGGGGATCACTACTTTTTCGGTCATATGCCCGACGCATTCATCGGTCATAATTAGAACCGGCATGCGATATTTTTCCGAGAGGTTGAATGCGTGAATCGTCAGTTCAAACGATTCCTGAGGCGAATCCGGCGCCAATGCGATGACCTCATAATCGCCGTGCGACCCCCATTTGGCCTGCATCATGTCGGCCTGTCCCGGCAAAGTGGGAAGCCCGGTAGAGGGCCCGCCGCGCTGGACATTGACCAGCACCGTGGGTGTTTCCAGCATCAGACCCAGCCCGAAGTTCTCCATCATCAGGCAAAATCCGGGGCCTGAAGTGCATGACATTGTCTTTTTACCGCCCCAGGCGGCTCCGAGAATGGCATTCATACTCGCCAGTTCATCCTCCATCTGGATAAACACGCCTCCTAGAAGAGGGAATCGGCGCGATACCCGTTCGGCAATCTCCGTCGAGGGTGTGATCGGATAGCCGGCAAAAAACTTGCAGCCGGCGGCGATGGCGCCTTCGGCGCAGGCATGATTACCATCAAGATAATGGGCGCCGGTTAAAACATTTTTGGGATCGGCTTTCACTGGGTCACCTCCTTTTCTCCTTCCTCAACCCTGACGCAGTAAATAGCGAAGTCGGGACAAAGCATCTCGCACAGATCGCAGTTTACACATTCTTCGGGTTTGACAGCCTCCGGAGGATGGTAGCCTTTGGAATTGAATTCCGCAGCCAGTTGGAGAACGCCCTTGGGACAGTACTCGACGCAAAAGCCACACCCTTTGCAGCGTTCTTTGATGATATGAAGTTCACCCCTGGGAATCTTAAGCTTATCTACATCCAGCGGGGTTCGCCAGAATTTCATGGAGGCCTCCCCAATTCCCGGCCAAATATCCGACCGGCCTTATTTATTATTTATCATTTATTTCAATTTTGGCTTCGCATATTGTGAAAGAAGCAATACTCCGGTGCGCGGCAAATAATATCACCGGGTCCGGCATCGACATTCTTTTATCTTCCATTCTGTCAAGCCGTCACCATATCTATCAGGCTTTTGGCCTTGACCTTGTGCATGTGCAGACCGACTTCCTCTGGCGAAAGCCCCTGAGCCAGTCCCAGGAGCTGGAAATAGTAAACGACCGGCACATCAAGTTTTTTCTTAAATTTTCTGCCCAGGATAATCTGGCCCAGATCGAATTCATCGAAACAGGTCGGACAGATCAGCCCCATACAATCGGCATCGTTTTCCTTGATCGCTTCAAGTATATCAATAACCATATTTTCGGGAATTTCATTGGTCATGCAGGCCCGGCCGCAACACAATAGGGTCTTCTCATGATGAATCGGCTCGGCGCCGATCGCCTTCAGCAAATTCTCCAGAATGGTCGGATGATTAGGATCGTCTACCCGCATAACTCTTGATGGTTTAAGCAGATGGCAGCCATAATGAACGGCCACCCGTAATCCCTCAAGAGGCCGTGTGACTGTTTCCGCAACTTTGTCAAGACCATAATCATCACGCAAAACGGTCACCGCATGACGCACTTCGATCGTTCCCTTATACTCCCGGCCGATTTTTCTCAACCGCGCATTGATCCGGTCTTTCAGTTCCGGATCTTCTTTCAGAGCCAGGTTCGCTTCGGAAAGCGTGGCCGTACAACCGGAACAGGTGGTGATGAGGTCATAACCCAAGTCTTCGGCCAGAGAAATGTTGCGGGCCGCAACCGTATACCAGTCGATCTTATCCGACGCCTGGAAATATATCGGGTCGGGGCAGCAGGTAAAGCCATCGACATCGACCAATTCCAATCCAATCTTGTCCAGCGTGCGGCGTACCGCCGCCTCAAACCAGGGATACTTGGTCGTCATCATGCAGCCGAAAAATGGTGTGTATTTCATATCAATCATCACCAAGTAGTTTTTTTAGTTCGTCCACCGGACTCTCCTTGAGTGGCGACAGCCCATATTCCTCCCGCCGCTTAATACTCAGCGATGTCACTTTGGTGGTAATACCGGTTTCCTTTACGGCGGTCGATATCCGGGACACCATGTCAGGAGCGATGCCTTCGACCCCACATAGATTCTTGAGAGCGATGATTACGTCTACCGGCCGTACATCCTGGGGACACCGCTCGGAACAGGTATAACAGTTGGTGCAATCCCAGATATCCGAATCCTTACCCAAAAGTTCATTCTCAAAACCCAGCAAAGTTTTGAGAAGAATCAGGCGAGGATTGAATGTATTCGAGTAATTATTGGCCGGACAGTCGGCAACACATGCGCCGCACTGATAGCAGTAATTGTGTCTGAACCCCTCTGCAATGGCGTCCAGTTTTTCGCGAAAGGCGAAATTAATTTCGTATACGTTCCCAGAAGGCGGATTTTTATGGTCGTTCACTGAATAGTTCCACCTGTTGAAGTTGGCGCAAAGGTGCAAATTCTAGTTTTAAAGACCAAACAAAGATGCGGATATCGCCAAATCTAAGCGAGCAAATCAAAGAGGCAGTGCTATAAATCTATAGAGAACAATCAAAAAGGAGCATTAGCCGTATTTAATTTACCTATATCCTACTTTGATGTCAACTTTTTTTCGACCAATAATGCTCTATATGAAAATAATTTTTGATACCGGCGTCTTAGCACTTATTTACCCAAATCCGATGCAAATGTGCGAATATGCCGTCTGCTCCGGCATTTTACATCCGGAATAGATACCCCCGGCTAAAGCCGGGGTTCTATTATTGGCTTACGCCAGTCGCTTCGCGACAATTACAACTCCTGACGGAGTTGTCCTGAATCCTGTTGCCCATGAAGTTCTATACAGTTATGAACAGACACCAGGCTTCAG
>DAOUTW010000105.1 GCA_030668485.1 Candidatus Zixiibacteriota bacterium
GGAAAGCTAGCTAAATCGTCTGAAAATACTTATTGTCAACACCGAGGCTTAATCAGAAGATGAGAAAAAGTTACTTCCTCTGGTGCCTCCATCTGTGTAAAATAATAACCCCTTTACCAACACTTTTTGGTCATTATGCCCATCGCGAGGATGCCCCAAGCCCGAACAAAGTGAGGTGCTGGGGCGACGTGGCGATCTCTATACCCGTTACACCAGTTCTGAGATTGCCACGTTACTCCATCCCGCTTCGCGGGATTGCGTTCCTCGCAAAGACGTGATCTGAGAGGTTTTTCAACAGGCCCTATAATATATGGCGACCTATTTGTACATTGACGTCGACGCCTTCCTCGCTTCGGTCGAGCAGTCGATCAATCGCAGTCTTCGCGGCCGTCCCGTTATGGTCGGCGGCCTTAAAAAAGAACGAGGCGTCGTCTATTGCCCCAGCTACGAGGCGCGGGCCCTTGGCGTTCGAGTCGGTACATCGCTTTATGAGGCCGAAAAGCTAATCCCCGACGGCGTTTTCCTCAAGGGCGATGCCTTCACCTACGAACAGTTTTCCGACCGGCTCATGGCGATCCTCCACGATTTCACCCCCCGGGTCGACAAACTCTCCCCCGATGAGGCCTGCCTCGATATCGCTGGACTGGAACGAAATTACGGTTCTCCGGAAATGTTGGCTCGACAAATCAAGGACCGGGTTGAAAACGAACTGGCCCTGAGTACCTCGGTCGGAATCGGATCATCGCGAGTCGTCGCCAAAATCGCCTCCGAAATTATCAAACCGGATAACCTGACGGTTGTCTCCCCCGGCGACGAAAGCGAATTTCTTGCCCCGTTGCCGGTCCAGAAAATCCCCGGAATCGGCCGGGTCAACAAAAGAATCCTCAATGAAATCGGTATCAAAACCATCGGGCAATTGCAAACCGTCCCGGAGGAATACCTAATTACCTTATTCGGGCAGAACGGCCGCAAATTCGCCGCCTACGCCATCGGGCAGGATGGCCCCCTGATCCGCGATTTCAATGTCGTTCGTTCGGTCAACCGCGAAACCGGCCTTGCAAACGACATCACCGACCGCAACATCCTCCTCGGCCATTTTTATTACCTCCTCGAACGCGCCTGCCGCCATCTGCGCCATTTGAAAAAAAAGGCCGGAAGACTGACCATCAAATTCCGCTACTGCGATTTTGAATCGATCGAGGGTCACGCCGCCATCCGCCCCGCCTCATGGGACGAAAAAATCCTCCACCGTCAAACCGAAAAAATGTTCAAAAGCCTCTACCGCAGGCGCAAAGGTATCCGCTTTGTCGGGATCAACCTCTCCAACCTCAAAAACTCCCTCCACACCGAATCGTTTATCATCGACCGCAGCGAAAAAAACGAACGGCTTCTCGGCAGTGTCGACGAAATCAGAAATCGCTTCGGCTTCCTGGCCGTCACCACCGGCCAGACCCTGATGCTCAAAGACCTCTACGCCCAGAAAGTAACCGGCTATGAACTTCGCACTCCCGGGCTGTCGCAGTAATTTCTCCCTCCTGTGGGGGACCGCCTTTCCCGAACAACTGGCGGCCAAAGCGGAACGACACCACATCGAACACCTCGGCCTGGCCGACAACGACAACCTCTACGGCGTCATCGATTTCGCCGATGCCTGCCGCGATGCCGCCATCAATCCCCTCATCGGCGTCCGCCTGACAACATCGCTGGGCATACTGCATCTTATTGCAAAAAACTATATCGGATATCAAAACCTCTGCCGCCTCGTAACCAAACGCCAACTGGGCAGCCAGGTCACTATGGATGAGTTGGGAGACCACACCACCCACCTCGCCTGCCTCGCCCCGGCAGCGGCTCCTTTCGATAAGCTCAAAGCTATTTTCGAAAACAACCTGTATCTCTCGATACATGGCGACGAGGACCATCGCATAAACGACATCATAGCTCGATACAATATAACACCGATCGCCAATCCTTCCGTCAGCTTCATCGATAGCGCCGATTATCGCCTCCACCTTCTCCTCCGAGCCATCGATTCCGGCTCATTGCTTGATAATCTCAACGGCGTCCCCCGCGATCACGCCGCCGCCTTCTTCCCCGACCGCACCACCATGCAAAGAAGATTCGCCCATATCCCTGAAGCAATCGACAACACCATCGCCCTCGCCGACTCATGCCGGGTCGCCTTCCCCGAACACAAAAACCTCCTGCCCGACTACCCCGACTATGACGGCAACAAAAGCGAACTCCTCCGCCGCAAAGCTCTGGAAGGATTGCGCGGCAAGAAAGGAAACGCCTCCGGCATTTACTATGCCCGCCTCGATTTCGAATTGGAGGTCATTAACCGTACCGGCTTCACCGACTATTTCTTGATCGTCTCCGGCATCGTCAATCATTGCCGCCATACCAATATCCCGGTGGTTGGGCGAGGTTCTGCAGCCAGTTCGCTGGTCGCCTACTCCCTCGGCATCACCCAGGTCGACCCGATCATGGAAGGACTTTATTTCGAGCGTTTTCTCAACGAGGCCCGCTCCGATCCCCCCGATATCGACCTCGACATCGACTGGCGACGACGTGACGATGTTCTTGAATATGTCTATGACTGTTATGGCCACGACCGCACCGCCATGATCGCCACCTACACTCGCTTCCGCTCTCGCATGGCGGTCCGTGAGATCGCCAAAGCTGTCGGTCTCGATCCTGACGAGATAAACCGTTTTTCCAAACGCCTGCCGAGAGTTAATCCCGGCCAGATTGTCGAGGCGGTCGACCGCCTCCCCCGCGTCACTCGCGATCGCATCGGGATCGAACAATACCGGTCCATCCTCGAAACCGCCGCTCGGCTCGACAACTTCCCCCGCCACCTCGGTATCCATCCCGGCGGAATTGTCATCACTCCCCAGCCCCTCACCGATTATGTCGCCCTGGAAAAGGCAACCAAAGGCCTGGTGGTCACTCAATGCGATATGTATCAGGCCGAAAAACTTGGCCTGATCAAAATCGACGTCCTCGGCCAGCGCGGCCTCGCCGTGATTGTCGACTGCCTCGAACATGCCCGCGAAATCGAGGGCTCGGATTTCGTCGTCCCAGAAAACGACCCGGCCACCTATGATCTTTTGCGATCAGGTAAAACGATTGGCGTTTTCCAGATCGAATCGCCGGGACTGAGAGCTCTCCTGCGCGACCTCCGCCCCGAAGTACTCAACGACATCACCCTGGCACTCGCCCTTATTCGTCCCGGAGCCTCCGATTCCGGAATGAAAAAAGTTTTTCTCGACCGTCATCACGGCGATGAGACCACCATCTACCCCGATCATCGTCTTGAGGATATTCTCAAGGAGACCTTCGGCGTCTTCATCTATCAGGAACAGGTCCTCCTCTGCGCTCAGACGGTCGCCGGATTTAACCTCCCCGCCGCCGATCTGTTGCGTCGCGCTATAACCAAGGACCGCAAAGGTGGCAATTACAAAAAACTCTGCCGACGCTTTCTCGACGGCGCCATCAAAAATGGCCTGTCTCGAAAAAAGGCGATTGAGATTTTCAAACTCCTCAGTCTCTTCGCCGGTTTCGGATTCTGCAAAGCTCATGCCGCCACCTATGGCTATCTGGCATATCAATCGGCCTATTTCAAGAAACATTACCCGGCGCAGTTTATGCAGGCGGTACTCAACAACGACGGCGGCTACTATCCCGCCTCGGTCTATATCAGTGAGGCGCGCCGCCTCGGTGTCACCATCGCCCCGCCCGATATTAGCCGCAGCCGATCCAACGAGGCCATCGTCGATAACATCATGTATGTCGGTCTTAATCGGGTGAAGGCACTCGAACAAAACACCGTCGAACAAATACTGTGTCAGCGGCCGTTCGACTCCTTTGATGATTTCCTCAATCGGGTAAAACTGTCAGCATCCGAGGTCGAAAACCTGATCAAGGTCGGAGCTTTCGACCGCCTTGATATCGACCGGCACAGATTATTATGGCGCCTGCACCTTGGCCAAAAAGCGATTCGGCGGCAAAAGCCGCGGAGAGAGTCCATACCGGGTCGAAAAGACAGGATCGACAGCGATATTTTCGAGGGGCAGTTGATAGTACCACGGGCGAAACACCTCCCAAAACTCCCCGAAGTAACCCCCTACGAAAAATTCTGTCATGAACGCGAAGTCCTCGGCTTTTCCGCCTCCTGCCATCCTCTGGAAATATTGCCGGCTTATGAGAAGACACACCTTTCCCTGCTTGAGTCCCGGATCAACCGAAAGGCCGCCCCTGCGGCCTGGATGGTTGATGTTAAGAGTATCAGGACCCGCGAGAAAAAAGAAGCTATGGTATTTTTGACTTTCGAGGACCTCCATGATACTTTCGAGGTGGTACTCTTTCCTGAAAAATATAAAGAATACGCCGAACTGATCCGCCGCTACCGTTTCCTGCAGGTTGAGGGGGAAGTCAATTTCGACGGGGGGAATATTTCCATCATCGCCGACAAGCTGGCGCCCGCTCCCACCGGCCTGGAGGAACGCCCGTATTTGTGATGTTAATCTTGACTGCGAAATGAGATACACGTAGATTTACGATATGGCCGAAAAGAAAATTCCAAAAAGCGTACAGGATGAGCTGACCGGACTCCGCGCGGAAATCGAACAACATAATTACAGCTACTACGTCCTCGACAATCCGACTGTTGCTGACGCCGAATATGACCGGCTCTTCGACCGTATGCTGGCAATCGAGAAGGAATATCCTCAACTGGTCACACCCGACTCCCCATCGCAGCGGGTCGGAGCCGCGCCGTCCGAGAAATTCGAACCGGCCCCGCATCGGATTCAGATGTTGTCTCTGCAAAAGGTCACCAAAGCGGAGGAATTCGCCGACTTCGACCGCCGGGTAAAAGACGGTATCGGGAAATCATCGGATGACAATATCGAGTATGCTTTTGAACCGAAGCTTGACGGTCTCGCTGTCGAACTTGTTTATGAAAACGGCCTGTTGACAATTGGTAGCACCCGCGGCGACGGTACTGTCGGCGAGAATATTACTGTCAATTTGAAAACCGTCCGCTCTCTGCCGCTTCGGCTTTCGGATAAATCAGCAAAAATATATCCCCTGCTGGAGGTCCGCGGCGAAGTCATCATGCGCAAATCGGAATTCGCCCGGTTGAATCAAACCCAGGAGGAGATGGGGCTCCCCCCGTTTGCCAATCCTCGCAATTCTGCAGCCGGATCTTTGCGCCAGCTCGACAGCCGTATCACTGCCTCACGTCCCTTGTATTTTTATGCCTACGGCATATCCGAGCAGAACCTGCCGGGACTCGAAACCCATACGCAAGTGATGGATTTCCTCAGGGCTGAACGGTTCATAGTCAACAAGCATATTGCCGTGGCGAAGGGAATCAAGGACGTTGAAAAGCAGTTTAACAAACTCGATAGTATCCGGGCCGATCTTGACTATGACATCGACGGCGCTGTCATCAAGGTTAACAGCTTTGCCGATCAGGTCCGGCTGGGTCAGGTCAGTCGCGCCCCGCGATGGGCCATCGCATGGAAATTTGCCGCCGAAACCGCCGAAACGATTCTTGAGGATGTCCTTTTTTCGGTGGGACGAACCGGAACGGTCACGCCGGTCGCATCGCTAAAACCTGTGCGCGTCGGAGGTGTGACGGTGAAAAGTGCTTCGCTCCACAATGAAGACGAACTCAAGGAAAAAGATGTCCGCATCGGCGATACGGTGATAATACGCCGGGCCGGTGACGTGATTCCGGAAGTTGTAGCTGTCGTTCTCGAAAAACGTAAAGGCCATCCGGAACCGCTCGAATATCCCAATAACTGCCCTTCATGCGGACAACCGATCCATCGCCCCGAAGGCGAGGCAGCGCATCGCTGTTTCAACCCCGCCTGCCCGGCGCAGGTAGTGGAAAAGATTTTCCACTTTGCCGGAAAAGGCGGCATGGATATCGAGGGCCTGGGCGGCAAACTGGCTTTCCAACTGGCCAAAAAAGGACTGGTCGTCTCCCTTGCCGATATTTATTTCCTGACCAAAGATGACCTCCTGCCACTCGACCTGATGGCCGAAAAGCGGGCGCAAAATCTGATTGATGCTATCGAACAATCAAAAGACCGGCCTTTGCCCGCTATAATTAATGCCCTCGGCATTCCCGGTGTTGGCGAAACGGCTGCGGTTTTATTGGCCGAAAGATATGGATCGATTGATAAACTGGCTTTGGCCGGCGTGGATGAGATGAATGATATTGGCGGCATCGGTCCGATCGTTGCTCAATCGATTGCCGGTTTCTTTGGTCCCGAAGAAAATTGTCTTATGATTGACCGGATGAAAAAGGGCGGGGTAAAATTCATTCCGTTCAAAAGTGAACGCCGTGAAGTTGCCGCCATCGCCGGTAAGACATTTGTTATCACCGGTACATTATCTAAACCACGCGATCATTTCAAGAAACTGATTGAAAATGCCGGCGGCAAAGTCTCATCGACGGTTTCGAAAAAAACCGATTATCTCCTCGCCGGAGAATCCGCCGGCAGCAAACTCGACAAAGCCACCAAGCTCGGCGTAGCGATCCTCGACGAAGATAAATTCAATATGATGATCGATTAATGGATTCAATTTTCACTTTAACCGTAGGGGCCGGGTCTCCCGGCCCGGATTAGTCAGTCAGACCGGGTAACCAGTCCGATACGATACGCCGCAATACCGCGGCAAAATGAGCAAGAGTGGGTTCCCGCCTGAATAATTCATATCTTGATGATCTTTGATCCCCTGTTCCGTCTGGTCTCGGCTCGCCGCCTATGACAATCTTTCGATAGATGCCTGACGCCGGGGTGGCGATTATTATTCAGGCAGATCACTCCACCAAGCAGGGCGCGGCTCCGCCTTTGAAGACATAATTGATAATCACAACTGCATCGCCGACATTGGCCATACCGTCACAGTTGGCATCGCCGGCATCCAGCGGCACCGGAGGAGGCCCGAACTTGAAAATGAAATTGATCAGGAAAACGGCGTCGCCGACATTGATGTAACAATCGGAATTGACGTCGCCCGTCCGTGAATTTAGCACCACCCGGTTCTCGAATTGCTCGAATTCGGTACAATCCTCATTATAACAGGCGGTTATGATGACCGAAGCGGAGTCTCCCAAATCGCTCAGATTGGGAGTACAAATATAAAACCGAATCGAATCAGGGGCATACAACGGAAATGACGGAACATAGAACGGGTCGAGCGTCCAGCCGTCCGGGATGAATTCACGCCAGATATCGTCGATTACCGGCACAGTATTGAGCTTAATATGCATTTCATAACATACGTTACTGTCGGCTTTGCAATGCAATGTAGACTGGAAACAGCGAGACAATTCGATGGTTTCGTCACAACAGTCGGTCATAAATTTGGCATAAAGACAGCCATGCCCCTCCGGGGGAATAGTATAGGGCACAGTAATCAGGGCCTCTTCGCCGGGACCGAGAGTGGCGTTAAGGGACACATTCTCAATCAACTCCTCATCTTGGCCGGTTCCAAACTGAGAATAGAAGAAACCGACAAAGCCAATATAGCAACTGCTGTCGACATTATTGTTGGACAGGGCCAATTCCAGGGAAATCTGCTGTCCCGGGATAAGATTCGATTCCGGATCGAGCTTGAACTCATAACCGAAAAGATCACAGGGGTCGACGTCGCAGGAATGCGGCACATGGGCGTTGAAGATATTGACATCGTTGAAGTTGATCAGGCCGTCGCCATTATAATCGTTACATGATGAGAAATCGAAATCGTTCCTGATGGAGACAACAAAATCACCGTTAATATCCAGGGCTTTCACGGGGACCGTGGCGATGGTGTATGTGGGAGCCTTGACTATCGCATAGCAGTTACCATCACATCCGCCGCCGCTCATAAAGAACGACACCATCCCATTTTCGTCCGACGGCGCCGCCGGATAGAGCGTGGTAAAACTCTGAGACGAACCGGGGCAGGGATTAATGGTATTGCAATCAACGAACTCGATCCATATGGAGGAATCGCCGACGATGGGATCGCCGTAATCATCGCGAAGATAAACCCTGAAAGGAGTATCGCCGCCGGGACAGACCACGAAAGCCGGATCGCAATATGTATTCATCTCATATACATCAGTCACCACCCAGCACTTGCCGCCGTAAGGCCATAAGGCGGTCGGCGGAATTCCGCAACCGGAGGGGTCGCAAAAAATAAAATCACCGGCCGGTGGCACAAAGCAACTGTCAAAACACAATGTGTAGTAACCATACATAGTAGGAATATCCGGAATGATGTTGTATGAATATATCGGATCAAGGGGACCAGCCTCGATGCCTAGATTCAATGAGGTTCCTCCGCACATAATGCTGTCGCGGCCGACTTCATCGATATTCGCTTCAGTAACAAGAAGTCCAGTCATGTCGAATCTACAGTAGTCCACCTCAGGGAAGAGGCGGCTGCCTAACACACCGGTGACTATTCCATTATCGCCTAAACCATCGGGTTGCGATAACCATTGCCAGCTGGCTCCATTGGGAGACCATACCTGGAAGCCTAAAGACATCCCCAATATTACATAATCATTTGCGATCAGAACACGCATTTCATAGGCGCTATCGGCCAAAAGCGTATCGACAGGTATCATCTGTCCCCGTTTTACAATATCAAGATTCACCTCGTTGACAGCCCCCGCGACGCCGCAAAATATCAGTAGGAGAATCAGCGATTGGTAAATGATTTTTGCCGAGAGAGAATATTGTCTTATATTTTTTCTTAAGTTATGCCAGGTCAACATAATTTACCTCATCCTCTATATGCCGTCCGTCAGTTCATAAATGAATGACTCTTCAGATTCGGAATTACTTATGCAAATCACCGCAGCCAGTGAGCCAGGTATCGCAATCAACCGGAGGAGGTCCGCCCTTGAAGACATAGCTGATAGTGTATACTGCGTCACCGACGTTACAAGAACAGTCACCATTGCCGTCACCGCTGCAGGTTGCATACGGAGTCGGGGCCGGGCCGCCCTTGAAGACGTAGCTGATTGTGTACACCGCATCACAAACATTGACCCTCCCGTCGCCATTGGCATCTCCGGGAACGCAATCGCAGACGAAGTCAACGAAGATTCCCTGAGCAAGAGCCCAAGCGCGGGCAGCGTCTACCTGGTTGAGGTAGTCTTCTTCGCCTTCGTTGGTAGTTATCAGACCGATAACATACGTGTATTCCGCCTTGGCAGTCATATCGACGGCCTCGAAGGTCATACCGGAATGCAGGTCGATGGTGTCAA